>JAUWQO010000045.1 GCA_030610995.1 Desulfobacterales bacterium
TGATAAACGCATTCAATTTTGTGTATAGTTTCATCTCTCCCAAATTTCTACTTTCCAATTTCAAGTTTCAAGCCGTAAACGACTACAAGATTTCTCCCTTCGGTCGAAATGACAAAAAGAGGGGTTTTCGTTCAGACACTAACTATTCAACTATTTACAGGCCCTTTTGCCTGTGGCTGAACTATTATTAAAGCTTTTTTGGTTATTATGGCGTAATCCTGTTGTCAAGAAAAAACGGAATTGCCAACAGATGATGGTCTCGTAAAAAGTCGAAAAATACCGTTTTCCGTCATTCCGGCAAAAGCCGGGCACGTAGTGAAGCTTTAGCGCTATCCAGTCATTTCAAACACTTGCAAACTATCTGGACTCCGGTTTTCACCGGAGTGACGACCTTTTACGAAATTCTCAACAGATGCTATGCAAAAAAACTCTGCATTATCTTCCTGAATCTTGCTCCACGCCATGTAGCGGACGGTCTTGTTGCTTCAGATACGAGAATATCTTGATTCAAGAAAGGTAAAAAGTCAGAAATCCGTGGAATAATTACTCTTATTACTGGAAAGTTTAATATTGGATGGGTGTGGTCGAGTATTATGCAATCGGTATTGAACAGTTTACATATTCTCTTGATTTCCTCAATCTCGCCAAAAATATCCTTGATTTTACCGTTCCTGTAAGCGCCAACTTCGCCTTGCTCAAGAAATGAGATATCTTTTGGAGAAATACCACATTTCATTAACAGGTAATAATTGTTAACGTGAGATCGATGGACAAGCGGTTTATCCAACTGTGGACGGGGAGCCAGTAGAGTTTCACGGCCCTGCATGCTTTCCGTAAAACACCTTGTTAGACCTTCCTCCAGATTGAAAGATGCGCCCGGTATCAGTATTCTATGTTCCATGCGATCAGGAGGCAAATTGTGGTTGATGAACAGGACACCTATGCAGGGCAACAGCCCATCAAAAGAAAGATCCTTGATCATTACATCAACATTCTTTCCCTGATAGAATTTAATCATCTCCTTTATGACGTCATTGTCCACAGAATCCAAATCAATTGATGGAACTGTTTTTTCAGGTTTAATTGTTTGTATTTGGGCATGACGTTCAAATATTTCACATAAAGCCTGAATCATTGCCTCTTCGATGGTATTTCCTGCCGCCATCCCGTTAGAAGCGTGAATATATGCAACAAAATTGATTGGAATTTTTACTGTCTCTTCATGAACTATTGAAAAACCGTTAACCCAATGTTTGGCCATGTGGCTGTTTTTGATATGCTCAATGTCTTGATCCGCTAAATGACTTTCGTTTGCCAGCAGGTCTTCTATTTTTAGAACGTTTTCTTCCAAATCATCCTGGTGGGCATGCACATATCCCTCCATCCACTCAAAATTCAGGAACCTGTTGGTTTTCTCATTGTAAAGGGCCGGGATGTTAAACCTGACCCGTTCTTCAAAGACCGGATAAAACATTCCCGCGCTGAAACGTTCAGCCAGTTCTGCGTATGCGCTGGCCTCCGCAAGCTCCGGGGTAATGCCTTTTCCATTACAGACTATTTGTATTGAATCAATCCATATCTGTCCCCAGTAGATGTTGTCCGATACTCTAAAGCTGGAGTATTCAACGTCGAGATGTAATTTTCGCAACCCGTCCTTTATTCTGCTAATCGTATTAGACGGAAGATCACACTTCCCATATTTGTTTCTGACGCAATTCTGAAATTTCATTAAAACTGTTGCTCCTAACCAGGATAAAAAGGAAATTTGTAATACTTAAGCTTTTAAAATATTGCTATGGTGCTAGGTCTGTACCACATCAACCATTAAATACACAAGCTCAAGTTTCGCACCCATTTTATTTATCAAAAGCTTTGGCATCCTTCATTTCCTGGTTTACACTTTTTTGATGTTGGTTCTTGCCTGGTTCCCATGCTCCAGCGTGGGAACCCATATGGTATGCATTCCCACGCTGGAGCATGGGAACGAGAAGCGCTAAAACTGTAAACTACTTTTTGGGTTTGCTGAAGGATGCCAAAACTTTAAACTTTAATGGCCGAATTCATCAGGTTGCGAGTTGTGGGTTAAATCAATTAACTGTTTTATTAATCACTTAACACTTAACACGTTTCGTCGGAAAGGGGTTTTTGACTTTTTACAAAGCCGTTAAATTTCCAGAACTTTCTTGACAGAAATGAAAATTCTTAATATGAAACCTACGATAGTTATATGATGATGAATTCGTAAAAAGTCGTCACTCCGGTGAAAACCGGAGTCCAGATGGTCTGCAACTACTTGAAAAGACTGGATAGCGCTAATGGTTAGCGCTTTCGCTTTACTACGTGTCACTACGTGTCCGGCTTTCGCCGGAATGACGGTTAAGTGGTATATCCGACTTTCAAATAACTAAATCATAACCTTTTGATATGATTGACAAGTTATTTTCGGTTACAGTGCCGCGAAGCGGCATAACTTAGCTTTTTACGAGACCATCATATGATAGTTAAAAAAAGTTATCATATTGTTTTTTCGTTAATCAAGAAGTTAGAAATTTTTAATACTAAACAGGAGGTAATCAAATGGCAGATTTTTACATTAAGATTTTTTTAGATGATGACAAACTAAAAAAGCTCGAAGAGGCAGGATTGTCCGCTGGGGTTAAGGAGATAGACGGCAAAAAGGCGCTCCAGATTGACGTTACAAAAAAGGAGAAAAAAAAGCTTCTAAAGGCATTCCCGGATTTAACGTTTGACGATTCAAATGCTTGTATCCTCCCTGAAGAAGGGGAAAATACCTTGATGAATATTATACTGGATATAAAGATGTTAGATGTAATGAAGGTGGCCATTATAAAGCTTTACAACCCTCTTGCAGGTAGGAGTATTGAAGGAAGGGGTACCGGCGGCAGATAATCATAGGAGGTGTTATGTATAAAGGATGTTTCACTGCGCTTGTAACACCATTTATTAATGATACTGTTGATTATGAAGGTCTTGGAAAACTTGCGGATTTCCAGATAAAAAACGGAATAACCGGAATCCTGGCTGTTGGAACTACAGGTGAAAGCCCGACTTTGACATGGGATGAACATAACAAGGTCATTGAAGATGTGGCGAAAAAAACACGTGGAAAATGTATCTGCATAGCAGGAACCGGAAGCAACAATACAAAAGAGACACTTGAATCATCAAAGCATGCTGTTGATATCGGAGTTGAAGCTTTATTGCTTGTAGATCCATATTATAATGGGCCAAGTTCTCTTGAAATCCGGCGAGAATATGTTGCGCCTGTTGCCAGAGCCTTCCCTGACGTGCAGATTATCCCTTATGTAATTCCCGGCAGGACCGGCGCGCAGTTACTCCCGGAAGATCTTGCAATTCTTAACAGGGATTTTGATAATGTTAACATGGTAAAAGAAGCTACCGGAAGCCTTGAAAACATGAAACACACAAGAGCCTGTTGCGGAGCGGATTTTACCATACTTTCCGGTGATGACGGCCTGACCTTTGAGATGATGACAGACCCGGAAATAATGGCATCAGGTGTTGTTTCTGTTGCTTCAAATGTTGCTCCCGGACCTGTTACAGAAATGGTCAAGCTGCTTGAGCAGGGGAATCAGGCTGAAGCCAAAAAGATATTATCCGCCCTTGAACCTCTTTTCGGGCTTGTAACAATTAAAACTAAAGAGAAAACACCTTATGGAGAGGTTGTATGCAGGGCAAGAAATCCGCTGGGCATCAAGACTCTTATGTCAATTCTTGGCATGCCTTCCGGAGGGTGCAGGCAGCCTTTGGGTAAAATGACAGTAAGTGGGCTGGAAAAGGTTATTGAAACAGCCCGGAAAGTACAGTCTGATAACCCGGAAATATTAAAACCTGTTGCAGAATTTTTCGGGGTTGATATTGATGCCCGTTTAAGCAGTGCGTCTAACCTGCAAGAGCTTTATTATGAGAGCTATTAGAGAATAAGGATTGTCGATTGTAAAACCCAATCATCAATCGACAATCCTTAAATCAACAATCCTTATACCTTCCCTTCCGGCTTTTTGTTTATCTCAAACTGATCTTCACTTGCGTCCTTAAAAAGAAGCGATTTCAACCACTTAATTCCAAATTCCAGACGGGCGATTTCATCCTCTTTTATCTTTTCCACAGTTTCACTGTCAATTTTATATCGATCCAGAAATGAAGTCTCAAAGATAAATTGTTTAAATTTATCGATGTTATAACTTACTAAAAAAAACATCTTCTTGCTCTGTTCCGTTAACATTACATTCTTCGGAAAGGATCTCTTTCTGACGACCAGGTCGGTCCAACTGGCGTTTATTTCATCATGGATATCAACCCCCTGATCCTTGCGCCATTCACGAACAGTCCATTCCTTGTCTTCCTCAAAACCAAGGCAGTGAGCTTCATGAACAAAAAAATAGAATCCTTCATCGTCTGCCCCTTCTTTGTGACTGAGTGAAGCGACACCAAGCGGATAATAACGGCATGTGGTAGGTCTATCTTCATAAATAATACAGCCATCCTTCCTGACAAAGGGGCATAGCTTCTCTTTTGAATCAGACGAATCATCATCTAAAAGCTTTAAGGTGATTATCGGCAGATCTGTTTTTTCTAAAAGCTGCGGCTCAGTATAAATGGCTAAAAACTCTTCTGATGAAAGCTTCAGACGATTCTTTAGCCTGATAATGTCATAGGGTGTCAGTATAATATTAATACCCCTGCAGCATTTGGTAAAACATTTTACCCCTTTATGGCATTTGAACTTAAATTTGCTGTCAAGAGTAAGTTTGACCGGCTCTATGCTGGCCATTGTATTAGGTATATCCATAGTTTTTTCTTCCTTTCCTTTTTTAAATAATTTTTTAACTATTCAGCCACAGATTCACACAGATGAACGCAGATAGGTTTAAATACAAAGAAATCACAGATATTATTCTTAGAAGTCAAAAAATACCGTTTTCCGTCATTCCGGCCCCGCATCAAGTGCGGGATAAACTCCAGCCGGACACGTAGTGAAGCGAAAGCGCTAACCGTTAGCGCTATCCAGTCCTTTCAAGTTCGCCAACGCACTCTGGCGGATAAACTATCTGGACTCCGGTTTTCATCGGAGTGACGACTTTTTACAAATTCATCAATATTGAAGTTGGCCTATTATTAAATTTCGGCAAAAAACCAGAATTCAAAAGATTTATATATGATAATAAAAGAAAAAATATCAGTGCTGATCAGCGTATATCTGTGGCTGAATAGTTACATAATTTTTTTCTTATATCCCAATAAAATATTCAATGTCAATTATTTGATAATCATTTAGCAAAACACACCCGCCATCTTTTTTGGTTCAAACTATGAGACCTTTGGAAAATATCTCCGCCAGAGTACTCTGGCGGAGACAAAAGAGGGCGTTTTACAAAGGCCATACCCTTTTAATAAAGAATTGATATTATGAACAGGATCACCTGGATTATAATTGTAATATTAAAGCATATATAGCGGTTTTGTGTCAATTTGATAAATTCCATTGAGGATGCCTTTGCCCAGAGCCTGTTTCTTAATAGCGGCAAGCCGGTTCTGCTAACACTTGTGGAAATGATGAATTAAATCTTGATTTTAGCGTAAATTTGCTATATTTCTAAAAAATAAACAAGAAAATTTATGGCATCCTTCATAATCGCATGAAAGTAGTTGAGACTTTTGGGAAATAAATCTCTCTTCCATTTACAATTACAAGTTTTTCGTTATTTTTGTAGGAGTGGCTTTTAGCCACGATTTTCGAGGCTGAAAGCCTCTCCCACAAAAAGTGTAAACCGATAAATGAAAGATGCCGAATTTATTTAACCTTTTTTATATCCCGGTTTTTTATATTCCGGCATGGCCGGGTCAGGATATTGTGATGAATGAACTTTCCTGTTTTGAATTTCAGCAAGGACGTCTTTTTGTAGGCTGTCTTCCTCACGGCAGAGATTTGATTCTTTCTGTCGAGGAGTTCTGTGAGGATGTTTCGATCCAGATGGCGACATTTTCAGTTATCGGCGCTGTTTCTTCCGCCACTATAGGCGCCTACGATCAAAAGCAACAGGTTTATGTAACCGTTAAAGAGGAAGCGCCGCTTGAAATCGTAAGCTGTACAGGCAATGTTTCGCTAAAGGACGGCAAGCCGTTTATTCATGCTCATATTCTACTTGCGGATGAACATGGGAAAACAACCGGCGGGCATCTTTTTTCTGAAACCATTATCTTTGCCGGAGAAATAGATTTGCAGGAATTAACAGGAAGACCAATGCAAAGGGCCTATGATGATACAACAGGACTCATGCTTTGGAAATAGCCCTAAATTGTTACAATTTTATCTTTTGCTGAGGAGGTTAAATGCAACTAACAGTTACAAAATCGGACACACTTAAACCCAAACCTGACGATTCGAGTCTCGGTTTTGGAACAATATTTACCGACCATATGTTTAACATGGATTACAACCTTGACAATGGATGGCATAATCCACGAATTGAACCATATACCGCTATTGAAATGGACCCTGCAACCATGGTGCTCCACTATGGACAGGCGGTATTTGAAGGGCTGAAAGCTTATAAAACAGATTCGGGCGCTGTCCACTTTTTCAGGCCAAAAGATAATTTCAAGCGGCTGAACCGATCCTGCCGAATGCTTTGTATTCCCGCATTTGACGAGGGCTTTGTCTTTGATGCCATGAAACAGTTAATTGCTCTGGAAAAAGACTGGATTCCCGGCGCGCCGGAAACCTCCCTGTATATAAGGCCAACAATTATCGCAACAGACCCTTTTCTGGGTGTGCGCGCTTCATATACATACCGTTTTTTTATTATCCTTTCTCCGGTCGGCGCATATTATCCAGAAGGGTTTAATCCGGTTAAAATCTGGGTGACAAAGAATCATGTCAGAGCTGTACGCGGCGGAATAGGCGAGGCCAAAGCAGCCGGAAACTATGCGGCAAGTCTGTATGCAGGAGAAGAAGCCCACAAACACGGTTATACACAGGTGCTGTGGCTTGATGGCGTCCATCAGAAGTACATTGAGGAGGTCGGGTCTATGAACATATTTTTTGTCATAGATGATGAGTTGGTAACCCCTATGTTAAATGGAAGCATTCTGCCTGGTATTACCAGAGATTCTGTAATAACTATAGTAAAAAAATGGAATATAAAGGTTAGTGAACGCCAGATCAGCATAGATGATCTGATAGATGCGCACGACTCAGGAAAGTTGCAAGAAATTTTCGGGTCGGGAACAGCCGCTGTTATTTCTCCTGTTGGTGAAATGAAATACGGCGACAGAGTTATAAATATAGGTGGCGGCAAAGTCGGGCCTATGGCAAACAGGCTCTATCAAGCCATAACCGACATCCAGTATGGCAGAACAGAAGACGCAATGGGATGGATTGAGAGGGTTTAGATTTTCCCAGGGGGCTTATTATGAAACAATCCAGCATGCCGAACCATCTGCAATCCTTTATTGTAAAGATGGAAAAAGAGGGGCTGCAGCCGGCTGTTATTGATACATTTGCTTATTATTATAAAAAGGTAGTCGCCGGTGAAACAGGTCTTGTGTTTGATAAAGATATAAGGCCGCTAAATGCGGACGAAATTGAAAACGCGGATAATATCGGCCAATATGCCGATGCAGGGACAAAAGTCTTACAAAATGTCGTGATGATTATATTAAACGGCGGACTTGGCACTACTATGGGCCTTACAAAGCCCAAATCCATTATCAGGGTAAAAAACGGCAAAAGCTTTCTTGAGATAATAGTAAAGCAGGCGCAAACAAACAATATCATGCTGTCATTTATGAACAGCTTTAGCACACATCAGGATACCCTTTCTGCTTTATCACAAATAAACCCGCCCAACTTTCCCATAATATTTATTCAGCACAAATTCCCCAAGATACTACGTGACGGGTTTGGCCCTGCAACATGGCCGCAAAATCCGGACCTGGAGTGGAATCCACCCGGCCACGGCGATGTCTATACAGCCCTTTATACATCCGGGACTCTACAATATCTGCTTGATAGAAAAATAATATATGCTTTTATCGCCAATTCGGACAACCTGGGCGCTACAATGAATGCTTCCCTTCTTGGTTACTTTTCCGAAAACAGGTTCCCATTTATGATGGAGGTAGCCGAAAGAACGCCCGCAGATTTAAAGGGAGGGCATATTGCCAGACATAAAAACGGCAATTTGATTTTGCGTGAAGCAGCCCAGTGTCCAAAAGATGAATTGGATGCCTTTAGAGATATAAGCAGGTACAGGTATTTCAACACAAACAACATCTGGATTAACCTGCCGGTATTAAAGGAGGTTATTGAAGAATATGGAATAATTCGCCTTCCAATGATACTAAACCCAAAGACCCTTGACCCAAGGGATGAATCCAGTCCAAAGGTATACCATATCGAAACCGCAATGGGAGCCGCCATATCCCTTTTTGAAGACACACCAGCGGTAAAGGTGCCAAGATCACGTTTTTTTCCTGTCAAAAACTGCAATGATCTGCTCGCGGTCCGGTCGGACTGTTATATTTTATCAAAAGAACAGTCTCTAATTTTAAACCAGGAAAGGAAATTAGATGAGATAAAGATAAATCTCGATCCTAAATATTATGGTTCAAGGGATCTGCTTAATGAAAGATTTCTTATTGATGGGGTTCCATCCTTAATTGATTGTGAATCTCTTACCATAAAAGGGGATGTTTTTTTTGAGAAAAACGTAACAATAAAAGGAAGGGTTGCAATAACAAACAGCGGCAAATCTCCGGCAAAAATAAAGGCAGGAGCCGTTATAGACAGCGATTTAATTTTCTAAATCACCTACCACGCCCATAGGACGTGGTTTGATGAAGACCCCTCGAAGGGGTCTAAAAGCATCGCGATTCCTGCAGCTTACAATCCAATATCAAGGACATAGCCGTCAAGCTAAAAGGTTATGAACGCTTTGAACGTCCAACATCGAACATCCAACGTCGAATTTTGAATAAGGTATTCTGCTAATTTATAAACTGACAGAGCGAAGCGATTTCATTATTCGATGTTCGACGTTCAATGTTCGACGTTCAATGTTCAAAAAACGCTTTACTCTGCCGTTCAATATTCTCTTATAATAAATATTTTATTTCTTAATCTTACGGCCATTGCCATTAGGAGAGAGAATCAAAAACATTGTTCTTTCACATGGAGTTATTCATCTCTTTTTGTTAGCACCCCATCTAAAACCTTAGTCAGTTCATTCATGTTAAATGGCTTGGCAAGAATGCCTTTGAAACCGTATGCCTCGAAATCAGACATGATTGGACCATTGGAGTATCCGCTTGAAATAATTGCTTTAACATTAGGATCAATTTCAAGAAGTTTCTCAATAGTTTGCCTGCCACCCATGCCGTATTTAATGGTTAAATCAAGTAGAACCGCATCAAAAGGGTTTCCTGATTCACCGGCCTTTTTGTACAACTCAATAGTTTCAACGCCATCTTTGGAAACTTCGACATTATAACCCAATTGGCTCAGCATTTCACCGGCAAGGATTCTGATCATCTTTTCATCATCCATTACAAGAATTTTTCCTCTGCCGGTCACAGGTTTTGCTGGTCCGGTTTTCAGGAGTTCCTCTTCCATTTGCTTGCATTCAATGACTCTTTTCTCTAATTCCTTAATCCGTTGCTCTAATTCTTCATAGGTTGGCTTTTGGGCCATGAGAGAATCCCCCAATTGTCAAAGTCTAAGAATATTGTGATAAAAGAAATAGTAAGCATTGTTGATGACTGAACAGGCGTATTTTTCCTTGACATAATATAATTATACCATTAATTTAAAAGTTTTCAATAATCATTCTTTGGATATATTTATGTTTGATAATTTAACCGACAAGCTTACATCTGTATTTAAAAAGCTAAAAGGACACGGCAAATTAACGGAAAAAAATATTGAAGAGGGCTTAAAAGAAGTTCGTATAGCCCTTCTTGAGGCCGATGTCCACTATAAAGTTGTAAAAAAACTGATTGCAGATATAAAAAAGCGAGCCATCGGTCAGGAGGTCATGGCGAGTCTGACGCCGGGCCAGCAGGTTATAAAAATAGTCAATGATGAGCTGACGGAACTTATGGGTTCCAGTTATGAAGACTTGCGCCTGTCCGGTTCGCATCCGGTGTCTGTTATGCTGGTTGGCCTGCAGGGTTCCGGTAAAACAACTACAGCAGGCAAGTTGTCTGTTTTATTAAGAAAAAGAGGGAAAAAGCCGTATCTGGTTCCGGCAGATGTTTATCGTCCGGCAGCTATTGATCAGCTAAGAAAAATTGGGGAGCAACTTGCTGTCCCGGTATTCCCGTCAAGCGTGGAAATGGATCCTGTTCAGATTTGCAGGGAGGCCAGGGCAGCGGCACATCAGGAAGGGTATGACACTCTGCTCCTCGATACTGCGGGACGTCTGCATATTGATGGCGAGTTGATGGCCGAGCTTTTACGCATAAAGGAGGCTGTCCAACCATCCGACATACTCCTTGTGGCCGATGCAATGACGGGCCAGGACGCTGTTAATATTGCAAAATCATTTGATGAGGCTCTTGATATCGGCGGCGTTATTCTTACCAAGATGGATGGTGATGCCCGTGGGGGAGCAGCCATTTCCATAAAGACAATAACAGGCAAACCCATAAAATTCATAGGTGTTGGTGAAAAGCTCAGCGAACTGGAAACCTTTCATCCGGACAGGATGTCCTCAAAAATACTGGGCATGGGGGATGTCCTTACAATTATCGAAAAAGCCCAGTCAATGATTGATCACGAAGAGGCGGTTGAGCTTGAAAAGAAGCTTAGAAAAAACCAGTTTACATTAGATGACTTTCGCAATCAGATGGTTCAAATACGCAAGATGGGCTCATTAAACGATCTTTTAAAAATGATGCCCGGTATCGGCAACAGCAAACATCTCAAAAATCTTAAATTAGATGAAAAGGAATTTGTCAAAGCCGAAGCTATCATTAATTCAATGACGCTACGGGAACGGTGTCAACATACAATAATAAACGGGCAGCGACGAAAAAGAATCGCCAAAGGCAGCGGAACAACTGTTCAGGATATAAACAGGCTGCTTAAAAATTATACTCAAGTTATGAAGATGATTAAGAAATACAGCAAAGGCGGCATGCGTGGGATAAGCCGGGGCATGTTGCCGATTTAAAGGAGAAAAGAGATGTCGGTTAAAATCAGACTAGCCAGGTTCGGCGCAAAAAAAAGACCAATTTATCGAATTGTTGTAGCTGACAGTGAAAGCCCAAGGGATGGCAAATTCCTGGAAACCGTCGGCACATATAATCCATTGCTTGATCCTGTTGAGGTTTCATTCAAGGGTGAGCGTGTAAAGTACTGGATAGATCAGGGAGCTATTCTTACAGACACGGTAAAAAATCTTTTAAAAAAAGAAGATTTTTTCGCGAATAAGGAGGCGGAGCTATGAAAGATCTGATAAAACACATTGCACAAGCGCTGGTTGACAATCCGGATCAGGTAGAGGTTTCAGAGGTAGAGGGTAGCCAGACCTCGGTTTTAGAACTTAAAGTAGCCAAAGAGGATTTAGGAAAGGTTATTGGCAAGCAAGGCCGTACTGCTCGGGCAATGCGGACCATATTAAGCGCTGCTTCCGCCAAGATAAAAAAACGCACGGTCCTTGAAATTATAGAATGAAACAGTGGAGAAAAACAACCTTCTCCTTATTGGAAAGATAGTCGGCGTGCATGGTCTTAAGGGAACCGTCAAGGTCTGTTCCTATGCCGAGTCTTTATCTGCTTTTAAGCCAGGCGGTTTGATTCTCGTAAGAGCTAATAAAAGCCGGGACAAAATCTATGTGATACAATGGGTTAAACCTCATACACGAACTATTCTTTTATCTCTTAAAGGGGTGGATGACCGCGACATGTCTGAAGCCCTTGTCGGGTCCGATCTTTTCATTGAAAAAGCAAAGCTTTCGGAACTTGAAGACGAGTCATATTACTGGTTTGATATTATAGGGCTTTCTGTTTATACAATCGATGAAAAATTTATAGGCCGTGTTGAATCGATAATTCCTACAGGAAGCAACGACGTCTATGTCGTCAAAAATAATGATGATGAAATACTTATTCCAGGTCTCGAATCTGTGGTTAAAAAAATTGATCTTAAAAAGAAAATTATGCGGGTTGACCTGCCTGAAGGTTTGTGAAGAGCTCTTTGACAAATGATTAATTTTATTGCTCTTACTATTTTCCCTGAAATGTTTAATTCGTTTTGGAGTTATGGGATTATTAGAAAGGGAATAGAACAAAAGAAAATTTCTGCTTCAACCATAAATATCAGGGATTTTGCAGAAGGTAAACATCGGGTTACTGATGACAGGCCTTATGGCGGCGGTTGTGGAATGGTCATGAAGCCTGAGCCTCTATCAGGCGCTATCCGGGCTGCAAGAAAGAAAGCTCCATCTGCGAAAACCATACTGCTGACTCCTCAGGGACGTGTTTTTAATCAAAATGTTGCCCGTGAACTTGCATCATTTGAAGGGCTTATCCTCGTATGCGGCCGCTACGAGGGGATTGATGAACGCATTTGTCATAATTTCATAGATTATGAAATTTCAATCGGTGATTATGTGCTGACAGGTGGAGAGATAGCAGCCATGATTATCATCGATGCGACGGCAAGATTGATCCCGGGCATGCTTGGCGGCAAAGATTCGGCGGAAAAGGATTCATTTTCAAACGGCCTCCTGGAATATGCACAATATACAAGGCCGAGAAGCTTTGAAGGGTCTGAAGTTCCGGAAGTGCTGCTGTCGGGCAACCACATGGAAATTGAAAAATGGAGGCTCGAAGCATCTTTGATACGCACCTTCCTGAAAAGAAAAGACCTTTTGGAGAAAAGGCCTATAAGCAAAAATGAGATTAAAATCCTGGAAAAATGGCGCCGACATATTGAAAAAATCATACATGCCCAATCTTTACGTAGCCCTGACACATTATCCGGTAGTAAATAAGAATGGCAGCACAATAGCTTCTGCCGTGACAAACCTCGATCTGCACGATTTGTCAAGAGCGGCAAAAACATACGGTGTGCAATCATTATATATTATAACTCCCCTGGCGGATCAGAAGGCGCTTGTTGAAAAGATAGTTTCACACTGGCTAAGCGGATACGGCTCAATATATAATCCCCAAAGGGGTAAAGCTCTTGAACTGATCTGTATAAAAGACTCATTGGATGATGTCATAGACCATATCCGCAACAATGGTGAAGGGGCGCCAAAAATCGTTGCTACTTGCGCCAGGGATAGTCATCGCAGCATAAATTTTGGAAAGTTTCGTGAAATGCTTAAAAGCGGCAGACCCTATCTGTTAGTTTTTGGCACAGCATGGGGGCTGTCAAAAGATTTTATTGCCGGTGCCGACTACATACTTGAACCGATTAAGGGTAATACCGGCTACAACCACCTTTCGGTTCGGTCTGCGGCAGCCATTATACTTGATAGACTTATGGGAAATTAAAAAGTTCAGCCACTAAGGCATGTAAATAGTCGAGTAGTCAAGTAGTCGAGTAGTCAACCACTCGACCAATTTCCCACTCGACTACTCAACCAATGTCAAGAGGATATTATTATGCAAACAATAGAACAGATAGAAAGAGAAATGATGCGGCTTGATTTGCCTGCTTTTGCTCCAGGAGATACTGTTAAGGTATATGTCAAGATAAAGGAGGGCGAAAAAGAGCGCATTCAGGCTTTTCAGGGGGTTGTAATAAGCAAACGCAAAGGCAGAAGTAACGCTACCTTTACAGTACGCAAGGTTTCGTACGGTATAGGTGTTGAGCGTATCTTCCCTCTCCATTCACCGGTCATCGATAAAATCGAGATTGTTTCCAAGGGCCGTGTGCGGCGTGCAAAAATCTATTATCTGCGCAAACTGAGAGGAAAGGCCGCCAGAATAAAGGAACAGCGTTTCAACTAATTATGAAACCAGACCCATGGTCTTTTGAAAAAAAAAGTATTGAAAAGGGCTTTTCAACAGTTGCAGGCATTGATGAAGCCGGCCGTGGCCCTCTGGCAGGGCCTGTTGTTTCCGCAGCAGTTATACTGCCATCCTTTTTTCCGGTTTCCGATATAAAAGATTCAAAAAAATTAACGCCGGGAAAAAGAGCAGATCTATATGAAAAGATTTACGAGCATGCAATATCCATAGGTATAGGGATAGTTGACTCGATAGAAATAGATCGCATCAATATACTTAAGGCATCACTCATGTCGATGGCCATGTCTGTCGACAATCTTAACCCCCAACCGGATTATCTGCTTATCGACGGCAAATTCCGAATATCTTCAAACCTGCCACAGGAGCCGGTTATCAGGGGTGATTCTCTGAGTATCTCCATTGCTGCTGCTTCAATTGTTGCCAAGGTAACCAGAGACAGGCTGATGGAAAGATATCATATCGATTATCCGGAATTTGGATTCGCCAGGCACAAAGGATATCCAACCAGGGCTCATAAAGAGGCCATCAGGGAATTCGGCCCCTGCCCCATACACAGGCGTAGTTTCAAAGGGGTTTGAATGCGGAATACGCATTTTATTATGGTTATATTGAACATGAGTTTATAAACGATAAACAGTCGGTTTTTCTTCAGAATCAATATCAATACCGATGACATCCCCGGTCTTGAATCCTAATCTTTTGGATTCTTTGACTATTTGATTATGTCTTTTAATATTCCAGTATACAGACCATAAAGGATTTCGTATTGTATCGATGCCATATGCAGCATGAGTGCATAGATTGATCTTGATTTTATCTTTAGCAATAAGTGTGTCGGTTTCTGATAAAAAATAGTCTATTTTATACAGATTGTTATGGAGAGCCTTGGAAACCTGTTTCTGCAATTCGGGCATGTCATCAAGGTAATGACTGGCGATCTGGTAGACGTCTTCCGGGGGCTGAATAGATAATCCAAGAACGCCGAACCGTTCATGCCTCAATACAAACTCTTCAAGTTCTGCTTCATAGGAGGAAATTATCTCGATTATATCTTTGATACCAGGCTTTCGTCCCTTGCATCCAAGAACCATATCTTCACATTTACTGATAATGCTCATATAAAATAGTTCGTTATCCATCACATAAATTGGCCGTTCGCGATAGTTTCTTCTCTTTCTAATTCTACGTATGCCATCTAATTTGATAGATCTTTCGCTTTTCTTTATTTCCAGTATCTCAATCATTGAGATATCTTTTGCCTGTACAACATAGATTTCACCATCTTCTGAAACAATATACTCAATTTCACATCTGAAACCTAAGTATTTTTGAATATCTTCTGATATATATAGCAGTTTACTGTCGTGGGGCGTTTTGGTGACATAAGGTTCAACCCGGACTTTACGGATCCTTTCATGACAGTAACCAAATTCCCATTGATTCCATATCATCTTTGCCATGACGTTTGTGCCGTCGATAAAAGGCATCACAACGACACCCATTTCATCCGGATCAATTTCAGGCCCTTTATTAAATTTTTGTTGTCTCAGGATAGAAAGCGTCTTAGCGGTCTTTGCGGAATTAATTATCCGCTTTCTTGCATACTTAATACCGTCTAAATCCGCATAGGTCTCTAATGAATCAAAAGTTCCGCCTTTAAAGAAGTTTTCCAGGGGATGAACGCTTCGCACAATTACCTTAAAGCTTTTAGTATAACTCTTAAAAAAAGCCTCTAATGTACTAAAATTTTCTTTTTTAAAGTCAGCCGCCGGAACATAGATAAAATCAGGCACATTAAAATTGCCCTTTTTTAATTTTTCCAGAAGCCTTGCTTTTTCCGGTAGAGTCGATTTCATTTTTCCTCTTGCTATAAAAGATGTCTGAAACTGTATAATGAATTATAAATATTATCATGACGATGTCAACTGCTGAGAGCAATAGAGGCAATAACGTTCGTTCTGAGCGTTCTTGGCGGCAAAAGGGGGACTGGGTTGAGCGAAAAAGGGGACGAGCGAAAACGGGGTTGAAATTACGCGTTTCTATTCTTTCAGGGACAAGAATTGATCGATGATCAGTTTTTGGCCTCTAGTGGCCGCACGACTGACAGCGGATTTGCTCAGACCGAGGTACTTGCCAACCTCCGTTGTCGTCAGGCCCAGATCTCGAATCGCCCAGTAGGCCAGAACACTACGGGCACGTACCCGATTGGGCTGTTTTCCGGCGACAACCACCGATACTCCTTAATAGTCCTCCTCCGGTCATCTCCGGATTTCGTCCCCGGCCGATGCCTTTCTCCACAAAGTCCCGGTACTTTTTTCGTGCCGCATATTTGCTTTTACTAAAGAGTTGCAACACCGATTAAAAGTAACCGCATAGCCGGTCAGAAGTCGTCGCATAATTTGAGCAATCGGCTCTTTGCCGGACCGAGTCTTTCCAGAAACCGGTTTCGATCGGTATCGTCTTTAAAAATGTTTCGTCGCTCGATACCCCTGCATATGATATGATGCAAGGCACCCGGCGCCTGCCCGCCACCTGCCCGCAATGCCTCTATTTCGCATGACTTAGTTTTGCCGCCTTGTTCCTGCAAGCATAATTAACAAAATGGATAGGACCTATTTATAATGCATGGCAGGCGGGTCGCGAGCTCAGGCGAGGCGGGCGGGCATCTATTCTGGCTTGACGTGGCATGTAATTTCATTACCACAAACAAATGAAAAAAGAAACGCCTAAATTCAACGTCCCCCTTTGTCTCCTGAAACACAAACTGCCTGTTATGCCCAGATGGTCTCTACGATATATGATATAGAAGAGATCTATTCAAAAGGCCGGCGCAAGGTTCAAGTTGAGGCCAGGGACTTATTGTGCTATTGGTGGCACAAACAAAATACGAGACAAAAGATAATGCGGATAACAATAAAAAAAGAACTTTGGGGAGAAAAGAATGAACGGTTTTCACAAACGATTCTACACCCTACGAACTTTTTTCGGCGATCTCAAAGAGTTAGTGACGCACATCCCTGCTCTAATCTCGACCATCCGCAACAAGCGCGTTAGCCGGCCCTTCACTGAAAAGATCATGCTATCAATCGTCAGCGTCAACAAGTGCTCTTGCTGCTCATACCTACACACCAAGACAGCACTTCAAGGCGGAGTTAGTGAGGAGGAAATTAACAAGCTACTAACACAGGAGATCGGAGATTTTCCGGAAGATGAGGCTATGGCGATTGCCTTCGCACAGCATTACACCGAAACCGGAGGGAAAACCAACCCGGAAGCAGAGCGACGGTTCCGTGACTATTACGGTCCCAAAGTCAGCCAGGACATTGTGAACTATATTCGGATTGTGAACTTCTTCACCCTGGTGGGCAACACACAAGATGCTTTCCGCAACCGGCTGCGCCGAAAACCTGCACAGAAAAGCAATCTGTTGGATGAGATTTTGATCTTGGTAATTTGTGCGCCATGGTCGCTTCTAACGCTAATATACGACATCGTACACAGAAGCAACGAAGCCACCAACAGCCTATAACACAGCATATACGCTGCGGGCTTATGCCCTTGGCGGGAGGCCCCTGTCCCATACACAGGCGTAGTTTTAAAGGGGGTTGAATGCGGAGCGCATTTTATTATGAATTGCTGCTATGAAGACAGGAAATCAACAGTATAAGGCATCATTCCTTTAGGGTGCTTATGAGCGTAATTAACAAGTTTATCGGCGATACGGGCAAATTGATCCCCGGGAATTGTATAAGGAATGATCAGCACGCCATAATGAGGTATGTGGTCATTAAAAAACTGTACAGTCAAACGAATAAAATCATCTCTGTTTTTTGTGACAAATCATCGCTTCTTTTTGTGGCTGAGGGGGACGTCCTTAAATACTCAAATAACTCAATCGTCCAGATAACAACCGGCTTCTTTCGCTATCTTCTCTCCTCTTTTTACTGCGTAGCTTACCGCAGCAAGGGTCATGTCAAGTCTTTTTGACAAATCCGCCATTGGAATCCTAAGCTCAATAGCGCACCAATAACAGAGTAAATCCCTGGCCCGAACCCTGTTCCTTTGCCGTCCTCTTCCGGTTATATAATCCTTCTCCAGATCGAATAGTGAAGAAACTCTCTCAGCAACCTTTTCAAAATTAATGCCGCGGCTTTTTAGT
>JAUWQO010000074.1 GCA_030610995.1 Desulfobacterales bacterium
CGTTATGTTGTGAGTCTGATTATGTTGTGGGTTTTAGCCTTTAAAAAAGGAGGGGGACGTCCTTAAATAAAAAAGGAGGGGGACGTAAAAAAGGAGGGGGACGTCCTTAAATACTCAAATAACTCAATCGTCCAGATGACAACCTGCTTCTTTCGCTATCTTCTTTCCTCTTTTTACTGCGTAGCTCACCGCAGCAAGTGTCATGTCAAGGGAAAAGGGTTCGGTGTAGCGTCTTGATTAGCGCATTAGCTGACATCTGTTTACGCAGATACATTAGTTCCCGGTTTCAATCTTCGGGAGCTTCCCGAAAACGTCATAAACACGATCTTAACCCTCAAGGCACAAGAATTTCAAAAACAATACGGCAAGGAAACCGTCAACCTCTGGAAACACATAGAACACAATGAGGGCACTTGCACTTTTAATGAGGCCGTCCGTGACATTCTGTACCTGCGCGAACTCCACAAGCAAATGGATGAAACGGTTTTAAAGGCTTATGGCTGGGAGGATATAAATCTTGTCCATGATTTTTACGAGGTTGATTATCTGCCGGAAAACGACCGTGTTCGATACACAATTTCAACAGATACCAGAAAAGAAGTCCTAAAGCGCCTGTTAAAACTAAACCACGAAATCCATGAACAGGAAGTCAAAGCCGGGCTGCACGTAAAAGGAAAAAGCAAAAAGAAACAGAGAGCTGATGCAACAGAACAGATAAAATTGTTTTAAAAACACATTCAAAAATTATAAGAAAATCAACATTTACTCGTCAAGTGCTTTTAAATTTGATATTAGACGGAAACTATATACTAACTGGTTAAACGTTACGTTTAAAACGTTAGGCAGTTTAACAGCAGAATTAGAATTGTTGTGGGAGAATAGAATCCGCTTGACACTGTCTTTTCGCCATGATTTAATAATATTAAATATTCAGCGGTAAAGTAGTTACGACTTTTTTGAACCAAAGTAACTGGAATTAGCATGAAGAGGAAAGCGGAAACACTCGTTTTTCAGCAAATCTCGACGGAGCAAACCCAGGCTCATCCTACTCGTCGCGAATTGTTCATAACGCTTGAAAAGCTACTAAAACGCCCGGTTATAACTTTCTTTACCAGTTTCAGGTTTCCGGTAATGATCGACGACTCTGACCCAGCAATGCTCGAGGGAGTGTTGCAAAAAATGGATCTTTCCGAAGGTTTTGCCCTTGTGATTAACTCACCTGGTGGCGACGGTTTGGCTGCCGAGAGAATTATTAACGTTTGTAAGAGTTACAGTGGCACAAACGAATTTTGGGCCATTGTTCCAGCAAAGGCAAAGTCAGCGGCAACAATGATCTGCTTTGGTGCCAGTAAAATTTTCCTTGGTTCCACCTCAGAACTAGGACCCATCGATCCGCAGATAACTATACAAGCAGAGGAGAGTTTGAAAAGATTCTCTGCTTACAATATTGTGGAAAGTTATCGGGATCTCTTCGGCCGAGCCATCAAAGAAAAAGGCAATCTCCAGCCTTACCTCCAGCAGTTGAGTAATTATGACGAAAGAGAGATCAAAGAGTTGCAAACGGCCATTGAGCTTTCCTAAGATATCGCCATTCGTGCTCTGAAAAATGGCATGCTGAGTGGTATGAAAGCTCCTGACATCAAGAAAAACATTGAAATTTTCTTGACTCCGAAAAGAAAAAAAGCACATGGTCGGCCTATCTACAGAGACGAAGTTACTACATGCGGCCTGAATATCGACAAGGTTGATGTCAAAGGAAAAATGTGGCAACTTATTTATGAGTTGTATTTGAGAACTGATAATTTCGTTTCCACCCATGCTGCTAAATGTGTTGAAACCAAGGAACTTTCTTTTGCCGCAAGAGTAAAGGAAGATTGATATGCAAACACTTTGTGACCTCAAGAAAAAGCGCAACGTTCTTGCCGATCGAATGAGTCAGGCAGAAAAGGACTTTGAAAAGCTTCGGCGAGAGATTCAACCATTTGTTCGCAAACGCCGCATACGGCAGGAAACATCAGCAGGCAAGTGGATTGAAAGTTCCAGCCTAGAACTGCTGAATTCCTAATGCAAAGTCTCATCTCATAATCACGAGTTTCCTTCATCATGACGTATAGGGGGCTCGGTGACCTCTGTTGTATTGCAGACTAATTTTTAGAAAAAAACTCTTCAAATATCACGGGGCGGTGTCAGATCTTGATTAGCACATTAGTGGAAGTGGAACGCCCTCTCGAAAAGGAATAACAAGTCCGCCTCAGGCGGATCAATCTTAGTGCCTTAGTGACTGAGTAATTAATAGTATGTTAAAAAAATTCTTGACAAAAAATAATAATAGTATAAAAGAGCTAAGAAACTTAAAAAAGGCAATTAAATAATGCACAAATTTTCAGGCAAATATTATAGTTATTATTGGTATTTTTTTTATAATACTGGTTTGCTTGGGGTGCGTTGATGTTATTTTTTAAAAAAAATTATTAAACGCAAAAAGCCGTGGCAGACCTTAAAACCCGCGGCTTTTTTGTTTTAAAAGGCCGTGGAGAATAAAATACTTCATGGCCTTTTTTGCACAAAAGGAGGTATGTTATGACAATTTTAGGTAAACGGATTAGGTTGGAACGTATAATTAACCGGAATACAGGCAAAACAGTAATTGTTCCAATGGACCATGGCATTTCAGTCGGGCCTATTGACGGGCTGAAGGATATGAAGAGTATAATACAAAAAGTGGCTCAAGGCGGAGCAAATGCCACAGTTATACATAAGGGCCTTGTAAGCGAAGGCCATCGCGAGAAGGGCGAAGATATAGGTTTGATCTTGCACCTGTCAGCATCTACCAGCCTTTCTCCCTTTCCCAATGCTAAAACGCTTATTTGTTCAGTTGAAGAGGCTGTAAAGCTTGGTGCGGATGCAGTATCCATACATGTAAATCTGGGAAATGGTGATGAAAAAGAGATGTTGAATGATTTTGGCAGAGTGAGTTATGAAGCTCGCACCTGGGGTATGCCGCTTCTCGCCATGATCTATCCGCGAGGCGAGAAGATCAAGGATGAGTATGATGTTAAGGTAATAAAACATGCGGCGCGTCTTGGGGATGAAATGGGAGCGGACATTGTTAAGGTTTCATACACGGGCTCTACAGAGACCTTTAAAGAGGTTGTTGAGGGCTGTTCGGTTCCTGTGGTAATTGCAGGCGGTGCCAAAATGGATTCAGACAGGGATATACTGGAAATGGTAAAGGGTGCGATTGATGCAGGCGGCGGCGGTGTTTCCATAGGCCGCAACGTATTTCAACACAAACATCCCGATAAAATGGTAAGGGCTATTTCAGGTATTGTTAATGACGGCATCAGCGTGGAAGAAGGTCTGAAAATTTTGGAATAAGAGGATTAATACAATGAAAAAAATCTGGGTAAAGGTGGATCCATGGAATAAGAAAATGGTAACAACCGCTCTTGAAGGCGGGGCAGACGGCATAATGGTTCCAAAGGGATACAGCAAAAAGGTCAAGGAGCTTGGCGTAATACAAACAATCTCAGAAGACGGCGACCTGAAGCTTGGTAAGGATGTGGTCCTTTTTACAATAAAAAGCGGAAAGGACGAAGAAGAGATTGTTAAGCTCTGTCAGAGTAAAAAGGTGATTCTTCAGTGCACCGACTGGACTGTGATTCCTCTTGAAAATCTGATAGCAAAAGGGGCTGATGTAATAGCGCAGGTTAATAATTTTGAAGAGGCACAGACAGCGTTAGGCATTCTGGAAAAAGGGGTAAACCATATACTGTTTCATACCAACGACGTAATTGAGCTGAAAAAAGCCCTTTCCCTGATTAAAGCGGTTGAGGATAAAACCGCTCTTGAGGAGGCCGAGATTGTTGAAGTAACTCCTGTTGGAATGGGGGACAGGGTGTGTGTGGATACATGCACATCAATGACTTTGGGCCAGGGGATTCTGGTCGGCAACAGCAGCAGCGCCTTATTTCTCATTCATGCTGAAACTGTTTCCAATCCTTATGTTGCTCCAAGACCCTTTAGAATTAATGCCGGGCCGGTTCATGCATACACAAGGGTTCCTGGTGGAAAGACCAGATACCTTTCAGAGCTTTCAGCAGGAGACCATGTATTAATCGTTGATTTTCAGGGAAACACATCTGTCGGCGCTGTGGGTCGCTTAAAGATCGAAAAACGTCCTTTAATGCTGATCAAGGCGGTTGTCGGCGACCGGAAGATAACAACTATCGTTCAAAATGCGGAAACAATTCGGCTGACTAACCCCAAAGGCAAGCCGGTGTCGGTCGTAAGCCTATTGCCGGGTGATAAGGTTCTGGTGGCTGTTGAAAAAGGGGGCAGGCACTTTGGTCACAAGATAGATGAAACGATAACGGAAAAATAATTAAACAACGTGATTAAATAGTCAAGACCTTTGCATAGCCCCAGTATTGTTATTGCGAGCGAAGCGAAGCAATCTCATAACACATTGATAAGCCACAAGATTGCCACGTCGCTTTGCTCCTCGCAATGACCAGAATTGACCAAAAATGAGGGTTGTGCAAAGCTCTCTATTCGAGTCGTAACGCCCATGAACCACTCGACCACTCGACCACTCGACCAATTGCGGAGCGAAGCGGAGCTATTATGACAAATCCTGAAACAATAAAAACAGATGACTTAAATTTCGATATCGATTCGATGAGAGTTTCTATAGATGAAATCGATACAGAACTTCTTGATTTAATTAATAAGAGGCTTTTACTTGCAAAGCAGATAGGGGTAATCAAAAAGCAGAAAGGTGAAAAGGTTTTAGACCCTGCTCGTGAAAGCAATATAATAAACAGGCTTTTAAGTTTAAACAAAGGCCCGTTGAGCAGGAAAGCACTCCATCATATCTTTGCAGAAATAATCGCTTCGTCCCGCGAAGTTCAAAAAAAGGAAACTATAACTTACCTTGGCCCGGAAGCTACATTTACGCACATTGCAGCTATGAACCATTTTGGACATACGGTTTCCCTTGTTCCGCAGACCAGCATCCGTGATATATTCGGCGAGGTGGAAAAAGGCGCCTGTACTTATGGAGTCGTTCCTGTTGAGAATTCAATTGAAGGCACTGTCAATTATACTCTAGATCTTTTTTTTGAATCTGATCTAAAGATTTGCGCAGAGATATACCATGCAATTTCTCATGATCTGTTATCAAAAACAGACAGCTTGAAAGATATTGCAAAGATCTATTCCCATCCACATGCATTTGCCCAGTGCCGCAGATGGATCGGAAAACACCTTCCTGAGTCCGTGCTTAAGGAATGCAGCAGCACGGCTCGCGCTGCCCAAAAAGCATCGGAAAATCCAGGATCGGCTGCAATTGCCGCCAGGGAAGCGGCCCAGATGTATGGCCTGAATGTGGTTGCTTCCGGGATCGAGGATTTCGCAAGAAATATAACAAGATTTCTTGTGATCGGACACGATGATATGCACAGAACAGGAAATGACAAGACCTCAATTATGTTTGCCACGGCTCATATTCCGGGAGCGCTGTATAAAGTTTTAGGGCCTATCGCAGAAGCCGGTATCAATATGGTAAAACTTGAATCCAGGCCGACAAAATATGAAAACTGGAACTACTTTTTCTTTGTTGACATTGAAGGACATATCGAAGATCCCAGTGTAAAGGAAACGGTGGAGAGGATGAAAAGACTTTGTATGTATATTAAGTGTCTTGGTTCATATCCAAGGGCGAAGGGATAGAGCAAGGATTGATGATTGTCGATTGATGATTGTCGATTGAAAAGATAGACCCGCCTGCCTCGCCTGAGCAAGGCAACAAAAAGACGAAGAGCATTGAGTATGGCTCGCGACCCGCCTGCCATGCATTGAATATGTCCTATTCATTTTGTTCGTTATGCCCACAGGAACAAAGCGGCAATACTAAGTCGTGCGAAATAGAGGCATTGCGGGCAGGTGGCGGGCAGGGCGACCCGATTCCAACAATCAACAATCATAAATCATCAATCCAAAGAGGTCAGAGGACAGAAGTCAGAAGTCGGAAGTCGGAGGACAGAGGTTCAGGGCATTAATTATTCACAGTTCACAATTGATTATTAATTGTTAAGTATAAATAGAGGCGATGATATTCCGGTGGGAAAAATAATCAATAATCAATTGTTAATAATTAATTTTTAACTTAAGGGAATAATAATGATTGACTCAAATACATCTTTATATGCAGTGCTTGGAGATCCTGTATCTCACAGCTTAAGCCCTGTCATGCATAATAGTGCGTTTGCTCACACAGGCTGCAACGGAATATATCTTGCATTTAATGTAAAAGGCGGAGATCTGGCTTCTGCAATCAGTGGAATAAAGGCGCTTGGCATAAAGGGCGCCAGCGTTACCATACCTCATAAGGTAGAAGTGATGAAATTTCTTGATAATATAGATGAGAAAGCCGCAAAGATCGGCGCGGTTAATACCATTGTTAACAGAGATGGCAAACTTTTCGGCTATAATACAGATTGTCTTGGCGCTACAAATGCATTATTGGAAAAGACGGGCATTAAAGATAAGGATGTGGTTATTTTAGGTTCTGGTGGGGCTGCGCGTGCAATAGGCTTTGGAATAGTATCAGAAGGTGGAAGATTGACGATATTAGGTGTTTTAAAAGATGAAGGAGAAAATTTGGCAAATGATCTTGGGGTTAATTATTACCATCCTTCAGAACTCAGGAATATTGATTGCAGTATCCTGATTAATGCGACTCCTGTTGGTATGACACCAAACACAAAAGCAATGCCGGTACAAAGAGAAGACTTAAACAAAGAGATGGTTATCATGGATATTGTTTATAATCCAATAAAAACCAGCCTGTTAAAAGAGGCCGAGGATCTTGGCTGCATTACTGTAGACGGCGCTTCGATGTTTGTCTATCAGGGAGCTGCTCAGTTTGAAATGTGGACCAAAGAAAAAGCGCCTGTCGATATAATGAGAAGTGCCGTGCTGAATGTGCTCAGAAAGGGTGCTGCATAATTTATAACTTTAGTGACTAAAGTTTCGAGTGACTAAAGTGAGCTAAAGTTAAGGAATGCGCCTTTGGGGCTGCCAATTTTAATTTTAACCCAGACCCGGCATATAAAATAGGCAGAATACCTTAACTTTAGGCACGTTAGCTCACTTTAGTTCACTTGTAACTTGAGGAATAGAGAGCTTTACACAACCCTCATTTTGGGTCAATTCTGGTCATTGCGAGGAGCAAAGCGACGTGGCAATCTTGTGGCTTATCAATGTGTTATGAGATTGCTTCGCTTCGCTCGCAATGACCAACACCCGAACTTATTGAGATGTTGCCCTTGTTGCTATTGGAAAACACATAGCAGTGGTCACTGATTTTGGAGAAAGAAACCATCATGTCAATCCTGTTTATCCTGTCTAAAATTAGCTGAATTATTACAAAGAAATAATGATCGAGATAAAATCGCAAAATATAAAAAAGAGTGTTGAAGTCGCAGTCCCTGGATCAAAGAGCTATACGCACAGGATTCTGATCGCAGCGGCTCTATCTGATGGAATCTGTACTCTGCAGAACTGCTTGAAAAGCGAAGACACTTTGCTTACCCTGAACGCTCTCAGGCAATTTGGTATCAGGATAGATGAAGGTGATGACAGGATAGTGGTGCATGGGACGAATGGGATATTAAAGCCGTGCAGCGATCCTGTCTATCTTGGAAATTCCGGAACATCCATGCGTCTTTTAACTGGAGTAGCCGCGCTTGGAGCCGGCATGTATACGCTTACAGGCACAGAGCGCATGCTTGAAAGGCCGATTCAGGATCTTTTAGACGGTTTGAATCAGATCGGAGTTTTTGCCCGCAGCGTTAACAAGGATGGATGCCCTCCGGTTGAGACAAGAGGGGGAAGAGTAAAGGGCGGCGCTTTATCTCTGAAATGCAAGATAAGCAGCCAGTATCTTTCTTCGCTTCTTTTAATAGCGCCATATACACAGGATGGCCTTGAAATAACTGTTACAGAGGGGCCTGTTTCCAGACCATATGTGGATATGACTGTTGATATAATGACACGGTTCGGAGTTAAGGTTGTGCGTGATGGATACAGGCGGTTTGCGATTCATGGACAGCAGACGTACATGGCAGGTTCCTATATGGTGGAGCCGGATTGTTCGCAGGCAGGGTATTTCTGGGCCGCTGCCGCCATAACCGGCTCAAAGATCAAGGTTAAAGGGATTACAAAGGCATCACGGCAGGGCGATGTCCGTTTTACTGAAGTACTTGAAGCAATGGGGTGCAAGATATTTCATGACAAGGACGGAATTGCCGTTTCCGGCGGGCCTATTTCTGCCGTTGAGGTTGA
This sequence comes from Desulfobacterales bacterium, assembly GCA_030610995.1. Taxonomy (GTDB): domain Bacteria; phylum Desulfobacterota; class Desulfobacteria; order Desulfobacterales; family ETH-SRB1; genus Desulfaltia. The sequence continues at coordinate 8,350 of JAUWQO010000074.1, forward strand.
TATGGCTGACATGCCTGATATAGTTCCGACCTTAGCTGTTGTTGCAGCATTTGCCAAAGGTACGACGATTATAAGAAACGTTGCGCATTTGAAGGCAAAGGAGAGTGATCGACTAACTGCTGTGGTTAATGAGCTTTCAAAGATGGATATCAAAGCAAGCTGTACTGATACGGGTTTAGCCATCAATGGCGGCAGGCCTTGCGGCGCCGTGATTGATACATATGGGGATCATCGGATAGCTATGAGTTTTGCGCTCGCGGGGCTCAGAATTCCAGGCATTGTCATCAAAGACGAAAGATGTGTTGAAAAGTCCTTTCCTGATTTCTGGAATGTTTTGGAAAGGTTGTATGAATGATGAACATATTTTTGATAGGATATAGATGTACAGGCAAAACTTGTGTAGGGAAATCTCTTGCCCGAGTCCTTGGATGGTCATTTATTGACGCTGATTTGGAACTGGTTGATAAGCATGGTATGACGATTTCTGAAATTGTATCCAAAGAGGGATGGAGTTCGTTTCGCGAAAAGGAAAAAGCTATCGTAAAGAGACTGAGCGTTCTTGATAAACATGTGGTAGCAACAGGAGGCGGCGTAATCCTCGATATTGAGAACGTAGAGAAGATGAAAAAGAGCGGAACGATTATCTGGTTGAAAGCAACGCCTGAGACTATTAAAGAAAGGATTTTGCAAGATCAAAATACAGAAGAACTGCGTCCATCTTTAACATCAAAGGGTCTGGTTGAAGAGATCGAAGAGACTCTTTTGGACCGAAAGCCACTTTATGAAAGCGCAATGGATTTTTCTGTTGATACGGATAATCGCAGCATAGACGATATATGCAGTAAGATCATGGAGAAGTTGAAAGTGCCTAAAAGGGACTGAAAAAAATAAACATCGAACGGATTAAAAGACGAACATCGAACGTCCAACATCGAACGTCCAACATCGAATGAAAAACAAAAGAAACGGAGGTAGGAAGATAATTCTTCTAAATCCCCTCTAACAAGAGGGGTGGACGCGAAGCGGACGGTGTGTGTAAAAATTGGAGTCGGAGGCCGAAGGCCGAAGGCCAGATGTCAGAGGTCAGAAAAACAGCAACCGTGAACCTTTGTTTTTGATTCGTTTTAGAATAATTTGAGGAGCGGAGCGACATCATTATTCGACGTTCGACGTTCAATGTTCGATGTTGGACGTTCATCTTTTCTCGTTCTCACGTTCCTGCGTGGGAATGCATACGGAGCTAACATGCCTGGAAATACTTTTGGAAAATTATTCAAAATAACAACATGGGGCGAGTCGCATGGAAAAGGTGTCGGGGTTGTTATTGACGGATGCCCGCCGAGAATACCGCTTGATGAGGAGATCATCCAGAATATGCTTGACCGCAGGCGACCCGGCAGGTCGCTGGCCAGCACCGGCAGAAAGGAGCCGGACAGAGCTGTTATCATGTCAGGCCTGTTTGAAGGCATGACGACCGGCACCCCTATAATGATTATGGTTTATAATAAAGATGCGGATTCAAAAGCTTATGAGAAGTATGCAGAGCTTTTTAGGCCCGGTCACGGCGACATAACATACATGGCTAAGTATGGAATGCGGGACTGGCGCGGGGGCGGGAGAGCATCTGCGCGGGAAACCGTGGCAAGGGTGGCTGCCGGGGCCGTTGCAAATGCTATTCTTGACAGGGAAAAAATTAAGGTTGTTGCTTATACTATTGAGCTTGGCAAAGTAAAGGCTGAAAAGCGGGATCTGGGCGTGATTTACCAAAATATGTTTTGCTGTCCTGATATGGCTGTTGCTGAAAAGATGGAAAAACGGGTTATAAGCGTAAAAAAAGGTGGTGATTCAATAGGAGGAATTGTGGAAATCCTGGCAACAGGGGTTTCACCTGGTTTGGGAGAACCGGTATTTGATAAGCTTGATGCAGAACTGGCAAAGGCTCTAATGAGTATCGGGGCTGTCAAGGGGGTGGAAATCGGTTCTGGTTTTAAAGCCGCGGCCATGAAGGGCTCTGAAAATAATGATCCAATAACTTCGAGAGGTTTTTCCACAAACAATGCCGGCGGTATTCTGGCAGGCATATCCAATGGAGATGATATTGTGATGCGCGTTGCTGTTAAACCAATACCTTCTATAAGGATTGAGCAAAGCACAATCGACCGGTCAGGCAATCAAGCAACTATCTCAATAAAAGGACGGCATGATATTTCAGCAATTCCACGCATCAATGTCGTGTGTGAGGCAATGGTATTACTTGTGCTTGCCGATCATCTGCTAAGACAAAGGGCTATCCAATGAGCAATATTACTATAGGGATAATAGGCGGGACCGGCAATATGGGTCGTTGGTTTAAGGATTTTTTTTCAAGGGCAGGGCATACTGTTTTGGTTGCAGGGAGAAAAACGCCGGTTTTACCGTTGGATACAGCAAAAAAGAGCGATGTTGTGATCCTGAGTGTGCCCATTGAAGCAGCCTTAGCCTATGCTGAGGAGATCGGGCCGATTTTAAGCCAGGATCAGCTTTTGATGGATTTATGCTCTCTCAAAGAAACTATTTTAACAAGCATGCTGCGTTTTACGAAGGCTCAGGTTGTTGGAACACATCCTTTGTTTGGCCCTTTTACAGATTCGATAAAAGGCCAGAACATTATTGTATGCCCTGGCAGGGGAACCGGATGGCTCAAATGGCTGGAAGATGAGCTGCGGAGAAAGGAGGCCGTGGTTACCCGCATGGATCCGGTTACACACGACAGAAATATGGCTGTTGTCCAGGGGCTGACCCATTTTTTAACTGTTTGTATGGGTAGGACTCTTCAGAAGATGAACATGTCTCCTGATGAGGCAATATCTTGTTCAACACCTGTTTTCAGGCTGAAGATCAATCTGATAGGCCGTCTTTTTTCGCAGGATCTTAGCCTTTATGCAAGCCTGATCGGCGCAAACAGGCATGTTGAAGATGCGCTGGCAACCTTCATGTCTGCCGTGGATGAAGCAAAGGAATCACTTCTGTCCGGCCAGAAGGGCAGGGCAATAGCTTATCTGGATGATATCCGCAGTTTTCTTGGGGATTTTTGCCAGGATGGTCTTAAAGAGAGCAATAAAATCTTATAACCGTGAACGGGCATCTATTCTTGATTGGCGTGGCATGTGATTTCATTACCCAAAACAAATGAAAAAATAAACGCCTAAATTCAACCCCCTTTGTCTTCCTGAAAAATATGATATTTGGGAATCGCTCTTCTGCCTGTCTGCCTATCTATAGAGGGCCTGCCCACAATTACTCGTTAAAAGCTTAACAGTAACTTATAAACAATGTCCCGAAAGGATTTGACGGTGGATTTAGGTATGCTTATGTACTTGACTAAGGTTTCGATTTGCCGCATTATTAAAAAAGTGATATGGGAATTTAAGGGATTGAGGGATGATAAAATACAATTTAGACATATTAAAACAAAGTTTGAGGAATTCTCCTGAAGTAGCCGCGGCTTACCTTTTTGGCTCTGCTGTAATTAATGCGCCTGTAGTCAATGACCTGGATATACTTGTATTAGTCTACCCGGATATAGACAAGAATATTGCTTACTTTGATTTGGTCTCCCGGATATCAGAAGCCCTAACTTTGCCGGAGGAAAAGATAGACATCCTTTTCTTCGATCTTCAGGAAGCAGATCCGGATATCCTTTATGAGGCCGTTAACAATGGAGCCTTGCTGAAAAACGAGTTTCCTGAATTGCTGGGCGAAAGCATCGAAAAACTATCCCTTTACTTGACACAAAATGAGTTCATCATAGCAAGAGCAAAGCAGTTGCGACACGAACAACTGGAGGTATTTTGTGCTGATTGATATAGACCGCATTGAAAAATACCTGAATGATATTACCACTGAGGTATTTGATGTTAAATCTATCCTAAATGAGCCGGATGAACAGGTATTGCAAGACCGACACCTAATCAAGAGCCTGAAATATTCAACAATTGTAATTGCTGAGGCTATTGGCAGCCTGTTTCAACATATTTTGGCCAAGAAACATAGTGTTGCCGTTCGGGGATATACAGAAGCCTTTGTAAAGGCTAAAGAATATAGAATAGTTTCACCGGAATTAATCGAACGTCTCCTGCCTTTTGCCAGGTTTCGAAATATGCTTGTACACCAATACTGGAGAGTCAAGGACCAACTCTTTTTGAAAAATATCAGGGAAGGCCTGCAGGATTTCGAGACCTTTGTAAAAAAGATCAATGAGTTGTACATAAATCAGCCACACGCTTCGTAACATGGCGGATTAACAGCTACAGCCTTATTGGAAGCAAATTATCCCTAACGCCATCTGTAAATATCTTTTTGCGTTCTATACAGCTGGCAATAATATGGTGAACGCGCACCCGGCGAATCCAGTCTTGATTGGCGTGGCATATTGCAAGTTGTTTTGTTATTTAAAGGATGTCCCGGTTAGCTCCCGGTTCGCTCCCTTTGAATGATTTGCTGCTTTGATTCATCAATAAAATCCATCATTTGATTAACGAGCAGTTTATTACTATTTGACTTTCCTATAACTGCAAGATGATCTTCATTCCCATATATTTCATGAAGCGCAGGCAAGTCTCCCAGCCCTCCGACTCTTCCCAATCCGCGAATGGCGATTCTAAGGTTTATCAACAATGCCCCGATATTTTCTTTGCTTTGCTTTCCATGATAAATCATCGAGTCTGGATCTCCATACTCTTTCACTGCACTTAGCACGATAGAACGGGCTGAAGTTCCCCCTGTGAGGGAAAAAAAGATATAGGCTTCTCGTTCCAGGGAAATAAGAAACGGAAGAGGCATTGATGGCGCTTCTTTTCTATCGGAATCAAGTGTTTTGACAAGGTTTTGGTGTATGGTTTGCATTTTTTCATAAAAGCTGTTCTGGTCTTTGTCAATTCTCCATGCAGTGTAGTTAACTGTCTCTTCATCCAACCCTTCTGAAACCTGGAGTACATCTTCCGGTGTAATTTCGAGATCAATAAGTCCTTTACTGTATTTTCGAATTAGAAGATTACAAAGCATTAATGCCTTTGAATCTGAATAATTGATAGTTTTAGTATTCTTACAAAAGTCAGATAGTAGAATTTTTATCGCAAGTTTTGGTTTTTGCATTTTTGCAATGAGTAATTGAAGGGAATTTAAATAGGCAGATCGATCTTTTTGATGGATATATTCTCTAAGGTAGTGCCATAAAAATTCAAACATCTTGCGTTCATATCGCGAAAATTCAGGCATAATCTGTCTAAAGGTACCTTTTATAAAGCGGCCGTGTTCATCAAAACACTCCTTCAACATTTCCGTGAGCTTTTTTGCTTCCTCAATGGAAATGTCAAAGTCTTTTGCCAAAGTTTCGAAATCTTTGAGTCTGAAATTAATGGCACGATGGACGATTTCCCTCATTTTCTTCTTTATATCGATTCGACTTTTGAAAAACGTAACTGTATTCAGCAACTTTCCATGCAGTCTACCAAACATTACCGACTTCTTTCCGGCAGCCGCGTCTGTTTCTTTCTGAGTAAAAAGATCAT
>JAUWQO010000193.1 GCA_030610995.1 Desulfobacterales bacterium
GGTTATGGCGGCAAATACTGCCATGCTCGGTCCTGTACTTGGAATAATCGAGGGAATTGCTGAATCAACCGCAAGCCTGCTTAAAGTATTTTCCGGTTATTATTCGGATCGATTGAATAAACGAAAAGCCATCACCATAGCCGGCTACTCCACCTCTGCCATCGCCAAATTTCTGCTGTTATTATGTTCAGCAGGATGGTATTTTGTCATGTTTGCACGCTTTTTTGACCGCGTGGGGAAAGGTATACGCACAGCACCGCGAGACGCGCTGATTTCGGAGTCTGTCCCCAAAGAAATCCATGGCAGGGCATTCGGCTTTCAAAGGGGAATGGATTTCGCAGGAGCCACACTTGGTGCGCTGATCTGCTTCTTCCTGGTCAGGCAATATTTAGATCCTGTCACAGGCAATTTGAAAGACATTTACTCGTTTTACAAACTTTTTCTCATTTCTATCGTGCCCGGCCTGATCGGTATAGTCTTTCTCTTTTTTGTAAAAGAGAGAAAACATAAAATCAGCAGTTCTCCGAAAAAACTAAAACCCAGCCTTAATTTTCGGCAATATGACCGCAATCTTCAGATTTTCTTCCTTGCGCAGTTTGTTTTTACACTCGGGAACTCATCCAACCAGTTTCTGCTTCTGCGAAGTATGAGTTTGGGGCATGCTCTATCTACCGTCATAATTATGTATCTGATATTCAACATTACTGCGAGCTTGCTGTCGCCGGTATTCGGCTCGCTTTCTGACAGAATCGGGCGCAAGAAACTATTAATGGCAGGTTATGGGTTGTACGCGGTAGTATATAGCGCTTTTGGATTTATTACGCCAGGCTCAAACCGGATCTTATTTGGCCTGTGGTTGATATACGGCATTTACTATGCCATGACAGAGGGGGTGGAGAAAGCATTTGTGGCAGACATCGCTCCCAAAGAATCAAAAGCCACTGCGCTGGGATTTCACCAAACCATAGTAGGTGTTACACTTCTTCCCGCAAGTATCATCGCGGGAATACTGTTTTCATTCCTTCCAGGCGCTCCATTCCTATTCGGGGGAGGCATGGCCATTACAACAGTTTTTATCATGGGCGTTTTTATCAGAAAAGACAGCGTAACAATTTAGTCTCCTACCCTAATTGGAGAGCCTTGGGGACGTCCATTGGAATATTGGTTGACAACTGATCGGTACAACGGGACGCCCAGGGGGCCTTTATGGAACGCTCCTATCTTTACAATAGATTGTATTCGATATGTCAATATATGATAGAGCATCCTGGAATTTCCACGGCATTAAAGACTGTACTTTTATGATATCATAAAAACATCACAATCTTTTGATACCAATTGATGTATTTGGAGTGGCAAGCTATCTATAATTTCTATGAATGCATGATTGAGGTAATTAATGTAAAAATCAATAAAATCGAATAGTCGTAATGATAATAACCATGAAAAGAATAGCCTGTATCGTATTAATCACATTTCTAATAATTCCTTTTACATCTAACGCTGAAATCATTGATGTTCAAATTAAAGGCGTCGATGATGGTGCAAAAACCACAAGACAGCGGGATTATAAGGAAGCCGTATTATTTGCTAAACGAGAAGCTATTGAACGGGCTGGCGTAAAGATTAAATCTATGACAACCGTAAAAGATTTGGTTGTAAATTCAGATTATATTGAATCGCAAGCAAAAGCATTATTGTTGCCGGGATACAATATTTGGGACATGGGTTATTCTGCGGATGGAACATACCAGGTTGTTCTGGTTGGAAAAGTAATAACCGTGTCAGAAGGCATTGATTCAAAGGAATTAAGATACGCAAAGAGCTTGATGGATAGATGTGAAAAAGCCAAAGCGAAAAGAATAATAACTGATATTATAGAAAACAGTAAGGATGATAATGCTGTAGCTGAAGCTATGTATTGTCAGGTGTTGTGGAAATTTGCATCATACGAGAGAGATACCTTTGAAAAACTTAAAGCATATTATCCTAATTCAAAATATGTAAGTCGCCTTGAGAGTGTTTTGGCTGAAAGAGAGGCGGAAAGAGAGGCGGAAAGGAGAAGGATTGAGACTGAGATAGGAAGAATAACGGGTCGTGATGGAGGGTTCTTTGCCGGCGACAAAGGCATTGTGCTGGACACAAACACGGGTCTTGCATGGGTTGCCGGCCCTGACAGAAATACAACATGGAACGAGGCTAATACGTGGGTTGCGAATCTTACGGTTGCCGGCGGAGGCTGGCGCATGCCCACAAGAAAGGAACTGAAGATACTTTCTCAAAAAGGCGCGGGAACCCGCAACATGACCCCGTTATTAAAAACTACCGGATGGTGGGTGTGGTCGGGCGAAACCAAGGGTTTGTCGTCGTCGTGGGGCTTCAGCTTCTACTACGGCAACGAGAGCTGGGGCCTCCGCAGTAACTCCAACAACGGACGGGGTTTTGCAGTGCGTTCCCGAAGATGATGATGGATTATTTGCGTGGCAATTAGGGGGGACAATTGGGGTCGGGATAGAAATACGGCGCGCTTGACATTAGATGTCGGCTTGGCTGTTTCGGCGTTTCCGCAAGCCTCCCTGCGATCCCACACGGTCGGATTTCCCGAATGTGGTTCTTGACCCTGGCTTGTTCTCCTGGTGCTCTTGCTCGCTTCTTCCCAGAAGACAACGGCCTCACCTTAGACGTCACAAGTTCGGCACACCAGACTACCCCTGCAATGCAACTTCAACAGGGACTTGATTTCGGGGCTGCAGTCATTCACTAATGTTCAGGCTCCCACGCTCGTTAGACCTCCAGGTTGCACATGAGCGCGAATTGAGCAGGGCAATAGAAACGTTGGACAAACACTTTACCCAATGGCGCCGGCAGAAAATCGACTGTTTCGAGCTGAAGGAAATACGCAATTAAGAAATGGAAAAAATAACATGAAAAAGCTGATGCATTTATCCATATTTTTCGTGACAGTTATTATATGCTTTCTGTTTCTTTCATGTACGGCCGTACAGATTGCAAAAAAGACCGGGGAAACCGAACAAATGTATGTCAATGCAACGCTGAAAAGCATCTCGAAAGACGGAGTGGTTGCCTTATTATTGCATTTGCCGGAATTTAATGAGTCTCGAGATCCATTTATCGGCGAAATAGCAAGACAGGTTATTGAAAAAAGCCTTTTCCTTGAAGGAATTACAACGAAAATTGACGGAATTTCCGTTGTTGTAAGAGAAGTTCGTAAAAATGCCATCGATGTTTTTCCGGAAAAACCTCTGCCTTATCCTGTTGGTTCCCAAGTTAAATTAAAGATTCCCCGGAAAACAATTGCCGTTGTGGATTTTGAGGTAATCCGTGGTAAACAAAAAGAGGTTGGGAGGGTAACCCTTGAGGGTCTGACCTCAGCGCTGATTAACTCAGGACATTTCAATGTTGTTGAAAGGTCAAAATTAAAGATAATCATCAGAGAACTGAAATTAAGCATGACCGGTCTTATGGAAGAATCAGCCGGCAAAAATGTGGGACACCTTCAGATGGCAGATCTGATACTGACAGGAACCCTTGCAGAGATAAGGAGGGAATGGGATATAAACCTCAGGATTTTGAATGTCAGAACAGGTCAAGCCCTGGCGGCCATTACAATGAAAGCGCCGTTGTTCAGGTCGTCAGAAATGAGAGATTCAGGCCCCATGAATGAGAATTTTGAAAAGGATTTTATCGATGCCTCGTGGGTTGTAGGTTACAAGAAAAAAGGAGCCTATCGTGTAGGTCTGGATACTATAAAAGGAGCTGAAGATTCTGGACAATCCGTGAAGGTAAATTTTAATTTTAAAAAAAAGGGGGGCAGGATCTTTGCCAAACTTGGAAGCAGAAAGAAAAGAGATCTTTATTTTTACAGCGGGATAGAATTTTATGTGAAATCTACAACGCCGCTCACCGGCAAGCTCTCTATTCTAACTTCAAATCCTGATGATCCTAATATAATGGATGCATGGACTGGAAGTTTTGAAACAGATAGAGAATGGAAGAAAAAAAGGATACCTTTTGAAAGCTTAGGAACTGAAAATTAATAACCTTTACACTATATCAACTCTCGGTTTAATTTTATAGTTCCATTCACCGTGAAAATCTGATCGTTCTATACGGACATTCTTCAATTCTTTGTCAGTTATCTTTCTACCTGTTTTATAAATATTCTCATCAAGCTTTACTTTTATCTTCAACCCGCTTTTAGTTTTCGTGCTGCCAATCAGA
>JAUWQO010000019.1 GCA_030610995.1 Desulfobacterales bacterium
TTGTGGAAGGTTGTCTCTCGTGTAGCTTGCACTAAAAAACCCTTTCTTTGGAGTCAGATACTCTAAAAATTTCGATTCAACCGCTATTAATAAATGGTCGTTATCAAGAAATACATCAAGGTTTGGAGGGGTTCCTCCAAGTCCAGTCGGACATTTTTTCTCAAAAGTCAGGGATTTAAATCCGTTTTTTCCGCAAAGAAATAAATCCGTCGTATTGCTTTTCCATTTAGCGAAAGCATTAACTGTTAAAGCTGATGAGGAGTGAAGCGCCTTAAATTTTTCCTGTAGTTCATTGCCACTGCCGCCTTCTAATTCACGATAAACATCGGCTGACAATTTCATAGAAGGTAACAGATTGTTTTCAAGGCAAGAGACATAACCCTTATCAGATACTGGTAAGTCATGCCTCTCTATATATGCACGCTTTATAGCTGATTTGCATTTCGTAAGAACATTATTCATATTTCATCACATGCGAACGCTCGCCATCACCAGTGGGCAGGGTAAACGGGCTTTTGTAAAAGGCGATTAAACACAAAACTTGGTAAAAACTTCAAACCGCACGACCCTGCCCATCTGAGTGAATGGCGTTGTTCGGATGTCCTTGTTTACCATTATCTCAAACGTTTTGTCAGGCCGCCTTGGCTTTCGCAAGATCAAGCACTTTGGCCTGAACACTATCGAGCACGGAATCTCGAATGAACGCGCTCGCGTTAAGGATCTCAATACCAATCAGCTCCCCTTTGGCATTGAGTTCCGCCGTGATATTTGGGCTAACCTCTACACTGCCCGCCTCTGGTTCATCCGATATGGCAAGATGAAGAACGTCGTCCTTCTCGAAGTATGCCATGCGTGTTTTATTCATTCTTAAACCTCCCCGATTTGATTCGAGAGTTGATTTGTTGCCGGCTTATCGCATGAATCGTTACAGGCGTCAGTGTGCGCCCCTTTAGCTCATACGGTATCATGACGAAAAGTTTCTCGTGTCGGCCAATCGCGACCACACGCCCTGTCACCGTGTCTACGTACCGCTCAGAGGAGTATCGCAAGATTTGCTCGACCGTCGTAAGATCGTATCCCCGCAAACTTAGCCGGTACTTCATATACTCGGTCCAGACAATCGTTGCCTCCTCCATCTTTCCTCCTCATCCGAATGCAAAAGTCACCTGCCGGAAAAGCTATGATGAAGCTGGCAGATGCAAAGCTTTGCGAAAATAAAGTAAATACGAAAAATGCCGCAGCTTTTCCGGTCAGGTGAACTGTTTTGTTCGGGGCGGTTGCTTGTGATGCGCAGCATATAGATCTAAAAGCCTGCGAATCATTTTTTGATATTGTGTATTATGCTTTTTTGCTTCATCTTTGAAAAAATTAACGCTGTCTTTGCTGAGAGTGATAGTGATTTTTACATTCTCCTCTTTAAATAGCAAGTCTTCAGGAGGAGGCAGAAAATCATCTACTATGCGCAGTTTCCCCAATGGTTTATCAGTATATTTAATTTTGGCTTTCATATATTTTCCTTCCTTTTCGCCAATATCCCGCACCAATAATGCGTATAACACTGCCACGATATGTGAAACGAACAGTTATAATTCCATCACCGACTTTACCAAAACAGTAAAATCGTTTTTCCTTTTGGCTGTGATTTAAGTCCTCTGCAATAATGCGGTTAGGATCGGTAAAAGCATATTGGGCAAGTTCAAATGAAATCCTGTGTTTGTCCTGATTTTCCTTATCTTTTTTGGCATCCCATTCAAATTTTACCTTTTTCATATTTTATCTAATATCAAAGGTGATTTATGAAAACAATATAAAAATACATATTTAATTATGGCTTTTAGGCGAGAAGGTAGGCCCCGAATGCGGAGCTGAGCGAAGTAGGAACGGGCTCAAGCGAAGCTTGAAGTCCGTGACGACTTTCGCTCCAGCGGACTTGTTCGGGTGTGCGAATCAGCGCACATCCGAATTAATCAGCGGTAGGGAGCGATAGCTCCAGCGTGTTGTTGGGGTCATGTCCACTTTTTTTGCAAATCTTTAGGAGACACCTCTTCTGGATCTATAACACCATATCCTTCTGCCTCAATAATCTTCTTAAAATTTTTGTCTGAAGTAACTATGTGAGGGAGTGATTCTCCAGCAAGCCCAAAACAGCCAAGATAGTTGTGGGCACACATAAGATGCCAGACATCACGGTCATTTTGCCCAATGGAAAGGCCATGCTTTTTAATCATTTGTTCATATTCCATAGGGTGTCCGACTTTAAAATCAGGAATTGGATATGTGTCACGGATACGAAATATATCACTGAAATATCCATTGGCGCGCTCAATAATGTTTTTCACTTTTGAGGTAGTAAGTTGCTTATATGCTGCTTTCTTCCACAAAAGTTTCTCAAATTCGAGTCTTGCAAAGATCGAAACCGAAAGGTTGAGTCCTAATTTGGTACGATTATCGGCTAAATATCTAACGGTTTCACTCCCACGTTCGTCTATAAAAAATTTAACGATTGCACATGTGTCAAGAATTAAGATTTTCATTATCATCTTTATCTACCCCCAATGCGGAGCTGAGCGAAGTAGGAACGGGCTCAAGCGAAGCTTGAAGTCCGTGACGACTTTCGCTCCAGCGGACTTGTTCGGGTGTGCGAATCAGCGCACATCCGAATTAATCAGCGCAAATCAGCGGGCGCGGCTTTTTGCGCTCCGCTGCATTTGCATTGTTATATCATTCATTGACAGGGTTGCAGGCAAATAGCGAAAGAGGCCATTATGATTCTATCAACTGGTAGGCCTCTAATTCTCGGTATACTTCACTCAACTCTTTATTTAGTTGAGTAACGTATTCCTTTGCCACATAGTAAATTAGGTCTCCATCTTCCTTTTCCTCCATACTGAATTCAAATAGCCCTTTTCTCAAATGTATAACTAATTCATTAAACACCTTTTTTATTTCATTTGGTTCATCTTTAGTTAAGGGCAAACACAAAATAGAATCCTTGATTTTAAAACTTAGAAAGTGTTCTGAGCCATCCAATGTTACCTTTGCATCATGGGTTTCCATATATTTGCCCCCTTTCTCCGAATGCATTTTTCCCGCCTTCTAAGGTCCTCATACTTATTTCTTTCCAGTCGATCTTGTCTTCTTCATCCTTGATATTTACTAGATTATTCGAAAATGGATTGCCCACGAATGTTTCATACCCATTTATCCCGTGCATTCTATAAACCGAATTGTACGGTAATGTCCGAACTGCAATATTCGCATCATGAGTAGCGATGAATATTTTCTTGCCAATCTTAGCTTTTTCTTTAATCAAGGGGACAATAACATTATTAATATATTCGTTTCCTAAGCTTTTTTCAGGTTCATCCAGTATATAAACATCTTTATCTTCTATTAATTCCCTATGTAACAACAGCATAGATGATTCACCTGTTGATGGTTCGTATAATTCACCGTTTATTGTAAAAGACTTGCTGATTAATAACAGTTCGAGAATCGTAGGAATATACTCTACGCCCTCTATAGAATTTAGTTTTGTAATTTCTTCAAAAAGTAGTGGCGAATATAAATTGTCATTTATTGATTTGATTGCTTTAGAAAATAATTGTTGGGGAGTTTTCTTAACACTAGCTATAGGTTTAAATCTACTGTCACGAATATTGCCATCATGGATTTTAATTTCCGTTTTGCAGTAAAGATCACCTTTTTCATCCAGGTTGCCTATATATTCAGGAGGTATGTCAATTTCTTTACGAATGTTTCTCAGAACTTCCTTTACTGCTATTTCAATTTTTATTCTATTTGAAGCATATTTTCTGAATCCTGTCGTACTAGGTTTCCCAGGAGTCCCTGTTTTTTTGGATATCTCAAGCTTGACGTTTTCAATTAAATTATTGAAAAGATGGGCAACCTTGTGTTCGATAAAAGCTCCTATACGCTTTCCCTCTAGATCTTCTAATATTGATGTGAAACTTTCAGACAGTTCTTTGAGTTTACTACTCTCGACAAATTTAATTACTGATTTATCATTCTCTAAATAATCCTTAAACTCCTTGATTTTTTTATGTACAGCATTAACTGATACAAATTCACGCTCATGAACTTGAATGTCTTCTGTAGAAAAATCTTTGATTTTGATTTTATTGGCGTTAGCATTCTTGATTTTTTCTGAATAGAACTGCCTATATTTAGATAGACTCGTCACATCTGTCTCTTGGGCCTTTTTAATGAAATCAATTTCCTTCTTGCAATATGAGATCCCATAGTTCAAAAGATCGATCGATATTTTTTTACAGTCTAAATCATATATATCTGCGAGATTAGACGAACCTGATTCAAATTTATAAGAGTTAATTCCTTTGTTAGCAAAATGACGAGCAATAGCTTCGAGGATTTTTGACTTTCCCGTCCCCTTTGAACCAAAAAAAACATTAATGTCATCATAGACTATTATTTCTAACACCTTTCTATCTTCAAAAGGTCTGATTGAAATTTTATCAGGAGCTTTTTTATCTAATAGAGAATTTATTGCTTTTCGATCTTTGTTTAGAAGCATGCAAAACTGTTCAAAACTTTCGACAGGTAACCTAAGGTCTGGAAGATCTTTTGATATTGCTTGATATTTATCCCAATCTTGAATGTCAGAACCATATATTGATGAGTGCCCATGGCTTAAAAAAATCCCTGCTGAAATTGAATTTGTTGCTTCTTTTAACACCCTATCTTTTTGTGTTGTTTTTGAAATTAATTTTTCAATATCATTATCTATTAAATCAGGTTTTTTTTGCTTGTAATGTGCGATGTATAAAGGGTTAAGGCTGTCAAAATTTGAAACAACATCATCAACTGAGATAGTAAAATTGTTTGGTGTAATCCCCTTAGATATTGAATACATGATTGTTTCCATTGCTCGTGCATGATTCGGAGAGACAATCACCAACAGATGGCCTCTACGCCCATCCTCTATAATATCTAGTTCAACACCAGGCCAGATTTGAAAATCATTCCCCACAATTTCAATGAAGTCATTGTATTGTTTTATGTCAAAATGGTTATGATTAGTGATAGCAACAATTTTCACATCAGTTGAAGAAATTATCTCGTGGAATCTTCGTGCACCAATCTCTCTTGTTTGAGCATCACCTTGTTTGGTTTTTTTTGTATGGACATGAACATCGATTTTCATAAAATTCCCTACAATTTGCGCTATCGCTTTGATGTATCTTCTTGATTGGTATTTAGAAACTGTTAATTTTTATACTTGCCGACAATTTTGATAAATTTACCCTCTGATCAAATTCATTTAGATATAACGGAAAGCTTACCGGATTTTGTGGAGCAAGGCGGAACACAATTCCGTGTAAAGCGCCAGGTTATGTTTTAATCGATTTTTATTTATTGATTTTATTTATGCCTCGACCTTCATACCAAGTTTAAGACCAAGAAATGCTAATTCTTCTTTGATACGCCTGATAGACATTTTGCTAAGTTTGTATTTTTTATTTAGTTCTGATTCAGTATGTTGAACCAAATCACCAAGCTTTAAAATATTAGCTTTTTTAAGTTCAACAATTGCTCTTACAGGTAACTCAAGTTCTGGGATTATTGAATATTTTGGTTTATTAATTGTATTATCAATTTCAGTATTTATTGAACGTGTGATTGTTAGAACCTCTTCTAGTATTTCCCTATCACTCCTTATCTCAAATTTGTTTTTTGGATCCTCATTTTTCATTACTTCAAATACTTGTGATTCAAGATCTGCCCACCATTTTTCATATACTTTTTCTAAAATGTTTGAATCCAACGCTGTGTCACCTAAAGCCTTGTTTATTGATTTAATGACTTTACTCATCTCATTTTTCCCGAAAGTGGCACATTGGAACTGGGATAATGGAGCCTTAATATCAGTTGGACGTAGCCCAAATAGTATGGGAATAACACGTGATTTAGTGAAAGTCTTAGCAAGTGCACCAGCCTCGAATAAAATCCATGGGGCTTCATAATTTTCGTTAGTAAGACAAATAATCCCAACATTTGAATTCTCTAATTCTTTCGATATTTCAGAATACCAGATTGCCCCTTTGTCAATATCATCGGGAGAAAAATAAGGTTCAACGGCTTGAATAACTGATGGAATCCAATTGCGTATTATTTCGGCTAGTTTTCTACTTTTTTCACCTGACCAGCTAATAAATAATTTCATCAATAGCCTCTTTGATTAAAATATTGATTTAATATCCTAAAACAGAACAATTAGTCTGTGAACATTCGCTATTTTTTAGAATAACAATTATTATATATTTAACCTAATAAATAAATGACATTTAATCAGGTGGTTATTATAAAATAATTATAAAAAATTGATTCGTATAAGTATTTATTTGGAAAACAAAAAGCCCCATTCTTCATATTACTGAAGCAACGGGGCTTTATTTTCTTGTAATACTATTGCTGGTCACCTGACCCTCCTGTTTGAGGTTCAAAAAACAGACCGAAATTAATTTTGATGGTTTTGTAAAAAGTACTAATTTTGCAGATTAAGCTAAAACCGTTTTGTGTAACTGTGCGTAATTACTGGATAGCGCTAATGCTTCACTACGTGTCCGGCTTTCGCCGGAATGACGGGAAACGGTATTTTTCGACTTTTTATAAAACCGTCAATTTTTCACACTTTATATTAAATGAATATGCAAGTCAATTTAACTTGTTATCTTTTCGATGAGTTATCAGTATTATTTCTGAATTCACTCCTCCATGGTTATAAGAAGGAGACTTTGCATATTTGGTTAACCGTCTCACGGTTTGTTCAAAGCCAATCGAATGCGGGACAATAATTCTCCGGGCATCAAGACTTCTAATTGAGTGGTGTCTTCAGGCCAATAATCCTTGACAATAGCATTTTTATATGTACAATAACCTGTACAGGAGGTGCTTTATGGAAGCTATAACCTATACAGCCGCCAGGCAAAACCTTGCGAAAACAATGGAAAAAGTATGTAAAGACCGCGCGCCGGTAATTGTAACACGTAAAACCTCTAACTCTGTGGTCATTATGTCACTTGAGGACTATGAAGCCCTTGAAGAAACGGCTTATCTCTTACGATCACCAAAGAACACCAGGCGTTTAATTGAATCTATCGCCCAACTTGAAAACGACAAAGGGACCGAAAAGGAACTTTTGGAACGAAACGAAATCCATTTGAGGGTATTGGAAAACCTGAACCACTTAAACATGCTCTTTCCGGTTACTGGTCCAGACGGATCACTGATGAACCCAGGTTTATTAAGTATCTGAAAATGCAATTCATATCGCCCAGTTGCGCTACCACTACTGATTATTTCCTTTAGCCACAAGATTGCCGCGTCGCTTTGCTCCTCGCAATGACCAGAATTGACCCTGCGGTGAATATAAAAACTGTAATAGCTCGACTACATTAGTTTTGATGTTTTAATCTGGAACATCCTGTTAATCCTGTCAAAAAAATTAAATTGCTACCTGTTCCTTAATTTTCGGCTGTCACCTACTCGAAGGGTTATATTTGTGGAATCAAAATATTCTATTAGCGGGATTAAATACTTGCGGGATACTAATGCCATCTCTTTGAACTGCGGCGTTGTAATTTCTTCATGAGATTTTAAATAATCAATTAGACGTTTTTTCAACTCGTTAACAGCCTCTGCATGGAAATAGAGATTCTCTTTTACCTTAAGCAGAAATCCTTCGTCAACAAGCAGCATCAGCACATCTTTTGCCTGCTTCGAATCAACATCAAGCAACCCGCTTAGTTCTTTGAAGTACGGGGGAGTCAGCCCGCTTTTAAGATAGGCGTCCAGCATTTTTGTTCTTATGTCGGCCTGATCAACTTTTAGAGAAACAGTATGCGAAGATAAACGGACACTATTTTCTTCCTGAACAATCACCTTGTCCTTTATCATCCGGTTAAGTATAAGACTGAAAAGCTTTGTTCCCAGAGCAAAAGGAAACTTTGATCTTAATTCCTCTTTTGACATGCCGGCCTTTAAAGGATTTGATTTGTGGTAATTTGACAGATAATCGAGTGTTTCTTTCTCTAATTTTTCAATGCCGTTATTATGAATGTAAATTCGATTTTCCCTGTCGAAACAGACGATTGTTTTTTTTGACAAAAGCCCTTGGATGGAATTATCGAGCTGTTTTTCAGGAAGGTTGGTCATTATTTTAAGATCGGCAAAGGAAACGCCTGCATAACCGGAATCATCAGCATGAGATGAAATTATTTCTTCGGGTATGTTATCGACAATCCCCTTTAATAGTTTGATTACCTCCGGTTTAAAGCGTTTGTGTTTTCGGGGTATGGGATTTAATATATGCCCGCCGCCAATAGTTCGTATCGGGGAATAACTTCTTATTACAAACTTGTCATCCTTTACTGCCGCAACCGGAGAGTCGAGCCTAATCTGAGCAAGAGTTGTTTCGCCGGGAAGAAGTTCCTCCTTTTCAAGAAGAATAAGAATGCCTAACACTTCACTGGTTCCTGTGTGAAATCTGATGCGCATCCGGTTTTTAGCTGATTTATTATTGCTGCCAAGATAGTTAACCAACACGTCTATCATGAAGCTCGGCCTTAAGTCGTTCGGAGTAGATAATACCTCTCCGCGGGCTACGGAAGACTTTTCAAGCCCCTGAAAATTAATGGCTGTGCGCATTCCGGCTTCCGCAACATTCAGGCTTTGGTTATGAACCTGAATTCCACGGACCTTTGATGTAATGCCTGACGGATATATCATAACAGTATCTCCGACATGGATACTTCCTGATATAAGTGTTCCGGTAATTACCGTCCCAAATCCCTTCATACTGAAAACACGGTCAACAGGAAGGCGAAACAGGCCGGTTGATGTGCGCACAGGAATTAAGGCGCTTAGTTCATCCAGGGTTCTGATAAATTCCGGTATTCCTTTGCCTGTGGTAGATGATACAGGCACAATTGGACTGTCTTCCAGAAATGTTCCCCGGAGAAATTCTTTGATATCATCCAGCACAAGTTCCAGCCATTCCTGATCCACAAGGTCTATTTTAGTCAGAGCGACAAAACCGTGTTTTAAGCCTAACAGAGAACATATCTCCATGTGTTCTCTGGTCTGGGGCATTACCCCTTCATCAGCGGCAATAACCAGCGTTACAATATCGATCCCTGTGGCGCCGGCCACCATGTGCTTGACAAATTTTTCATGCCCCGGCACATCGACAATTCCAATATGCTGTCCGCCGGGAAGATCCATCGACGCAAAGCCAAGTTCAATTGTTATGCCGCGAAGCTTTTCCTCCTTTAAGCGGTCGGTATCTATTCCTGTGACAGCCTTAATAAGCGAGGTTTTGCCGTGATCAATATGCCCGGCGGTTCCTAAAATAATCTGTTTCAATTGGGATGTCTTCCTTTATAAGACCTTGTGAATTTGTGTTGTCAGCCATTCTTTTCTGGTCTCATGGACGAAATTTTGTAATTTGAATATCTTTTACTATTTTGTAATGCTTATCATTGCTGGTAATAATCGGCAAACCATATGCTACGGCTGTGGCGCCGATTAATGCGTCAGCTAATTGCAACGAATGGCTTAAGAAATGTTGTTCCACGTAGAACATGGCTTTAGAAGATATTTCTTCGGAAATATACAGTACTTTAGCATTCCATGAATGAATAGACTTACGGAGAGTATTTAATTCTTTCTTATTTCTCATTCCCTGAACCAGCTCCATATATGTAACAACTGATATGAAAAAATTATTGGCTTTCTCAATAGCCTTATATGCTTTTTCATTTCCTTTCATGTACCAAATAAGGACATCTGTATCGATAATCATTTTAGAATCTGCCTTTTCTCAAGCTCTTTACATATTCTTCAACATTCTGAATGCCTTCATGTTCTTTCCAAATACCAAATAGTTCGTCTTTTTTAATCTTCTTTCTTTCTTTGTGGTAGGGCACAAGTTTAGCGCAAGGCTTACCTCTATAGGTGATAACTACTTCTTCTCCTCTGCTTACGGTGTTCAATAATTCACGCGATTGAAATCTAAGGTCTTTAGCTGTTGCTTTCATAACAACCTCCTCAACAGATGTTTATATTTTGAATTGTATATTTCAGAAAAGGGGGTGTCAAGAATATTTTGTGAAGTGTTTTGGCTTACTGGTCTGTCAGGGAATTGGAAATAAGCTGCACAGATCTGGCAAAACGTCCCTATCCCTATCGCCCTTTTTATCTTGCTTTAAGGTAGTTTTTTAAATCTCTATAGTAATTTTCATGTGGGCCAATCATTATTAATTCAAGATCAGCTCCGACAAAGCGATAGGAAAGTAAATATTGAGTGTTTTTAATTTTGCATTTATGAACGTATACTCCACGGAGGTCGCCTTTTTTTTCCGCTCCAACAGATGGATTTTCGGCAATTTTTAGAATCTGTTTGTCTAATGCCTTTTTTTCTTGTTTGCCGAATTTTTTAACTTTTCGTTCAAATGATCTGGACTGAAGAATTTTCATTGGCCATTATCCAAATTTGTACTCTGATGATTCACCTTGTTCCAGCTCTGCAAGACCGATAAGGATATCTTTAATCAGACTATAGGTTAAATCGGGATTTTCTTCAGCGCATTTTCCAATTAGTGCCCAATGTTCAATCTGGCCAGTTAACGACCGTTTCTCGATTTTACTAAATATCTTTGCGTCCCGAACCAAATCGTCGGTAATTCTTACCGCGGTTGTCATTATAGTTACCTCCTCTAATATTATTTTAGGTAACGATATTGCAAAAAATAGCAAATTGCAACATATAATTGCATGGCGCAATATGGCTTGTTGGGCCAAATCCTTTTGCTAAGGACCATTCGTTGCCCATTTGAAACAAATTCGATACTGATCATTTATGCGAATGCTGTTTTCTCCAATTCCTCCTTAACACCAAGACCTATTTTTTCAAGGATAACCGGTTTCTTTATATATTTGCCTGCGCCTAATTTTTGGGCTTTCTTCACATCATTTGTTTCAGCGAACCCACTGACTATGATAGCCTTTTGTTTAGGATGTATCTTTATTATTCTTTCATATGTCTCAAGGCCATTTATACCTGGGTCCATAATCATATCAAGCAATATCAAATCTACGGTATTTTCTTTTAGATATTCAACGGCTTCCTCACCACTGGAAACGGCTTTGGTTTTGTAACCTAATGTATCTAACATTTTACTGGATATATCTCTCTGGCTTTCAACATCATCAACAACCAGAATCGTCTCTCCGTTTCCTTTGTAGTCTTTAATAGGTATGGACAAATCCTTATCCGACATTTCATCTCTTGTTATTCGGAAGTACAACTCAAATGTTGTGCCGTTCTTGTCACTATTCACATCTATGTAGCCTTTATGATCTTGTACAGTATTCCATACCACAGCCAAACCTAAACCGGTACCGCTTCTGCCCATCATCTTCTTTGTGTAGAACGGCTCAAATATTCTCTCAAGGTCATCTGATGATATTCCCGAACCATCGTCTGATACAGCCAGAACAGCGTATTCACCAATGTTTACATCATCATATCCCTTTAGAGGTTTGTCTATAGAACGGTTCATGGTCGATATGGTGACATTGCCGCCACCCTCAATAGCTTCATATGCGTTTGACACCAGGTTCATTACAACCTTCTTCATATGAACAGGAGAACCTGCTACGTTAAGTAAGTCGTTATCAAGGTTTGTCTTGACCGTAACTGTAGGATGAAACTGCTCAAGTTTTTTAAACTCTGGAGAATTCAAATAGTTACTGACCGTGTCATTTAAGTTCAGTGGTTCTTTTGTGGCAGCTACTCCTCTTGCCATGGTTAACAGATCCTGGACAATATCAGCAGCCCTATGTCCGGACTCCTGCATTATTTCAACGGGCTTCCTGAGCTTGCTGTCTTCAGGTAAATCCATCAAAATTAATTCCGGATAGCTTACAATCCCTGACAAGACGTTATTTAAGTCGTGGGCGATACCACCTGCCAAAAGTCCCAAGGACTCCATTTTTTTCGATCTTGCAAGCTTTTCTTCGCTTTTTCGTAGTGCCTTCTCCGCCTGCTTCTTTTCTGAAATATCGCGTATGGAACCGATAATCTTTACGGGTGTACCCTGGCTATCTCTCATCAACAAGGTATTTATCGAACAGAGGCGTTGGGAACCGTCTTTATCTTTCAGATGAATTTCATAATCATTAACCTTTCCCTTGTCTAAAATTAGCTTTAAAAATCCCTCCAGTTCTTTTTGGTCTGTATAAATACCATAAAGTGATTTCCCGATTAACTCCTTCCTTTTATATTGAGATAATTTCTCAATTGAGGGACTGACTTCTAAAATAGTTCCGTCCATGCCTGCTTCGTAATAGACATCTTGTAGATTTTCAAATATTCTCCTGTATCTTTCCTTACTCTTCAGCAGCGCCTCCTCACTTTGTTTAATATCTGTAATATCACGTAGTGTTCCCATCATACCGATAGGCTTATTCGTTTCATCCCGAATGAGTGAATTGTGCATAATGGTTGGAAAGACAGTACCATCACGTTTGACATGCCAAATTTCACCTTTGAAGCTACCCTTTTGTTTCATTTCCAGGTTGGTTGCTTCAATATGTGGCATCTGTTCAGGAGTATGAAAAATGGAGATTTTAAGGCCTTATATGACGCTACATTTAAATGATTTGTTCACAATATCAATAGGTTCCTATGGCCCGACCCCCCAAGGGACCCCTAGAAAAAGGCAGGGCTATTTCTAACCCTGCCTTTTCATGCCTGAACTTTTTTGTGTCAAGGCTTTCTTAGGTTTGGTTGAGCCATTTCCATGGTAGTCGTCCGAACCTGTAATGTATAGCAGTATGTATTAGCTACATTTGTAATACATAATTTTATAACAGCAAGAGCTGTACCAGGTTTAAAAAGGGATGTTGTTTTTTGGCTAACTGATTGAAATTGTGGGGGATATTTTTTGGCTTTCGAAGGCAGGGAAATACTTGACGACAATATGTGCAATAGATTTCATTTTGGAAGGGATATTCTTTTTCATAAAGTGGGAGTTCATTTCACATTTGGGTTGCTCGTTATTAATATAAACAGTTTTAAAGAATTTCTTATCTTTGTTTCAAGCAGGGTGTGTGTGTTTCTTTATCTGTGGAGTAAGATGAGTTGATTTTTACTTGGTGCCGGAGGTCGGAATCGAACCGACACGAACTTAAAGTTCGGAGGATTTTGAGTCCGAAAACCCCTCTTCCACTAAATGCACTGATATCAAACAACTATCTAAAAACGCAAGATATTTTTTTGCTTTTTATGTTGGGAAATGTTAGGCTTTTTTAGAAAAAAATAGACACGATAGGTACAGAATAAACACAATTTGGGGGATAGCTTGATCAGCGAAAAGCCGGGATCTCCGCAACCGGCTTCCCCCATTTCTTCAATGCGGAGTTTAACGTCTTGCGGAGGGACAGCATGTCTAAGCAACCTTTTAATAGATTACCAAAAATATCAGATGAACTTAGGGCTTTTATCGAAAGTGATTATAAAGGCATGGTTTCTTATGAAAATAGAGAAAGAGAGGGAAAAAAATTACATAAAACAGCTAAGGAAACCCGTAAAAAACAACTGAGCCGAGGCTTAAAAAAAGACCTTGATATTTTGGGTTTGGCAAAGAAAAAAAAGTGGCTTTCAGATAATCAGTATCAAATTGAAAAAAATAAGCTTTTAGACGAAGCAGAACAGAAAAAGCTCAACCATCGAAACGAAGATAAAGAACATATCAAGCCATTTGGGAAAACCCATTATGGTTTTAATAACTTTGTTTGTCTAAGCTGGTACTTGATAAAAAAAGAAACCGATAGGCCTG
The DNA here is from genome assembly GCA_030610995.1 of Desulfobacterales bacterium. GTDB lineage: Bacteria > Desulfobacterota > Desulfobacteria > Desulfobacterales > ETH-SRB1 > Desulfaltia. The sequence goes on from JAUWQO010000019.1 coordinate 13,884, forward strand.
ACAGCAATATTTTCGGGTGGATTTCTAATTTCTTAAATGAAAATAATTTTAGAAAACAAAACAATAAACAGTACAATGAAACCGATTTAAGGCGAATTATATACAATCATAATTACGGCAATGAATCTTCCGGGAAATCTTACATGGAATCGTATTTTGATTTTATGTATTCTGAGTTTATACAGAAATAATCTTCTTTAACTACCTTTCATCAACTTCACTATACCTTTAATCCATATTTTCAATAAGGCAAAAGCCTGGCGAATATCAACGGTACCACGATGGTCCCGTTGCCCCAAAACTTTACTTCCTTGTTTATATTCCTTGACCAGAACTTTCGATAATTGGCTTAATCTCTTCCAACAAATCTTTACGCTTCATAGTTCCCTTCCCTGAACTATGAAAATAAGGAAGTGAGCGGGTTCCACCGCCGGAACTCGCTTTTTTGTTTGGTATAGCCGCCAACAATTCCCCCAGCTTGGCTTCAGCATCCAGCAGGCTCTCTGCTTCGTTGTTCATATTTCTTAATAGTATTTTTTATAGGGACAAAATGCGTCCCCTGTAAAAATACTAATAAAAACAATGAGTTGACACATAATATTCGGGGATATATCTTATTATCAAATAAATTCAAGGAGGGAGGATTGGATGAATGAAAAACTAAAAACCTCACAGGTCGCTCGGATTTGTGGTGTGCACAATCAAACAGTTTTGAATTACTGTAAACGTGGGCTAATTACTCCTGCTCGGGATGTGAATAATCATAGGCGATTTTCACAGGTGGATGTTGAAAAGTTGAAGAGAATTCTTTCCGCCCGGTGGCCGGCTGGATGATAGCGGAACTTAAACAAAATATCGATCTCGTGTCGGTCGTAGAATCCGCAGGCGTGGAGCTAAAACGCAGCGGAACCCGGAAAGTTGGTCTTTGTCCTTTTCATACTGAGAGGACACCGAGCTTTTTTGTCTTCCCGAACAACCGCTTTTACTGCTTTAGCTGCAATTCGAAAGGGGATGTCATTGATTTTGTGCAAAGGCTGCATGGCCTGTCATTTAAGGATGCTTTGAAGTATTTGGGAATTGAGAGGGGCCGCGTAACTCCAAAAATCCGGGAAGACATTCAGCAGCGTAAACGTCGGGCGGAGTTGATTAAGCAATTCAAGGATTGGTTAAACCGTTATACAGCCCATGTTGGCGGCTTAATTATTGAAACCGAAGAGTTGATGAAAGCAGGTATCCCGCCGGAAGACTTGGATTTATACGCTTCGGTGTTTCACATGCTGCCCGTCTGGCACTATCATCTAAGCATTTTGGTAGATGGGGAAGAAAAAGAACAGTTTTTGCTTTATGAAGAGGCCAAAAAATGGAAGACGACAGATTTAATTTAGAACAAGCGCTAGAAAAAGAAGCTGATAAAAAGAAGAAAAAAAAAGAACCTGAAGAGAAGAAACCGACAATCGCGGATTCTCTTGTATTTCTTTCTAAAAAAAACGTTCAGTATTTTTTTCATGATCAACTGGACACGCCTTATGCCCGCTTTCTTGTAAAAGATCATTCTGAACACTGGCCGATAAGAAGCAAGGCATTTCGTGTCTGGCTACAAGGGCTGTATTTTAAAACTGAAAAAAAAGGTGCCAATTCGGATGCAATGAGTCAAGCGATGGATACACTGGAAGCCATAGCAAAATTTGACGGCAAGGGTGAGGTCGAGCTGCACGTTAGAGTTTGCGAACACGATGGTGCATACTGGTATGACTTGAGTAATGAGAAATGGCAAGCCGTTTCGATCACAGAAACCGGCTGGCAGATAATAGATGATCCGCCTGTTCTGTTTAGAAGGCTTTCACATCAAAAGTCGCAGGTTTTGCCTGATAGCAATGGGGATATTGATGCCTTAAACCCATTTTTGGCGGGCATTTCTGAGGAAGAAAAGAAAAAACTTGTTATAGCCTGGCTTATTTCATGCCTCATACCTGGGTTTTCTCATACAATTCTTGTCCCTTATGGCGACCAAGGTTCTGGCAAAACAACTCTTTCAAAAAATCTCAAAACCATTATAGATCCCTCTCTTATTGATACTTTAGGTATAATTGGAGAGCAACGGGAGCTTGTGCAGACACTAAGTCACCACTGGTTATTGCCTTATGACAATTTGTCTTCATTAAGCCGTGAGGTGCAAAATATTTTTTGCCGGACAATTACAGGAGCGAGTTACTGCAAACGCAAACTATATTCTGATGATGAAGATATTATCACGAAAAATCGTAACTGCCTTATTATTTCAGGAATCAACTATCCTGCCACAGCGCCTGACCTTTTAGACAGATGCATTCTAATCAAGTTGAAAAGATTCAATAATAGCGGCTTAAACAAAAAAGATGCTGTCCTGGATAAAGAGTTTCAAGCGGCGTTGCCTGCTATCCTGGCCGGGATGTTTGATGTTCTTTCAAAAGCCATGCGCATTAAAAGTAAAGTCAATTTAAGTGTATTGCCACGGATGGCCGACTTTGCCGAGTGGGGATATGCTATTGCAGAGGCAATGGGGGCTAGCGGTCAAAGCTTCATGGCTACCTATCAAGAAAATATCGAGTTGCGCAATCAAGAGATCATTGGTGCCAATCCGGTGGCAAGTGCCATAGTGGATTTTCTGGAAGGCCGGGCGGAGTGGACGGGAAAGGCAAGCGAACTTTTAGATAATCTCGAAGCAGTGACCCCTGAAAAAGAACGAAAAGCAAAAGCCTGGCCGAAGTCTTCCAACGTACTCACGAGACGTTTGAACGAGTTAAAAACGAACTTAGATGAAGCGGGGATAAATATTGAAATAAACCGCACCAGCAAAGGCCGTTTTATCACCTTAATTTCTTGCCAAGAAGTAGGCAAAAATACCGTCACTAACCGTCATACCGTCACAAGTCAACAAAATCAAGAAGTTACGCATGACGATAGCATGACGGTATATGACGGTACTGAAAATATACCGTCATGCTCTAACCATGTGGAATCAATACAAAATGACGATAGTGACGATAATGACGATGTTTTACCTACTGTTTTGGGAAGCGCTGAAGCGGATGAACCTTTATGGAAAAAGCTAAGATTCGATTCCGAGCAGGACTATTTAAATATGATCGGCGGTTAATATTTTGGTGTGCTGGTTGGGGCCTCTTCCAGCGGGTAAGGGTGGGTAAAATCGTTAATCGCATTTTTTGAAACGACGGAAAGTGTGGGGATAAACTCGGCACGTACAAAGGAAAAATCAAAATGAGAGAAGAAATATCATTAATTGAGGAACTTGACCGGGGCCTTGAGCGGCAAGACCGGCTTGATGTGCAGCTTACCCGTCTTGAAGTGGCGCTGGTTGAACAAAAAGAAGCGCAGGGCACAGATAATTTAACGGATAATTTAGACACAGTTTAAACACAGCATGGCTAAACGTACTGGAATAAAACAGAATAAAAGGGCGCAAGGGATTAGTAATCCTCGGCTCTTGCCTCTAAAGGACGCCGCTGCATGGTTAGGTTTAACTCTTTGGGCCATGCGGGAACGAATATGGGCCGGTCAAATTCCTGTGGTTCAGTTTCCGGGCGGGCGTAAGATGTATGTTGATACTCAGGATATTGAGGCATTTATTCAGATGAACAAAAGGACAATTATCTAAAATGGAAGAAAACAATTCAAATAACGAGAGTCAAAACAACAAAAAACTATTCAGGAAAGGTGGTCTTCCGGGCCCGGGTAGAGGCAAAAAGAAGCCACCGAAGCCTTTAACCCTCTTGGAAATCGAAGGCGAGCTTCAGAAGGACTTACGTAATTCAGACCCAAAGATCAGGCATAATGCAACGAAGATATATCTTATGCTGAAAAAGCAGATGGGTGAATCAACCAACAGTGCAACAATCGACCCTAACGTCAGGAAGGCGTTGGCTGGCTATACTGATGATCTATTCGGTGACGAGGATGTGCAAGAGACTGATGAGGATGATATAACTAATTGAATTTACTGTAATAAGAGGCTGGGGATACCACCGGTTCCGGTTTGTGTAAGCATATCAGTATCTTATGGTTTCCACCTGCACGCAAACGTTAAAAAATTACACACAAACACAAACACACACAGAAGGAGAAGACAATGAATGATTATGATGATGAAAGTTTTTTAGATGAAGGTGAAAAAGCCCGGCAGTATCAAGATTCTTACATCGGCAACATGAAAAAATTGACAGATGGTTTGGATAACGATCACAGGGAAACGCTGTTCACAGAACTGGAAACCATAAAATACAACCCTACGTCGAGCCCGGCACAGGATGCTGAACTAAATTTGTTGCGAGCTCAAAAAATTGTTTCCAGCAAAAAGCGAAATCTGGGCGGTGCCGTTAGTTCTTTCTTGAAATATAAACAACGGGCTGATGGCAAGAGTGCGGCCTCGATTGATCGTTGGGCTGACGGAGTTATGCGAGAGGAAGACTAACTAAAAAAATTAAAGGAGGATTAGCTATGACTGAAAGTGGTTTATATGACCAGGCCCTTTTGTACGCTGAAGATCAGACGAAACGTTTGAGATTCTTATATGAACAAAGAACTTATGCCCGGATAGGTGGTGAAAAGGCAATAAAAGATTTAATCAAAATTTCTGGGCTTTCTGAAAATCTGTTTTTGTTTGAATGTTATCAAAAGCAGTTCAACAAGATCAGCAATAAAGATTTTTTGTTTCGGGAGCAAAAGTTTCGCGCCCTTACGGCGCTGTGGGGACTTTATACCGGCCGGTTTTATCACATGGAGCTTCCTGTCAGCCAAGCGATTCGGGAGCATGTGGCGGCGCCTGGGCATGAGAATTTACCCCCAAAGACTTACAACTTTGGCGATCTTAAGGCGTTTGAGGCTTACAGCCTGCATTTTTCTCATTGGGACGAAAAGTTTGACGAATATTTTACTGACAAAAGAAAACTAAAGAGCGGCAAATCATCAGACCTGCCTGATGAGGATTTTCGATTGCGCTATGACCTGGCCAAAGAGATTCTTGAAAAACTAAAGGTAAGGTTGAAAGAGTTGTTGAAGCCCGGGGACCCTGTTGAAGTTGCAAAGCATAATGCGGTATTGAGGGAACTTATCTTTGAAATCCGGCGGTGGCCGGGTGCTTTACAGGGTTTTGTTTGGAGTCGTTTTGACGAATTAAAAAAGGAGTTGAAGGCAAAGGACAAGTTTGCCGAGCTTATTTTAAATGCGCTTGGCGATGCCCTTTACGAGGGCTTAGACTTTGAAGCTTTCCGGCGCGAAATCATTTTGTATTATTGGGGGGAACTTGATGCTCTTTTGAAGGATGCGAAACAAAAAGAGATTGTGGAGTTGATTCAGGCTGAGATAACAGAAATTATACATAATTAAAAAAGGAGAATTAAAATGAAGGTAGTTACCCAAAAAAACGATACAGAAAATGGCGAAAAAGTAACCATTGAGCCGCTTGTTTTAAACAGCGTATTGGTTAAAACAACAACCTTTAATGTAAGGGTCCCGAAAGAAGTTCCTTATGACGTGGATGTCCCGAATTATATCAACAAAAACTTTGAACGTCCGGTTCCAGTTGATACACCATACGAGCGACCAGTTATTACAGAAAAGTTGTATGAGGTGCCTGTTGTAGTGGAGGCAGAACAGACATTACAGGTAGCCACGAGGGCGGCAGCGGTGCTTGATGGAGCCGAAGCCATGCTAACCAGAACCGAGACTATGCTAAACGGAGTTAATGAAAGCGCTATGGCTCTTGACAGCTTAATCGACAAAATGAATTTAACTATGAAGGAAGTTAAGGAAAAACTGGACGGGGTTAAGAATTATGAGGTTGTAAAAGAAGACCTTGTCGTTAAAGTGCCCAAGTTAGTTTATGAAACAAAACACGTCATTGGTAAAGTTGTCGTAAAGGGAGCCTGATTGTGCATTGTGGTTATATCGTTTTGGTAAAAAGCCGGATCGGCAAGGCCGTAAATATAGCCGTGAATCAAATAAAATGGCAGTAGGATAGGCTTTTATTTATTTTCTGGGGTAAGGGCATAACTCAGGTTTAATGTAGGAAGATGCAAAGAAAATCCTTAAAACTTTTAGAACAAGTGCAAGAAATTATTAAGAGCTATGACTTCGCCCTTACCTTGCGACAGATTTACTATCAGCTTGTGGCAAAGCAGATCATCCCGAACCAGCAAAACGAGTACATGAAGCTGTCAAGGTTATGTGTTCTTGGCAGGGATGAAGGGATATTGCGGGAAGATGCTTTTGCAGACAGGTTGAGACAGATCGATAAACCAGATTCATACCTTGACCTTGATGATTTTATGAACACCGTAAGGCAGTCGTATCGTAAGGATAAGTGGCAAGACCAGGACGCTTATATTGAAGTGTGGACGGAAAAAGATGCTTTGCGAAGTGTGTTGACTGATGTCACTTATTCTTATGATGTAAACTTAATGGTGGTAAGGGGCCAGGTGAGCCGGACTGCCATATACGAAAGCTATAAGCGGTTTGCCGAAAAGATAGACGAAGGCAAGGATTGTCACCTTTATTATGCAGGCGACTTTGACCCTTCCGGGCTTTCTATTTATCACAGCCTTGTGGATAGAATCAGGAGGTTTGGCGATGCCGGGGAATACATAACCTTTGGAAGGGTGGCTTTAACACCTATTCAAATAGAAGAATATAACTTGCCTTCCGACCCTGCAAAGCAGAAAGACCCTAACTGCAAACGCTTTATTGATGAGTATGGTGATGGCGTGGTTGAGCTTGACGCCTTGCCGCCGGATGTTTTAAGGGACCTGGTTAAGGAGTGCATTGAAAAACATCTTGACTTTGATCTTTTTGAACAAGTGCGAAAAAAAGAACTTAAAGAGCAGGCGGAACTACAAACACTTATTTCTCAGGCTTCTTCCAGTCAATGCCTTGCTCTTCAAGGTATTTGATAACAATCATTTCGACCTGAGAAGAAAGACTTCTAAAGCCCTCTTTCGCAAACTTTTCTAAAGCTTTTTTTACTTGGGGTGGAGTTTTAAACGTAATGGATGAAGTTTTCATTTTTTTATGATGCTCATTGATTTTTTTCATTTTAATACCTTTCCTTAATATTGCTGTCAAAATATCTTTTATATTTTTTTTGTTGACAAAAGATACTTTAGGCTATAATTTATAATTATGCAAGAAAAAGTTTAAACTCAAAAACACAGTATCATGAAAACTAATTTAATAAACATACGCTTGAAGGAACTTGCAGCGGTGACGTTGCAGGCGGCTTATACTGTGGGCCGGAGTAAAACCTTCAGGCGTTTTGTTTTTGAGGCCCTGAGAGGCTCTGAGACGGCATTTCAGGGGTTAGGCATATCAGACTATGCCCAGGAATAGCTTTCTCGAAGTGAACACCGGCAAAACCTCCTGGCCGGTGTTCCTGGGCTACTAACAAACAGGAGAACCAGAGTGAAGGGGGGCTTTATGGGAAGCATTTACAAAAGAGGGAAGGTTTACTGGGTTCAATATTACCGTATGGGGAAACCTTACCGTGAATCCACAAAGAGCAAGAAAGAGTGTGATGCAAAGCGCTTATTAAAAAAGCGTGAAGGTGAAATTTCAGAGGGCAAACTTCCGGGGATTTACTTTGACCGGGTTAAATTTGACGAACTGTCAGAGGACTTTCTCAGGGATTACCGAATTAACAACAGAAAGTCACTTAATAGGGCTGAACAAAGCACAGAACACCTTAAGCGATATTTTGAAGGGTACAGGGTGACTGATATCAACTCACCTAAAATAGAGGGTTATATTGAGAGCCGTCTTGATGAAGGCGCTGCAAACGCTACCATTAACAGGGAACTATCTGCTTTAAAGCGTATGCTCAACATAGGCGCCAGACAGACACCGCCAAAGGTTGACCGTGTGCCTTATATTCCCATGCTGAAGGAAAGTAATATTCGTAAGGGATTTTTTGAACACGGGGAGTTTGTGGTTTTAAGGGATGAACTGCCGGAATATCTCAAAGGCTTTGTGACGTTCGCATACAAGACCGGGTGGAGGATGTCAGAGATAACAGACTTGACCTGGCCAAAGGTTGACCGTGATAATGGTATTGTCAGGCTTGAAGTCGGAGAAACTAAAAACGATGAAGCCCGGACGGTCTATCTCGACGAGGAATTACAAGAGGTATTTAACGGACAATGGGAAGCGAGGGGGAAAAGCCGAAAGCTCACACCTTATGTATTCCCCAACATAGCCGGTACAGGCCGCATAAGCGATTTTAGGGGTTCATGGAAAACCGCCTGCAAAGATGCAAAGATAGGTCACAGGCTGTTTCATGATTTTAGAAGAACAGCTGTAAGGAATATGGTTAGGGCCCTTATCCCTGAAGGTGTGGTAATGAAGATTTCAGGCCACAAGACACGGTCTGTATTTGAGCGTTATAATATCGTTAATGATGCAGATTTGAAACTGGCAGCACAAAAACAAGAGCTATATTTGCAGACACAAAAAGACACAGTTTCAAGCACAGTCCACAATTTAGGCGCCAAAAAAGGATTAACAAATAATGGCTAACTCCTTTATTTTATTGGTGCCGGAGGTCGGAATCGAACCGACACGAACTTAAAGTTCGGAGGATTTTGAGTCCTCTGCGTCTACCAGTTTCACCACTCCGGCACAAAATATATGTAGAAGCAATCTCAAAACATGTTGATAATCCACAAGATTGCCACGTCGCTTTGCTCCTCGCAATGACCAGAATTGACCAAAATGAGGGTTGTGCAAAGCTCTCATGGGGTCAGGGATCGGGTGTCAGGAAGGCTTTGATTCCTGACAGCTAAACCCCGTAAACGGTCATAATAATTTTTAGGCAAAATGGAGATGGATGTCAATAGAATTGCTTGAATATATAATGATAAATTTTTAACAGAATAGCTATTTAAAGATGGCAAAAATATCCTTTGCAGGAACAGCTCCTTCCCTTAAAATAGCCGGTGCATCGCCGGTAACATCGACAACCGTTGATCCGACGCCGCCCTCCAAGGGTCCGGCATCAAGTATCAGATCAAGCTCGTCTGCAATCAGCGGATCAAGATCCGAGATTTGCGAGCAGCCGGCATGGCCTGAAAAATTGGCGCTTGTTCCTGTTATCGGGTTGTCCAGCGCATTTACCAAAGCACAAGCGGCTGTATGTTCAGGTATACGCACGCCGATCGTGTTGGCGCCTGCTGTTAGATTTTCCGGCAGACCCTCTTTTGCTTTAAATACAATAGTTATTTTCCCAGGCCAGAACCTGTCCATGATAATTGACGCATAAGTGGGAATGTATTGTACAAGCCTGCATAAGGCTTCCTGGTTTTTTACCAGCACGGAAAGGGGTTTATTATGAGGACGCTTCTTTATCCTGAAAACCCTGTCGATTGCATCCACATTAAAGGCGTTTGCCCCAAGCCCATAAATAAAGCTTGTGGGAAACATTACGACTCCGCCTTTTTCTATGACACGTGCCGCCTCAACGATTAAAGCATGCTGAGGATTAACCGGATCTATCCTTCTTATCTTATTTGCAGCGGATTTATGCAAAATTTGTAACAATTTAGCCTTTTGAAAAAGAGTCTGACAGGATAACAGGATAGACAAGATTTTATTTAAACCTAAGTTGAGCGATTTTTTGCGAAGATATGTGCTGAGATGTTGATGCATAAAGATTTGCAAAAAACGCAGGCATACCCGTGGATATGTCGAGGATTTTTGCGAAGCCTTTATGCGCAAGAGATCGGCGCAGATTGAGTAAAAAACCGCTCAATTTAGGTTAAAGTACACAAACAAAGTTAACTCTCATTGTAGCTATCCAGTAAATCATAAGATATAATCACAACATAAAGAAGGTGCGTATAAGATGGAAAATTGTATTATTGCCGATTTTGGTCATTGCGAGGAGCAAAGCGACGCGGCAATCTCGTGGCTTATCAATGTATTATGAGATTGCTTCGCTTCGCTCGCAATGACAATACCGGGGTTATGCAAAGGTCTCAAAGTATAAGGATTTAGATTTGGATTAACAGGAAAAGTTTCTATAATTTAAATCCTGAATATCCGGTAAATCCTGTCAAAAAATATATTTTGAAAAATTAAAACATATTGAGCTTGTTTGCTTTTTGCTCAACCTGAATTGCCATTTCCGTTTTGAAACCATCCAGTATTTTTCCAAGTTCAGGATCGGAAACAGCAAGTATCTGGGCTGCAAGTATGCCTGCATTTCTTGCTCCTGGTTTGCCGATTGAAACTGTGGCAACAGGAATGCCGGGAGGCATTTGGACAGTGGAAAGGAGTGAGTCAAGACCTTTCAAGACAGAAGAATCGATCGGAACCCCTATGACCGGAATAGCGGTATGTGCGGCAATTACTCCTGCAAGATGGGCCGCGTGTCCTGCGCCGGCAATGATAACCTTTATCCCCCGTTTTTGGGCAAAAGATGCAAATTCAGATGCCTTTTTGGGACTCCTGTGGGCGGATGCGACGGTCATTTCATACGGGATGCCGAATTTTTTCAAGATTGCAATTGTTTCTTCCATAACAGCATAATCGGAATCGCTCCCCATAACAATCCCTACCTTTGGAGGCTCTTTTAGCCTTTCAACAGCCTTTTGTCCTATATCCTTGCGATAATATACATTGTCCCACGATATTTTCGAGACAGCCCTGTATGCTTTTGATATTGCATTTGTGACAGAATCTCCAAGGGCTGTAATCCCAAGGACGCGTCCGCCGTTTGCTATAACTGTTTTGTTCTTTGCAGCGGTGCCTGCATGAAAAACAACAACATCTTTCATTCGGGCAACATTTTTCAGGCCTGTAATCGGCATGCCTTTTTTGTATGAGCCAGGATACCCGCCGGATGCCATAACAACGCATACAGATGCTCTGTCGTCGATTTCCAGCCTGCATTTATCCAGTCTTCCCTTAATTGTGGCCTCCATTATCGGAATTATGTCATTTTTCATGCGTATTAACAGGGGCTGAGTCTCAGGATCTCCAAAGCGCGCATTAAATTCAAGAAGCTTAACCTGACCCTTATCAATCATGACCCCGGCGTACAGAACGCCTTTGTATGGACGACCTTCAGTTTCCATAGCACGTATGGTCGGTATCATAATATCTTCCATTATTTTTTTGCTTATGTACCTGTCTACTATCGGAGCTGGAGAATATGCCCCCATACCTCCTGTATTTGGTCCTTTGTCGTTTTCATATATTGCTTTGTGATCCTGGGAGGAAGGAAGCGGAAGCACGGCTTTGCCGTCTGTAAAGGCAATAAAAGAGGCCTCTTCGCCAAACAGGCATTCTTCAATCACCACCTTATTCCCTGCATCGCCAAAATCTTTCTTTATCATTATTTTTTTTAGCGCTCTCAGCGCCTCGTTAACTGTTGCGCATACAATTACACCCTTGCCTGCAGCAAGCCCGTCAGCCTTCACAACAACAGGTGCGCCCATTTTCCGTATATAGCTTTCAGCCTTTTTATAACCGGTAAATGTCTGGCCGACAGCGGTCGGTATCTTGTATTTATTCATCAGGTTTTTTGCAAAAGATTTGCTGGATTCTATTTCAGCAGCTTTTTTTGTCGCCCCGAAAATATTCAAGCCTTCTGCTTCAAAAACATCGACTATTCCGGCAGAAAGCGGCCCTTCCGGGCCGACAACGGTAAGATCAATTTTTTTATCTTTTGCAAATAAAACAAGTTTATCTATATCTTCTGCGTTGATCGGCACGCAGGTTGCCGCAGTGGCCATTCCCACATTCCCGGGCGCACAATATATTTTTTTTACTTTCGGACTCTGAGCAATTTTCCAGACAAAGGCATGTTCTCTGCCGCCGCTGCCGATTACTAAGACTCTCATAATACCTCCATAAAAAAACTTTTACCACTGAGATCAATGTCATTAACCTTAGGCGATTTTATTATTAATCACCACGAAGAACACGAAGGATTTTTTTCTTTATCTTCGCTCACTTCGTGCTTCGTGGTAAAAAGATCGCTGTGCGCGCCTCCGAGTTTTTCCAGCAAATCCTGCTTTATCTGATCAAGTTTTTCCCTATTTATATTTGCCCCTTTAATACCGCCGTTTAACGCAATTTCCGAAAGATAATATTTGTTGTTATCGGCTTTCATGAGGTCTATGTGCGCAAAGGGGAATTTGCCGCGTTTCATGATAGCGCGGCAGAATTCCTCTTTTTCTTTATCCAGATTATAAGGAGAACTTTTGCCGCCTGCGGCTATATTCATCCTGAAATTATTTGGATTATATCTGGTATATGCCTCAACATAATCGCCGACAATGATTATCCGCACATCTATATAATTTTCCAGAAGTGGCTGCACAACAAAGGGATATGAAGTCTCTGACATGAAACTATAAAGGCTTTCAATCGTTTCCCACTTCTTGATTCCAAAACCGCAGTGCAGACGGTCTTCCTTGGTTACAACAGTGCCGATATTATTTTTATTGTATTGGTTTATGGATTGAATCATGTCCGCTCGTCGCTCAATAACGCATGTATGAGGTAGCATCCACTTATTAAAAACAAGGGCCTGGGCGACTTTGGAGCTATTTAAAATTTGTGCAAGAGGGGAGGGGAAGCAGCGCACACCTCTTTCAAGCAGATCGATAAGCATGTATCTTTTCAGGTATTTTGATGATATAAATCTTCCTATGATAACATCGTTGCTGCAAAGTTTATGATAATGCTGCTTGAATTCGCTATTTTTTCTGATGATCATGAGAATGTCTGCTGTTTTTATGTCTTTCAATGCCAAGCTCTATCAACCTGTCGAGAAGCCGGTCAAAACTAATCCCCGCTGTTTTTGCGGCCAACGGGAAAAGACTTGTTTCCGTCATACCTGGTATGGTGTTGGTCTCAAGAACATATATATCTTTGTTGTCGAGGATCATATCAGTTCGGCTGTATCCTTTGCAGCCAAGAGCCTGGTGGGCTATTTTTGCATATGTTTTGGCCTTCTCAGCCAGATTATCATCAATACGGGCAGGGCAAATTTCCCGGGTTATGCCCGCAGTATATTTTGCATGAAAATCAAAAAAATCATGTTCTCTATCAGGTATAATTTCAACAATAGGAAAAACCTCCGGCTTGTCATTACCGATAACCGCGCCTGTAAGTTCAATGCCTTTGATATATGTTTCTATAAGGATCGTGTCGTCAAAAGCAAAAGCGCTATCAAGTGCGTCTTTAAGTGAATCTATTGATTTGACCATGGACATTCCGATGCTTGAACCGCCATTAACCGGTTTGATTACCAGTGGTATGCCGAGCCGATTAACATATTCTTCAGGATTGATTTTATCGCCTCGTTTGATTGCGATATATGGCGGGACAGGGATGTTGTATTGTTCGTAGAGCTTTTTTGAAACAAGCTTGTTCATTGCAATAGCGCTTCCAAGAACTCCCGACCCCTGATATGGAATATCAAGAAGGTCGAGAAGCCCCTGGATTGAGCCGTCTTCGCCAAAAGGCCCGTGCAATATTATCAGGGCGACATCGATCTTAGATGCATCTGCCATCAAACGGTCAAGGTCTGTTTTTGGATCATACCTTATTACAATGTATTTTTCCTTGTTTAGAGCCTCATAAACCTGGTTTCCTCCGTAAAGGGAGACCTTGCGTTCAGAAGAAATGCCACCGGAAAGAAGAGCAATTGTTAGTTTTTTCATACTACAGATATTACGAATTAATTGAGTCAAAGGATTTGAAGATCTGCCGTTTAGCTATATTATATTCATCCTGAGTAATCAGGTTGTTTTCAAACAGGTTGGCAAGCTCTGTGAGTTCTCTGATGCGCATAGAGCTTGAGTCCTCAAGTTGCAAAAATTGTTTTGATTGATCATTGCCCAATGCCGGCATGTTGCTTGGCCTGCCCATTTTGAAAGAGGCAAGCCCTCCCAAAACGCTTATTTCAACCGGTCTTCCGCTAAACATTGGGGAGCTTAGGGTTTCTTTAAGAGTCTTTCCTTCCTCTTTCATGCGTCTGTAAATATAATATACGGCGGCAATTATTATTACGGCGCCGCCTATAAGAATCCATAGCATATAATTAATGATGCCACGGAAAAAAATAACCATAAGCCCAACGCCTGCAATCAAAAGAACATGAAGAACGAGAATAAAATAGGCCAGCATGACACCTTTAAAAAGGCCGGGCTCATTTTTTCTTTCTTCTTTCTTTTTTCTTTTCTTAAACAACATCGGTTAGTAACCGTTCACGGTTGTTGGTTCACAGTTCACAGTTTTTTCAACCGTGAACTGTTTCAATACGTCTAATAAGCTTTGCTTCATATTGCTGAGGCACTTCAAACATTATCGGCGTGTTTCGCATTGAGTTCAGCTTCATAATCAAAAAGTTCATTTTTTTTAATAAGCAATATTTTTCAGAGGTTTCTTCCATGCCTGATAGAAGCTCTTCAGTTTTCGTTATTTCCTTTTTTAATTCAAGTTCAGGAGGAAGGCAGTCTGCATTTTTCAATATTTTATACGCGAGGCTTAGTTCTCCTGAAACCCATCCGTCATTTTCAAACAACAGGGGTTTGCCGGAACCCGGCAAATTATCAAACTCACCATTTTTTTGAGCCTGTTTGATACGCTCTTCTACAATTTTTTCAAAGCCTGTAATCATGGCGATATATTATCAAGTCCCTGATCCCATAAGCGCTAACTTAACAATTAATTATTAGCAATTGATTATTGATTATTTTTCCTGCGTGAATATCATCGCATCTATTCATATTTAACAATTAATAATCAATTGTTAATTGTGAATGATTAATGCTTGGACCCCTGACCCCTCCCTAATTGAGCTTTGGCTCAATTAAAATATAATATACTTGATATAGTATTATCAAGCTCAAAAAATAAAAAAGGCTCCTCTATTAGATTCTAAAAGAAGCCTTTTCCGACCTCTGAACTTTATGCTTTTAAATCATGAGCTGTGTTGTGGCATTTACCGCATGTTGAAAAATTCTTCAGCATTTCGTCCGCATGAGGTTGGCCGTGACATGCAAAACATGGCGGTACAACCTTATGCTTATTTTTATGACAATAAACACAGTCAAGGCCATGGTGTTTGGTAGTATTTTTTTGAAGCAAGTCTTCAGCTTCTTTATGGCAACTTCCGCAATAATGTGATGGAGTCTCGCGTATATAAGCTACTTCAAGAGGCATGTGAACGGGATGGCAGCCTTTGCATGTCTCAAAATCCATATCTTCGGTGTGTTTTTCATGACATTCCATGCATTCAGGAATTGCCCTGTGGGCTTTATGGCATTCGCTGCAGGCCAGGTATGTATGAGCGCTGTGATGCTTATTAAGCTCATCTCCCTGCTGCTGGTGGCATGTCAGGCAAGGAGCTGTAATGTCGCCTTCCATTTTCAAATCAAGAGGGGCGTGTGTATTGGAATGGCAGCCGGAGCAATGCTCAAGTTTATAGTGTGGCGCTTTGCTGTGGCACATATTGCATTGAGGTACAGCTCCGGTTCCGCGTGGAGGGTGCTCTATGTGACAGTCAATACAACCGACTTTAGTTTTGTGCTTTCCTCCACGGTCATCAATGGTTGCAGGTTGCTGAGGATGGCACTTGATACAGATATCATTTGTTAAAGAAGGTACTGCAGCAGAATTATCGGCTATTAAATGGTTTGCAAATATTATAAATCCTGTAATAATTATGCTCAAATAGCTTAATAACGGTATTATTTTTTTCCAGTTTTTCATATCTGCCACTCTTTATACTCCGCCTATCCTAAAAATTTATTTCGGCCCTTACTGTTTAAAGCTTTTGATAAACAAAAAGGGTCCCGAAACTTAAATAAAATATTACCATAAATCCAAAGAAAATGAAAGTTATAAAACTATCCAGTCCAAAGTTCTGTCATTCCTGCGAAAGCGGGAATCCATAACCCCTTGATTTTCCTGGATTCCCGCTTCCGCAGGAATGACGATTTAGACAATATGATATTTCGCTTCATGTGGTTAGGAAGAACTTTGGACGCAGAATATTCCGGCCGTAATCGTTGATTTTATTTTGATGCTATTGACATTGTTTCATATCGAAGTTATTTTGCGAATTTCAAATTTGATTTTTTCATAGAGGAAAAATATCTTATGATCAAACTTGATTTCAATAAGCTGGGCGGCCTTTTGCCGGCCATAGTTCAGGATTATCAAAGCGGCGAAGTACTGATGCTTGCCTTTATGAATGAAGAAGCATGGGAGGCTACACTTTCCACCGGCAAAGCCACCTATTATAGCCGCAGCCGCAAGGAATTATGGATAAAAGGCAAAACATCAGGAAATATACAGATTGTAAAGGAAATCAGAATCGATTGCGACAATGACACTGTGCTTTTAAAAGTTGAGCAGATTGGCGGCGCTGCATGTCACATGGGATATAAGAGCTGTTTCTTTAAAAAGATTGAACACGGGCCTGCCCGCAACGCTCTCGCTTGCAAGGCGGGCGGGTCTGTCAGGGTTATTGGGAAACCTTTGTTTGACCCTGAGGAGGTATATAAAAAATGAAAACAAAATTAAAATTAGGCATTCCCAAAGGAAGTCTGCAAAACGCTACAATTGCGCTGTTCAGGCGCTCAGGGTGGAAGATTAATGTCAATGGTAGAAGCTATTTTCCGGAAATCAACGACGATACAATAGAGTGCGCTATATGCAGGGCTCAGGAAATGTCCCGTTATGTTGAAAGCGGAACTCTTGATGCAGGGCTCACCGGCAAGGACTGGATAGCTGAAAACGGATCCGATGTGCATGTTATAAGCGACCTTATTTATTCCAAAGTAAGCGCCCGGCCTGCACGATGGGTTCTTGCAGTTCCTTATGATTCTCCGATCAAGACAATCGAGGATCTTCAAGGGAAGAAGATAGCGACTGAGCTGGTGGAATTTACAAGAAGATATTTTACAGAGCGTGGGATTAATGTAATTGTTGAATTTTCGTGGGGAGCGACCGAGGCTAAGGTTATTTCCAAACTGGCGGATGCCATTGTGGAGGTTACGGAAACCGAAACTACCATAAAGGCGCATGGCCTTCAAATTATCCACGAATTGATGCAGACCAATACCCAGCTAATAGCAAATCACAATGTCTGGAAGAACCCTGAAAAGAGAGAAAAGCTCGAACAGATTGCCCTTTTGCTAAAAGGAGCTCTTCTGGGTGAAAAATTAGTCGGACTTAAGATGAATGTTCCTGAAACGCTTCTTGAAGATGTTGTATCATTGCTGCCGAGTCTTAATGCCCCCACAGTCTCTCCTCTTTACCAGTCAAAATGGTTTTCGGTTGAGACCGTGGTTAACTCAGATAAAGTAAGGGACCTTATCCCAAAACTGTTAAAAAACGGCGCTGAAGGTATAATAGAATATCCGCTAAATAAGGTAGTATAATGCCAATTGATAGGAGTCGGGGGAAGAAGTAATGATTTCAAAACGGACAAAAGAGATGACCTCCTTTATTGTTATGGATGTCCTTGAAAAGGCCGGCGAGATGGAGCGACAGGGAATTCATATAATTCACCTGGAAGTGGGAGAGCCTGATTTTGATACACCCGAGTGCATCAAGAGGGCTGCCTGCAAAGCCCTTGATGACGGGCATACTCATTATACGTACAGTCTTGGTCTTATTGAGCTCAGAGAGGCAATTTGTGAGCACTATTTCAATAAATACAATGTATCCATAGACCCGGACCAGGTCCTGGTATCTTCCGGAACCTCTCCTGCCATGTTTATTATGTTTTCAGTTCTTTTAGAACCCGGAGACCAGGTCATTATTTCAGACCCGCATTATGCATGCTATCCTAATTTTATCAGGTTTGTGCAGGGTGAGCCTGTAACGATACCTGTATATGAAGAAGACGGTTTTCAGCTCAGACCGGAAGCTATAAAAGAAAAAATCACGGAAAGGACGCGGGCAATATTTATAAATTCTCCGTCAAATCCAACCGGCAATCTTCTGTCTGAAAGCCGTATGAAGGATATTTCTTCTCTCGTAACGCCTGGATCATCCTATATTATTTCGGATGAAATATATCATGGCCTGGTTTATGAGGGAAAGGAGCATTCTATTTTGGAATTTACGGATAATGCCTTTGTTTTAAACGGTTTTTCAAAACTCTATGCCATGACAGGTCTCAGGCTCGGATATCTGATTGCGCCGAAGCCTTTCATGAGGCCCATACAAAAGGTGCAGCAGAACTTTTTTATTTCCGCCAATTCAATGATTCAGAGGGCGGGAATTGCGGCGCTTAAAGAGGCGGGAGATGATATAGCGTATATGAAACAGATCTATAATAAGAGAAGAAAATATATGATTAGCCGCCTGAGAGAGATGGGGTTCCGAATAACAGTAGAACCAACCGGAGCCTTTTATGTTTTTGCCAATGCAAAGCATATTTCCGGTGATTCATATAAACTTGCCTTTGATATACTGGAAAAGGCGCACGTGGGTGTGACTCCCGGGATTGATTTTGGCGAAAACGGTGAAGGATATCTCAGATTTTCATATGCAAACTCCATGGAAAACATTGCTGAAGGGATGGACAGACTGGGGAAATATCTGAACTCTGCGGTTAAAATAGCCGGTTCTTAATATGAAAATAAAGTCTGCTGAATTTATTAAAAGCGCTGTTAAACCATCCCAGTATCCTCCGGCTAATTTTCCTGAAATAGCTTTTTCAGGGCGCTCCAATGTGGGTAAATCTTCTCTAATTAATACACTCTTAAACCGGAAACGTCTGGTAAAAACCAGTTCTACACCTGGGCGCACCCAGCTCATCAACTTTTTTTTAATAAACAGCGCCTTTTGTTTTGTTGACCTCCCGGGATACGGGTATGCCAAGGTTCCGGCATCCGTGCAAAAGAAATGGGGTCCCATGATTGAAACATACCTTTTGACCAGGAAGACATTAAAAGGGGTTGTGCTGATCATGGATGTTCGGCGCATTCCTGGCATGGAAGAGTTGGAATTTATTGCATGGCTCAGCCGTTTTGATATTCCACCCATCCTGATACTGACAAAGACGGACAAGCTTTCAAAGACAAAACAGATAAAGCAGAAGATTACCATAGCGGAAACACTTGATGTGGATAAAGATAATCTGATCCTCTTTTCTACAAAAACAGGCCGTGGGAAAAAGGATATTTGGGATGCGGGTGAGAAATTGATAAGGATTAAGGGATTGAGGGATTGAGGGATTGAGGGATTGAGGGATTGAGGGATTGAGGGATTGAG
>JAUWQO010000009.1 GCA_030610995.1 Desulfobacterales bacterium
TTGTGGAAGGTTGTCTCTCGTGTAGCTTGCACTAAAAAACCCTTTCTTTGGAGTCAGATACTCTAAAAATTTCGATTCAACCGCTATTAATAAATGGTCGTTATCAAGAAATACATCAAGGTTTGGAGGGGTTCCTCCAAGACCAGTCGGACATTTTTTCTCAAAAGTCACGGATTTAAATCCGTTTTTCCCGCAAAGAAATAAATCCGTCGTATTGCTTTTCCATTTAGCGAAAGCATTAACTGCTAAAGCTGATGAGGAGTGAAGCGCCTTAAATTTTTCCTGTAGTTCATTGCCACTGCCGCCTTCTAATTCACGATAAACATCGGCTGACAGTTTAATAGAAGGTAACAGATTGTTTACAAGGCAAGAGACATAACCCTTATCAGATACTGAGAAGGCACGCCGTTTTAAATATTGATGTCTTATGGCTGATTTGCATGTATTAAGAATATTATTCATATTATGTCATATGCGAACAATGATTAGCAGGCGAAAAAGCGCAATATGATGGAACGAAATCGCGCATGACATTCGCACCTTTAGTATAGTTTACAATTTGTTGTAGCTCGCTAACCGCGAATATTGAAATCGAAAAAGTGAGCTGTTTTTCTCAATTTTCCCGGTATATCCGATATACGGGAAAAAGCGCTTGATATCCCTGATATCAGGGGATTTATGAGAATAAATTAGTGGACTCAACAAATCATTAAAAAAGAGTTGCATTTAATATAAATATAAAGGATATCTTTGCGGATATCAAGATTGATATCCGCTGAATACGAGTCTTACCGCTAGCGTTTACTCACTACGTCAAATCCAACCGTTGGAATCAATTTTTCTCCGTTTTCGTCCGTAACATCTACCGTCCATTTCCCACAGTGCAGGGACTCTCCGATCTTTTTGGCAGACCATGTCCTGAAACCCTCGCTTTTGAGTATCTTCAGTTTTATCACAGCATTCAAGAACTCATCGGTATCTATAGCTTCTTCTGAGACATGAAGTTCCCTTTCTTCCTCAGACCATGAGGAGGACGCAGACTTGGCTCCTTTTCCGTAGAACGAATAGACGTGCCGGATGAAACCATCGCGCGGGCTTTTGACTTTGACCCAGAAGAATATCTTTTTAATTTCGTCGTTTACTACGAGCCCATCCGTAACCGGAAAACTGCATTCTCGGTCATCTATCTGATAACAGAGACGCCACTCCAAAATGCTGATGTCAGAGGCCGCACAAACGGATGAAAATCCAAAAAACAAGATCAGTAAAAGAATACACCTCTTCATTTGAAACTCCTCATGATAAGATTATGAAATATGTTATTGTTCATTGTTGCGCAATTGCACTGTTGCTTCAATAACTCCAGACGTGGTTTTTGAAATTCACGCCGAATTAGAGTCAAAATTGGGAAGAGACAGGATTAAGATGGCGGATCTTCCTGATAATAGATATTTATCTGATTATATAGAAATTGTCTGTTGTCTGATTATATTTCTCCTATCTCGGCAAGGAGCATTGATTCGTGATTTTTTAGGCATATAATTCGAATAACATATCCCCAGGCAAGAATCCACTTTAATAGTTGATGTCCCCTATATCGGCTGTCGGCTGAAAAAGCAAGGTTATGCCACAGCTTCGGTAGGAAGCTCCCAACCGGGAAAGACGATAACTCCCGGATGGACTTTTAGGGCTCGAGCCAACACTTTAGCACGCTCAACGCCGAGCCGGACACGGTCATTTTCGATTGCCAAAATTGTTGTCTGGGGAATGCCTGTAAGCGGTAACCTTTCCACCTGCCAGACAGGGCTTCGTCGTGAAATCCCTTGATCAGTCGCAATTTGATATGTCAAGCACGATTTATTTTTACTGTATAGCAACCTTTAATAATAGATCACCTCGTTGCCCGTAGAGCGCATCTTTCCCCAGCCCTTTCAGCTTCAGCAGGCTTCCTTCTTTCATGCCCGGTGGAACGATTACTTTAAAAAGCCTTTTCTGGAAACCCCAGGGTATGTTTACCAGCTTCCGTGTTCCTGCAATGGCTTCAAGGTGTGTAATAGTAATTATACCGTAAAGGTTCGGGTCATTTGCCATCCCGACAGGCCGGATAACCTGCAGGCGGTAAGACTTCTTTTTTTCGGTCATCTTGCGCAGCCTGTCGCTGATACCGCCTCCGGGCAGGGCAAGAAATAGTTTTAAAAAGATTATTCCGAAGATAAATCCGCCTATATGAGCCCACCACGCAATGCCTGCCATTTGGCCGTGGCTTCCCGCGGCGCTGAGGAACTGAACGACAACCCAGACGCCTAAAAAGACAAATGCGGGTATCTCAATAAAATATGGTATAAAAAATATCGGTATAAGGGTCAGTATCCTTGCTTTTGGAAAGAGGATAAAGTAGGCGCCCATTACTCCTGCAATTGCGCCGCTTGCCCCAATTGTAGGCATTTCAGAGTGGTAGTTGAAAGCAAGGTGGGAAAGGCCTGACGTAAGACCGCATATCATATAAAAAGCCAGATAGCGCAGGGGCCCCAGGCGATCTTCAATATTATCGCCGAAAATGTAAAGAAACCACATGTTGCCCAGAAGATGCCAGAAACTACCGTGAAGAAAGATGAAAGTAATGAGTGAGACAAGCTGCTGACCTGTCGTAAAATAAGATGCAATTTGGGGAATGGTGTAACGGGCCGGCACAAATCCGTACATGTATATGAAGCGTTCCAGCCCTGGTCCCTGAGAAAGCTCTACCAAAAATAATACCACGTTGACGGCGATGAGGGTAGTGTTGACTATTGGATAGTTTCTGGTGGGAATTGTGTCACGGATAGGTATCATTTGCTTTATTTTTTAACGCAGGCGGCGCTGGTTTCAGCATTTTTCCAGATATTTCAGCGAAGCTTGTAAGTTGTTATATGAGAATACTTCTATTATCGCTATACCGGCATATGTTTTTAATATTTTCATGATATCTAATGTTTCATTATCTGTCAATTTATCAAGCGATAAGTGATCGAGGTTGTCTTTAACTCCGTGAAGATGTATGATTAATGTTTTGTCATGGTGTTTGTCGAAAACCTTTTTTATATCTGCATTCATCCGAATAAGGTGCCCTATATCAATACATGCTGATAGATTTAAAGAAGATATAATCTTTTCTACCCATTCAAAGGGATACATCAGGTTTTCAATTGCTATTGATCTGCTTTTTATTCCGGTTGAAAGCAACCTGCCCATGCTCTCATAAATACGTTCCTGCCATTTATTTACGGTATCTGTTTCGCTCAAATCCTCATTGAATGAAAGATGAAGTATATAAACTGAAGGGATTAAAGGCAGGGTAAGATCTATTACACGTTGAACCGACTCAATGGCGCGGCGCCGGATTGATCGATCTTCATCACCCAACGATATATCTATAGGCAGATGAACATCATAAGTAATGTCGAATTCCTCTGCAAGGATGGAAAGTTCTTTTATCTCGTGCTTTAAAGGAAGACTGTCATAAGCGCTTTCAAACAAAAGAAGTTCGATTTCATCGAGATAGGGGCCAAGCATTTTAACATTAGGTATATAATGATCCGGATATATAAACGACGTGGTTCCTATTTTGAATGGATAAGCTCTCTTGTATGACTTTGGAAGAACAGGAATTTCGGCGTGATAGTTTAACACAGGGCGCTTCCCGCTATAACTATTAAAAAAAGCATTGATTCAATAACCTCGGTCATCGCTCCTAACATGTCGCCTGTAATACATCCAATCCGCTTTTTGTAGTAAAGCAGGATTAGCGCTGTTATAATGATAAAAGTCAAATTTAACAGGACTCCTCTCCATCCTAAAAAAAAGGAAAGGGCAACAGGTATCAGCAATCCCCAAAAGGCGCTGATCTTTAATGAATCGCTAAAAAGATCATGGCCTGTTCCGCCTTCAGGCCTGCCGTACTTGAGAAACCTTATACCGAATAAAATACTTCCCCTTGCGTAGGCAGGAATAATAACGAGCAACAGGCTCCGGTGAACATCTAAACTTGCGATGCCCACCCATTTAATCGCCAGTACACAGACAACCGCAACAAGCCCCATAACGCCGATTCTGCTGTCTTTCATAATAGTAAGGGCGTCTTCTTTGATCCTGTGCCCCAGAAGGCCGTCTGCTGTATCTGCCAGACCATCCAGATGAAATGCGCCGGTAATGACCGCAAGAAATATCACATCGAGCAGTGAAGCAACAGGCTTTGGCCACAATTGTAAAACAGCCATATCAAAGGCTGAAACAAGCAAGCCGATAATTATGCCGACCAAAGGAAAAAACTGTGCCATCCTTTTGGGCTCAAATGTTCCCGGCTTTCCAACAGGCAGGATTGTTATAAATTGTATTGCTGCAATAAGACTTTTCATTTGTTAAGTACTTTGCCACAAAGGCACTAAGACACTAAAATATATAATATAATTCTCTTAAAATTCATAATTTGGGAATTTAGGAATTTAGGAATTCCGAATTGAAGGATATTGTCACTTTTAATTCCTCAATTCCTCAATTCCCAATTCCTCAATTTATTTTTACAGGTATGCCGGCTGCCATCCATATAACCTTATCAGAACATGCCGCCATATTCTGGTTGACATGTCCGACAACATCCCTGAACCTTCTTGCAAGAGCGTTATCCGGAACAATACCTGTCCCGACTTCGTTTGAAACCAGGATAACCGAGCATTGAGCTGTTTCAATCGAATGTATCAGGTTGTGTGTATGCCTGGAAATTGTTTCCTGATCATCTGTTTCCAAAAGAATATTGCTTATCCATAATGTCAGGCAGTCCACAAGAATTAAATCCGATTTTGGGCTGTTTTCAATTATTGCTTCAGGAAGCAGTATAGGTTCTTCTATAGTTGTCCAGCTTTTACTTCTTTCCTTTTGATGCTGTTCAATCCTTTGTTTCATTTCGTCATCACCGGGATCTGCCGTCGCAATATATATTTTCCTGTCTCCGGCAAACCCTTCTGCCAGTTTAACCGCATAGCGGCTCTTGCCGCTCCTGCATCCTCCGAAAACGAATACACTCTCTTTCACAAACATGCTCCTGGGTTCTCATTTGTTAAGGAAGTTTAAATGATGGCTCATTACGTTCACTGACAATATTATATTTAACAGTTCCTCTATAGACTCCACATAACCAACCACTCAATCCGGATTTGGTTTTGATGAGATACCAGGAATAAACTGGGGTATTATCCGTCGCTTCCCTGATTATTTGAAATTCTACACCTCTATCTAATTGACTGATAATTTTACTGCCAGCAGAGTGGTTCTTTCGAATATTCATTCTGGTGAGCATGACGTACCACTGACTCTTCTTTTTGAAAGACAACGGCGTTGTTGGATCAGAAGCTTTTTTGTCCGGATAAAGTTTTATTAAAAAAACACCGGCGATTTCCTTGGAGCACTGAAGAATGTTTTTATAGGCAATTAATGCCTCTTCTCTATTATCCTCTTTCAAATAAAGAATACCTGCCTGATAATAATGATCGGCGCTCAAAATATTTTTGCCAACTTCTTTATATGCCAGCCCAAGATTACGATGCACTACAGAATTGTCAGGCGCGGTCTCCAAAGCCTTTTTAAGCACCGCAATTGCTTCCTTAAACATCTTTTTCTCAAGGTAAATAACTCCTAAGGTATGATATGGAAGATCAAATTCAGAATCCAGAGCAATGGCTTTTTTAAATTCCGCAATTGCTTCATCAAACATCTCTTTTTTATACAATGAAACTCCAAGGTCATGATGAATACGGACATCGTTGGGATTTATGGTAAGGGCCTTTTTATATGTTTCGATTGCCTTATCCCACATTCCCATAATATTATAAATATAACCTAAATTGTTATAACTGGGCACATGGTTGGGATGAATATCGATAGTTTTTTTAAAACAGTGAATAGCCTGCTCATAATTCTCTTCTTCAATGCTTTTAACTCCTTTGCTGAACCACTCTTCTGCAGCTTCTTCTGCCAATCCTGCATCTGCAAGAAAGAATAAGAAAAATAATATTATATACCGTTTCAATATTTCCTCCTATACCCTTGTCAGTCGCAAGTTCTCGTAACATACTGAAATAATTAAACCACAAATTATTCCACCCTACCCCTAATGCTCTTGACTTAAGGAGACTTTTAATGGTTTTTGAATATCGAATATCGAACAAGGAACCGCAGAATTACGAAGGGGTTACTTCGACATTCGACATTTCTTGTTCGACATTTTGCGGTTCAAGAAAATTTGCTTAAGTCAACAGTATTCCCCCCTACCCCCTCAAAGAGAAAATTTGGGGAATGCTGCGATCTGGATTCCCGCCTTCGCGGGAATGACAAAATGATATATTATTTTAATTATGACATAAAAAGCTATCTATTTATACAATAAAATAGCGGTAATACTTTAGCCTTATGCAACAAACCATCTGCGGTTAATATTTATTGCATTTTTGCGGAACAAGAGTAACACGCGGAAAGCTGCCAACAGGGCTTTGATCCACCAACAGTGTGCAATTATAAACCTCTTCCAGCGCCTTAAAGGTAAGCACACTGTTTGGTTGACCAAGCCCAACAATTTCTCCGGCTTTTAGCAGGAGAAGTCGATCCGAATACATGGCCGCAAGGTTTACATCGTGCGATACAATAATAACGGTAAAACCGATTTCTTTTTTCAGTTTCTCCATCAAATCCATCACTTTTACCTGGTGGGCAAGGTCCAGCGAGGCAGTCGGTTCATCAAGAAGTATGATTTTTGGTTCCTGGCATATGGCTCTGGCGATAAAAACGCGCTGGCATTCGCCTCCGCTCAACTGGTCTAATGGTCTATGTGCAAGATGTTCAATATCTGTAAGGGCCATTGCATTTCCGGCAATTTCCAGATCCTTTTCCTGCTCAAATCCAAGCATATTTAGATGGGGGGAACGCCCCATTAGAACAAGCTCAGTAACAGTAAATGGAAAATCAAGTACCGCCATTTGTGGAACAAGGGCAATTGTTTTTGCCAGTTCCTTTCGGGTATAGTCTTTTAAAGGGCGATCAAGAATTCTCAGTTTGCCTTTTTTTGGTTTTAGGATTCCGGCAATTATTTTCATCAAGGTTGTCTTGCCTGACCCGTTTGGACCGATGATAATAAAAAATTCGCCTTCAGGAACCGAAAAAGAAAGATTTTTTAAAAGCTCATTGTCGGTGTATGAAAAACTTAAGCTTTTTATCTCAACTGCCTTTTTCATCGTTTTGATCTTTTTAAAAGATAAATAAACAACGGCGCTCCGATCATGGCGGTAATCACGCCGGCAGGCATCTCCCCCTGTTGAGGGAGAATCCTTGACAGCAAATCACATATAACCATATAGGCCCCGCCACCCAGAATACAGGCAGGAACAAGGACACGATGGTCAGGGCCGAGGATAAGCCGCAAAAGATGCGGCATAACCAGACCGACAAAACCCAGCAGGCCGCAATGACATACGGTTGAGCTAACCATAAACGATGTTGTTACAAGAAGGATCGTGGTTACTCTCCTGATGTTTACGCCCATGGTCTGGGCCATTTCATTCCCCATAAGAAGAATATTCATCGAGTGTGAATACCGGAAAAGAATAATAAAGCATGGAAAAAGTGTTAGAGCAAGTATCCCTACCTGCCGGAGATCAGACATGGAAAGATCTCCCATAAGCCAGAAAATAATATTATGGAGCCTGGAGTCCTGCGTCATGGAAACAAGGAACATGATAATCGCACCGCAAAATGCATTCACCATTACACCGGAAAGAAGCAGTGTATTTTTTTTAAGAATAGATTGTCCGGATGACATTATAAGAAGCAAAACCAGCGTGGCAATACTTCCAAGAAAGGCGGTAAAACTAACGCCCGGGAAACGGGATAATCCGGCTAATATGCCGATAATGGCCCCAATAGCAGAGCCACCTGAAATGCCAAGAATATATGGTTCGGCAAGCGGGTTTCGAAGGAGCGCCTGGAAAACGAGACCGCCCAGGGAAAGGGTTGCTCCGACCAGGGCTGCAAGCAGTACACGGGGAAAACGGATTTGCCAGACAATTGTATGTAGCATGGAGCCTGCCCCTCCTTCTCCGAACAGTGATTGTAATACTGCCTTTACACCGTTTCCGGTCGACCCCATGGAAATTCCAATAAGCATGGTCATTAAAAGGAGAAGCAAAAACAGGGAAGAAACCCACGCAATACGTTTCAGGACAAATGGGGTTTTAAGATTCACTGTTCTTCCTCAAATAGTTCTGGCTCAAATAGTTCCGGCTCAAATAGTTCCGGATGAATCAGCCTGACAAGAAGTTCAAGTCCGTCTAAAAGACGGGGGGTGGGGCGGTCAAAAAGGCTTGAATCCACCAGGAAAATTCGCTGGTTTCGGACAGCAGGAATGCCTGTCCAGCGGCTCCATTCTTTCTTAACACGCTCAAACACTTCGCCCCTTGCCATGGAACTGATGATAAAAACCTCCGGAGAAAGGGTCAGAACCTGCTCCCGGCTAAACCTGGGGTATGCGGTAAATCCTGCTGCAAGATTTTCCCCTCCGGCAAGTAAAATAAGTTCATGGATAAATGTATCCGACCCGGCTGAAACAATGGGAAAAATCCCAACCTGATAAAAGACCCGCGGCCTGCTTGAAGCTTTTGCCACTAAAAACTCCACCCGCTGAATCCTGGAACGCATCTTTTGCACCTGACTTTTTGCCTTTTTGCCGGCATTCAGGAGAGCGCCGATCTCAACAACTGCTTCCATCACAGAATCAAGATCCCTTGGGTTCACAACATATACAGGTACTTGAAGAGACTCAAGCCTTTCAACAACCGCCCTGGGGTTGCCATCCTTTGTAGCTATACATAGATCCGGTTTTAAGGCGACAATTCTTTCCAGATCAAGCCGCACAAATGAACCAACCTTTGGAAGCTTTGCGGCTTCGTGAGGAAAATCGCTGAACCTGGTTACACCTGCTAAACGATGTTCCTGCCCCAGTCCATATATGATTTCCGTAATACTCGGGGCAAGGGACACAACCCGTTTAGGATCGTCCGGCAAACTGACCATACGCCCTAACTGATCGGTCACGCATCTGGCATTAGCTTGCGTTCCCACAGGAAAGGAAAAGAATATTAAAACCAGCAAAACAACAATCAGATGTTTGTATCTCATAAGCCTGAAACAAACAAACCCGGGATAAAAATCAAAACAATTCTTTTCATTAATCTTAGCCTCCTGTTTTTTTAAGCGCTAAAATACAAGAAATATTTATGCATTTTACATAATTATATTCAAGATATTTCGTAACTATTCAGCCACAGATTCACACAGATGAACGCAGATAGGTTTAAATACAAAGAAATCACAGAACATTAAGAATTATATTAATATGTTGGTGACTTTATAACTTTATGGCTGAACTATTACAATAAAACCCCAATTGAGCTTTTAGCAGTTAGCACAATAATTCAACCCCGCCGTTAGCCATTAGCGTTTAGCCGTTAGCATTGGAAAAGCGGTGGAAATGAGAGATTTTAGAGAACTTAATCAACAGGTCAATGAGGTAAAAAGGATGTTGAACAGTTTTATCCAAAAGCTAACCGCTAATTGCTAAGAGACAACCACATCTTATGTAAAAGAAAAAATATCAGTGATGATCAGCGTAGATCAGTGGCTGAATAGTTACGATATTTCTTGAACCGGGGTTTGAGTTTGTTGTCAATTTTCAATAACCATGTTAAATATTGATCCAAACAAAACATAATACCGGATAGAGACATGCGCGCAGTAATACAAAGAGTAAAAAAGAGTTCTGTATCAATAAACAATGAGATAATCGGTGAAATCGGTCCCGGCCTTCTTGTGCTTCTTGGCGTAGCTAAAGGGGATGATACCGGTAATGCTGAATACCTCGCAGATAAAATAACTAATTTGAGGATCTTTGAAGATGAAAACAACAAAATGAACAGGTCATTACTTGAAACAAGGGGCGAAATGCTTGTAGTATCGCAATTTACCCTGCTGGGGGACTGCCGGAAAGGTAGGCGCCCGTCATTTGTGAATGCCGCCGAACCTGATAAAGCCAATAATCTTTATGAACATTTTGTAAATCAGGTACGCCGTAACGGTATTCAGGTAAAAACCGGTCAATTCCGCGCAATGATGGATGTGTCTTTAATTAATGACGGACCGGTTACTCTGATTGTAGAAAGCATATAGAGAGACCGGCTTATAAGGCAGGTTTTTCTTCCTTATACGTTATGGTGATATCTCTTTTGGGGTATGGTATCTCAATCCCCTCTTTATCAAACTCGTCTTTTACTTTATCTGTAATATAGGAAATCGTATCCATACGTTTTCGCGCATCATCAATCCATACCCTGAGCTGGAGATCGACCGATGATTCCCCAAACCTTCTCACAACCACTTGAGGCGAAGGGTCTTTTGCAATCCAGTCAGCGGAATCAGCAACCTTTTTAATTATCTCCTTTGCTTTTTTCATATCCGCGTCATATGCAACCCCGATATCAATTCTAACCCTGATCTTCGAAGTGATAATAGTGTAATTTACAATATCACGTGTCATGATTTCATTGTTTGGAATAATTATTACAATATTATCGGTTGTCCTTATCTTTGTCGCTCGAAGGCCGATATCAATAACATCACCCCACGTAGCGCTTCCGGCCGGAGCATTCCACACTTCGATCCGATCACCTATTTCAAATGGCCTGTCAATGATGAGCAATACACCGGCTATAAGATTTGACAATGTATCCTTGGCCGCAAACCCTATTGCTATTCCGATTACGCCGGCGCCCGCAATAAACGGCATTACATTTACTCCCAGAATGTCAAGGGCCAGAATTATCGCCGTTATATAAACTATTACGCCGGCAAATTTGTTGAGCAGATCGAAAATAATATTATCAACCTTGGTCTCTGTCTTCGTGGCAATATTATCTTCCATATACTTAAGAAGCATAGCAACGAAATCTTTTACAGGGGCTGCAAATAGCATAATCAAAAAAGCAAAGAAGACGTTTTCAACTAATTGAATGTTGAAAATCCTGATAAGATATGTGCCTGTCACAAGCGCCAGAGCATAAAAAACTGCTCTGCGAACAGCTATAAAAATCTTTGCGTCAATACGCATAAACTTGTATTTTTTTGCCCGTTTCTGAATATAATTAAGGATGGTTTTTAAAACAAACCAAACTATTAACGAAACCGCTATTGCTATTGCGGTCTTATACAGTATATGAAGATAAGATGCTTCCGGCCCAAAAAGTGCTTGAAGTTTATCAATAAATGCATGTAATTTATTCATATAATACCTCTATGGCGTCGTAAAAAGTCCCATCTACTGCGTTGTAGTATTTTTTCAGACCCTCGACATACTATATGTATGCCTTCTGGCCTGAAAAACTCCTACGCCTTGTATACGAACCTTTTTGCTTAGCCAGCTATGAGGCTGTCCGAGAATGGCTATTTTCCGCAATCTCTGCGTCAGGCTCAGATTTTAATCCTCAAAATACTCAATGTATTCCTGCGGTTAAAATCTTCGCCTTCCTTGACCTTGCAAAAAATTTCTCATTCTCGGACAGCCTCCTATAGTTAATTAGTGTCTGAACGGAAACTATCCAAAGTTGTCATTTCGAGCGGAGCGAAAAATCTTATGACACTAAAAATAGATTTCTCCCTTCGGTCGAAATGACAAAAAGAGGGGTTTTCGTTCAGACACTAATTATAACTGCGCCGCCATTTTGTCAAATATTGAAATGCTATGCCCCGTTGAAACGGGGAAATAAAATCGATTAAGGGGAATATGTTGAAAGCTTCCTTATCATCTGTTTGGATATTACTGTTTTTCTGTTTTTTGTATTTCGGGCAATCGGAAAATTTATGGGCGGAAAATTTATGGGCGGAGAATCAATACACTCAAAACAATCATCCAACAAAGCACTCTATAATCAAAGCGCTTCAAACCCTGCAACTTGACATCGGCAGTAATGATGCTGTGCTTGTTGTAAACCGGCAAGGTAGAATAATATTTTCCAAAAATGCTGAAAAGCCTCTGATTCCTGCTTCCACCCTGAAAATACTGACATCTCTTGTGGCGCTTCATTATCTTGGCCCTAATTACAAATTTATAACTGAATTTTATATGGATGCAAAGGCAAATCTGAAAATAAAGGGCTACGGCGATCCGCTTTTAACATCAGAAGTTTTAGCGAAGATATCAAAATCCTTAAGCGCCGACCTTTCAATAAAGGCTCAAAGGATCAACGATCTTATTTTGGATGACTCATATTTTATAAGAAAGATAGTAATTCCCGGAAAGACAAAATCATCAGAGCCATATGATGCGCCGAACGGAGCCCTGTGCGCCAATTTCAACACTGTTTATTTTAAACAACTTAAAGACGGCTCCTTTATCAGCGCCGAACCCCAGACACCTCTTTTGCCGATCGCTTTTAAAAGGATCAAACAGTCCGGTCTCGACAAAGGAAGGATAGTGCTTTCTCATGCTGAAAATGAAATTACACTCTATGCCGGGCATCTTTTTCAATATTTCCTGAATAAAGAAGGGATTAAAACAAAAGGAAGGATAAAAGCAGAAAAGGTTCGGAAAGACAAAGATAAACTAATTTATCAGCACACTTCACAATTTACCTTAAAACAAATAATATCAAAACTACTTGAGCATTCAAATAACTTTATGGCAAACCAGATACTGATTGCAACAGGGGCAAAGGTTTTCGGTCCTCCCGGGACGCTGGACAAAGGTATATTAGCAGCATCAACTTATGCAAAAAACGTGCTTAATATAGACAACATCCGCCTTGTTGAAGGTTCTGGAATATCTAAAAAAAACAGGATTTCCGCAAAGAATCTGGCTAAAATTATCAAAGAATTTGAGCCATACTACAATCTAATGCGCCATTCAAAAGGAGAGTATTATAAGTCAGGAACATTAAAGGGCATAACAACAAGGACAGGCTATATTGAAAATAAAAAAGGGGAATTGTATCGCTTTGTAGTAATGTTAAACTCGCCCGGCAAATCAATGCAAAACATTATGAAGAATGTTCGCCGGATTGTTGATTAAAGTTAAGGAATGCGCCTCCGCTCCCTGCTCCTCAGTCGATGTTGGACGTTCATCTTCTAACCTTCTAATCTTCTAACCTTCTAATCCCCGCTCCCTTAGTGCTTAAAACTCCTTTGTCCTGTATATACCATTGTAACATCTGACTCATTGCATGCCTCAATCGACTGATAATCGTTTACAGATCCTCCGGGCTGAATCACAGCGGAAATACCTTCATTTAGACCCACATCAACACCATCCCTGAATGGAAAAAACGCATCACTGACCATTGCAGAACCTGGCAGCCCGCCCTTTTCGTCTGCAACTCTGCTGTCAATTTCTTCCTTTTTATCCTTGTCTTTTAATTCATTATAAGGAATTTTATACATCTCAAAACAGTAACGGTCAGCAAGCTTTCGATATGCTTTATCTCTGGCTATCTCGGCAACCCCTACCCTGTCCTGTTCTCCTGTGCCAATACCAACTGTTACCAGGTCCTTTACATAAATAACCGAGTTAGATGTAACTCCTGACTCAACCAGCCATCCAAACAGCATATCATTATATTCCTTCTCTGTTGGCTCCCGGTTTATCCTGTAGTTCTTCCCTTTGTATTCGCACTCTGCTATATTAAGATCATCTTTCGACCTGGCAGCAGGTACAAAAGACCACTGGGAGACAATACCGCCATCAATAAGGCTTTTGAATTCTACAAATCTCTGCCCGACAAAATCTGTCAATCTGTCTATATTGCCTATCCTTATAACCCTGAGACTTTTCTTCTTTGCAAAAATATCCATAACCCCGTCTTCAAAATCAGGAGCTACCACAACTTCAGCATATTGTCTGTTAATTGTTTCTGCCGTTGCTCTATCAACAGCTCTGTTTACAGCGATACAACCTCCAAATGCAGCAATTCTGTCTGCCATGTTGGCCTTAATATAGGCATCCTCAAGTGTATCAGACTGGGCGACCCCGCATGGATTGTTGTGCTTTACAATTACAACAGTGGGTTTGTCTTTAAAATATCTCAAAATATTCAGGGAATTGTCAGCATCAGTTAAGTTTGTCTTGCCAGGATGCTTGCCTGACTGCAAAAGCTCAATATCTGACGCCAGATACTGGCCGGGCTGTATGATTTCTGTTTCAGCAAGGATCAGGTTCCCGTTAACAAGTTTGTAAAGAGCGGCTTCCTGTCCTGGGTTTTCGCCGTATCTTAAGCCTTTTTCAACATCATCTATAGTCCAGGTAACTTTTTCATAAAAAAGAGTCTGTCTTTTATCCTTGTCCACAAAGCTGATTTCCATATTCGGCGTAAAATGGTCATCCATGATTGTTTTGTACATTTTCTTTAGATCTTCAGCCATTTATATCTCCTTAATTAAAAGGTAAGCGTTCACGGGTTCACGGTTCAGAGGTTCAGGGTTGAGTTTCTTTCGTTTGAAAGGCTCTTGAACCGTCTCCCGCGGCATGCGGGAAATATCGAAATGATACCTTCGAAATTCTGCGGTTCCTTGTTCTGCGGTTCGATATTCAAAACAGATGAGTAAAGAACCAACATCAACAAGCATAAACTACAGAATGAAGGATGCCTTTAACTTTAAAAGGAATAACAAGCCTTTACTTCATCGAAGGTTCTATCACTCAAATAGTCTGCGATAAACCGGTCATATACGGCTGTGTGTTCAAAGGCCTTCTGCGCCAGGTCAAAGCGTAGTTCCAGAGATAATTGTCCGTTATTTGATTTTATCTCTGATACAATAGTTTCGTAGTCAGAAGGGTCAACAACCGGCGCCACTCTTATAAAGTTTTTGGCGGCAGCCCTTATCATGCAGGGCCCGCCGATATCTATATTGCCCCTGGCCTGTTCGACGGTTATATCCTGTTTGGCAATAGTTTCCTTAAAAGGATAAAGGTTCACTACCACCATATCAATGGGAACAGCATCTGTTCTCTTTAAGTCGTTTTGGTGGTATTCATTGTATGTTTCCGTAAGAAGACCCAGATATATTTTAAAATCCAAAGTCTTTACAAGCCCCCCCTGGGTTTCGGGCTGCCCCGTGTAATCCGACACCTGTGTCAGGTAGTATTCGGCATCAGAACCAAGTATCTCTTTTATACTGTTGTATGTACCTCCGGTTGAAAAAATTTTTAGCTCAGGATTTACTGAAAGCATCTCCGGTATTAGCTTGTCGAGGCCATTTTTGTCTGAAACACTTACAAGTATGTGCTTCACCCTGATTAAATCATCGATCCTTTGAACAACATTAATACTCATTGTCTCTACTTTGCTCCCTCATATTTTCCTTAAAACCATGTAACTATTGTCTGAACGAAAACCCCTGAATTACATTATTCCTGTCATTGCGAGGGAGGTGCGACCGAAGCAATCTCGTTAAAAACCAAGGGATTGCTTCGTCGTTCGTTCCTCACTCCTCGCAATGACGACCCGAAACTATGGGTTTTCGGTCAGGCACTAATTATGTATTTTTTATACTATCATTACAAATAGTGTCAAGAATTTTGTGTAAAAGACAAAACCGTTTTTTCCTCTTGGCATTGCCACTTCTTTTTCCAAAATTCCATTTGCAATTCGATAAATTTACGCATAGTTTATTTCCATGTAACTATTCAGCCACAGATTCACACAGATGAACGCAGATAGGTTTAAATACAAAAAAATCACAAAACATATTATAATCTAAAATAAGCGATTAGCCATTAGCTTTTAGCTATTAGTGAAACTATATCAAAATATTATTAAATAATAACATTTCACCCGATGGGTAATTAATAAATAATTATACGAATGCATATTCCATAAGAGCCAATGGCTAATTGCTAACAGCTAATCGCTTAACGTAGGTATAATCTTGGTGACGTTATAACTTTATGGCTGAACTATTACAATAAAAGATAAAATATCAGTGATAATCAGCGTAGATCGGTGGCTGAACAGTTACATTTCCAATTAAGATTTCGGAGACCTTTATTATTGATGATGAATGAAAACAACACAGGCTGGATAAGACATGTTTCTATCACTCCCCCAACTCTGCAAAATAATACTGCGGATGCTGATCGGCTTATAGGAGAATTAAAAACCAGGCTTAATACCGATGCCGTTGATATAGACCTTTATTTATTAAAAAGATTGCCGGATCTTTTGAGGAGATGCGATTATAATGTTGACTGCATCCTTTGCAAGGATCGGAAAAGGTGGCTTGTTACAGGAATTACGCACCCGCAGGATACAAGTCCCATATACGGCCTGGCCGTTGATCTCGGCACTACCAGGATTGTCTTGCGCCTTATAGATCTTTCAACAGGCCGGATTCCGGCCGAAACATCTTTTGACAATCCTCAAATATCCGTGGGACCCGACATATTGGCAAGGATACACTTTGCGGACCAGGATGGAGGACTGAATAAGCTCAACAAAATGATTGTCGACAGCCTTAATCGAATGATCATAAGGTTGTGCGATTCCTGTAAAATAAAGCCATATAACATATATTCCCTTTCTGTGGCAGGCAATACAGCCATGACCCATTTTTTCATGGGTCTTAGTCCTCACTGGATAGTACGTGAGCCATATATTCCGGTTATAAACAGACCCGGACTTGTAAAAGCAAAAGATCTGGGAATTAAGGTTAACCCTATGGCCAGAGTTCTGATCTTTCCAAATGTCGGCAGTTATTTTGGTGGAGACCTGATTGCAGGGATTCTGTTTTCCGGCTTAAACAAAATAGAGGATACAGCTATTTTGGTTGACGTTGGGACAAATGCAGAGGTTGTATTAGGAAATAAAGACTGGCTTGTTGCCTGTGCCGGAGCAGCAGGTCCTGCCCTGGAATGCGGGGTAACCGGGATGGGTATGATGGCGGGCCCCGGAGTGATTGATCAGGTTGTGATTGATCAGGTTGTGATCGATCATGATACTTATAATATTCGATTGCATACCATTGACAACATGCCGCCTAAAGGGATTTGCGGTTCAGGTCTGATAGACCTTGCAGCCCACCTTTTTCTTTGCGGTATGATCGACACCAAGGGCAAGTTGGCGCCGTCGATATGCGGCAGCAGACTAAAGGAGAAAGATGGTATCAGGCATCTTGTGGTAGTACCTGCAAAAGATTCCGCCACAGGGTCTGACCTTACTATAAGCCAGGCAGACATTGACAGTCTTATCATATCCAAGGCCGCCATGTATACAATACTTGAGACCATTACATCTTCTGTTGGAATCTCTTTTAAGGATCTTTCTACATTTTATGTGGCAGGCGCCTTTGGATCTTTTATCAATCCCAGGTCGGCCATCTCTATTGGAATGCTTCCTGATTTGCCGATTGACCGTTATAAATGCCTGGATAACAGCTCTATTGGCGGAGCAACCATGGCGCTTACATCGAGTGAGTGTTTAGATGAGATCGATAATATCAGAGACCGCGTTACCTATCTTGAATTAAATGTAAATCAGGAATTTATGAACAGATTCAGCGCTGCCAGGTTTCTCCCCCATACTGATTCCTCGCTTTTTCGCTCGGTAAAGGCGTGTGCCCACATCTCCCCTCCACAAAAGCCTTCCGCGGCAGGATAACCTTGAACTACAATATGTTGCGTCACTTTTTTTCTTGACACATATTTAATTACCTTTATATACTTAATTTTTATACAAATTTTTTTGATCTTTTATGAAATATGCAGACCGGCGGGGTCAGAGCCCCTTACAAGCAATGGAGGAAATTTTATGTTGGTCAAAGGATGGATGTCAAGCGACATAATTTCAGTCGAGGAAGAAACTTCTATGATGAAGGCTTCCGTCATTATGAAGGAGCACAATATTCGTCGTCTTCCAGTAGTCAAAAAGGGACAATTAGTTGGGATTGTTACTGATACAAATTTAAAAGAGGCTTCTCCATCAAAGGCTACCACTCTGGATATCTATGAAATGAGTTATCTGTTGTCTGAGATTAAAGTCAAAGAATTGATGTCAAAAGACGTGATCTATGTGAAACCTGATGAGACTATAGAATTTGCGGCAGTCTTGATGCTCGAAAACAAGATTTCAGGACTCCCGGTAATAAACGATCAACAAAATTTGATCGGTGTTATAACGGAAACAGATATATTTAAAGCTTTAATCCATATTACCGGAGTATACAGCGGCGATACACAGTTTGCTTTCTGCCTGAGAGATAAACCGGGATCGGTGCATGAAGTCGCGGAAGTCATCCGCAGCATGGGCGGCCGGGTCGTGAGCATACTCACAAGCTATGACTTAGCGGATGAAGGGTACAGAAACGTCTATTTTCGAATTCGGCATATGGAACATGATCTGCTGGTAAAACTGGTCGATGTTCTGGAAGAAAAATTCACCGTATTGTACACCGCAAAAGAATCCTTGGAAAAGGTCGCAGGCAGGCGGTTGCAGATTAAGAATCGTTGATTCATCCAACTACCCCAATCAACAAATTATCCAATTATCTGTCCATCTGTCCGTACGTCAGCAATTTTCATGATCGCATCCTTTATTTTCTCGATTGCCAGAACTGCATCGCCACCATCATCAAACGGTGCCTGCTGATTGATATCTGCCTGTATCAGATTATCATCATACGGAATTGTGCCGATCACAGGAATTCCGAGTCTGTCCAGATTTGCGCTGATTGCGTCAATATCGCGTTCGCTCGCTCTATTGATTACGGCAACCAGCCTTCCGATTCCGATCTTTTTACTTAATTTCTGTATCCGTGCCGCTGTCTCGATTGATCTAGTTCCGGGCTCAACCACCGCAATCATCAAATCAACCCCGCTAGCGGTTCCGCGCCCGAGATGCTCAATGCCAGCCTCCATATCAAGGATCACAATGCTCTGTTCCCGAAGCAGCACATGACGCAGCAGCGCACGCAGCAGCGAGGATGCAGGGCACATACATCCTGATCCTCCTTTGTCGATGGTTCCCATTGTGAGCATGGAAACACCATGCTCGGTCACGCCGAATCGACAAGCGATATCATCCACCTTGGGGTTCAGTTTGAAGATACCCCCTATGCCTGTGCCTGCTCGTTCTTCGATTAGTTTTTTGTGTTCCGTGAGCGGAGCAGGTGGGTTTTTGATACCGATGGCAGATGCCAGGTTCATGTCAGGATCGGCATCGATTGCAAGGACTGCAAAGCCGTCTGCTGCGAAGATGCGGGCGAGCGTGCCTGCGAGTGTGGTCTTGCCGACGCCGCCTTTGCCTGTAATTGCGATTTTCATTGTTGCTCCTTTGGGACGTTAAAAACTCGCTTTTTGGTGAGCTAAAAGTAAGGGTAATTGAATTGTGCGTCAAGAGAAAAAGGATATTGCTGGTTGCTGGTTGCTGGTTGCGCCTATTCACTATTCAAGAATGGCCCTTAACAAACATAGCTGTAAATCGTAGGGTGCGTTTTACGCACCAAAAAACATTCGATTTTGCCTATCAAGGTGTTTTGTCATTCATACATTCGGATAATACATATGTCGGTGATGGTGCATAGAATGCACCCTACATGGCTCCCACGCTGGAGCGTGGGAACGAGAAAACGAGTAACCAGCAACCAGTAATGAGAAGCTTAAGCTCAAAGCTAACAACGAGCAACCAGCAACTCTCCGAGCCGTAGGCTCTACGAGCCGGAGTCCAGCAACCAGCAACGAGTAACGAGTAATATAAAAAAAATGAATAATTTATACTTGACTAAATGAAAGATACCATTTATAAAGGTTTTGAATAAATAAATATGATTCAGTAAATTATTGGAATCCAGAAAAAAGGAGGGAATTATGGTTCTCGATCCAACTAAATACAAAGACTGGGAAATTGCCGAATATGCTGAAAAAAATATGAAAACGGCTTATCAATTGGGAGATGAGCTCGGGCTGGAGAAAGAGGAACTCCTTCCACATGGACATTATGTGGCAAAAATCGATTTTGCAAAAGTTTTAAAACGCCTAAAAAATAAACCGGACGGTAAATATATTGATGTTACCGCCATTACTCCCACCCCGCTTGGAGAAGGCAAAAGCACTTCTGCCATGGGATTGGTGCCCGGGCTTGGCAAGCGAGGAAAACGGGTTGTCGGCGCTATCCGTCAACCTTCCGGCGGCCCGACTATGAATATAAAGGGAAGCGCCGCAGGCGGCGGACTGGCCCAGTGTATCCCTCTTACCCCGTTTTCATTAGGGCTTACAGGCGATATTAACGCCATTATGAATGCGCATAACCTGGCCATGGTAGCTTTGACAGCCAGAATGCAGCATGAAAACAACTATTCTGATGAGATACTGACGAAAAAAAATCTGAAACGGCTCGACATTAATCCCAAGAATGTGGAAATGGGGTGGATTATGGATTTTTGCGCTCAATCGCTTCGGAATATTATTATAGGTCTGGGGGGGAAAATGGACGGTTTCCCCATGCAGTCTAAATTCGGGATTGCCGTAAGCTCGGAGATTATGGCTATTCTGGCGGTTGCCACCGACCTGAAAGACATGCGTGAGCGGATGGGAAAGATCGTGGTTGCCTATAATAAAAAAGGTGATCCTGTTACCACGGCAGACCTTGAGGTTGACGGCGCCATGACCGCATGGATGGTGGAAGCGCTCAATCCGAATCTCCTTCAGACTTTAGAAGGGCAGCCGGTCTTTGTGCATGCAGGGCCCTTTGCAAATATTGCAATAGGCCAGTCATCCATTATAGCAGACAGGGTGGGGTTGAAACTTGCAGACTACAATGTTACAGAGAGTGGTTTTGGAGCGGACATCGGGTTTGAAAAATTCTGGAACTTAAAGTGTCGTTTTAGTGGTTTGAAACCGCATTGCGCTGTGCTTGTGGCAACTATTCGCGCGTTAAAATGTCATGGCGGCGGACCTCCCCTGCCTCCGGGAAAATCAATGGATCCGGCCTACCTTGAGGAGCATGTGGAGTGGGTGGAAAAGGGTTGTGAAAATCTGGCTCACCACATAAAGACGATCAAGAAAGCAGGGATTAACCCCGTGGTCTGCATCAATTCCTTTTACACCGATACCAAGGATGAGATAGCGGCTGTTCGCAGGTCGGCCGAGGCTGCAAGCGCCCGCGTTGCCGTTTCTGAACATTGGCTTAAAGGTGGTGACGGGGCTCTGGAATTTGCCGATGCAGTTATCGATGCGTGTGAGGAAGAAAACGATTTCCACTTTCTTTATGATATTGAAACTCCGCTGCGCAAGAGGATTGAATTGATTGCCAAAGAGGTATATGGCGCGGACGGTGTAAGTTATACCCCGGAAGCTGAGACTAAAGCAAAGAGAATAGAACAAGATCCTGAACTGGCAAATTTGGGAACATGTATGGTCAAAACTCATCTAAGTCTTTCTCATGATCCGGCTAAAAAAGGTGTGCCAACGGGATGGACGCTCCCTGTCCGGGATATCCTGACCTATAAAGGGGCGGGATTCGTGGTTCCCGTGGCAGGGGCAATCAGCCTGATGCCTGGAACGGCTTCTGATCCGGCTTATAGGCGTATTGATGTAGATGTGGAGACCGGAAAAGTAAAGGGGCTTTTTTAAGGAGATTATAAATGTCTGCAAAGATCATCAGCGGCACTGAGATTGCCAAACAGATACGGGAAGAACTGAAAAAAGAGATAAAGGAATTAAAGAAAAGACATGGTGTAACTCCGGGGTTGGCCACAATTCTTGTGGGTGACGATCCAGCTTCCAAGGTATATGTGGGTCAAAAGGAGAAGTCGTGTAACAATTTGGGGATATATTCGGAAAAAATCAATTTGCCTGGAGATATCTCGGAGAAAGAGCTTCTCTCGCTAATTGAGAAATTGAACAAGAACTCACGGATTCACGGGATATTGGTTCAGCTCCCTCTTCCGAAACAGATTAATGAATCCCGCGTTATATATGCCATTGATCCTGCTAAAGATGTGGATGGTTTCCATCCGGTGAATGTGGGAAAGATGGTGGTCCGAGAAAAGTGTTTTCTCCCCTGTACCCCTCATGGGATACTGGAGCTTCTGGCCCGTTCCGGTGTGCAAACAGAAGGCGCCGAGGTCGTGGTTGTCGGCAGGAGTAACATTGTTGGGAAACCTGTCCTTAATCTGATGCTCCAAAAACGACCCACGGGCAATGCAACGGTAACGCTGTGCCATACAAGGACAAAAGACCTGGTCTTTCACACGAAGCGGGCCGATATCCTCATCGTAGCCACCGGTCATCCAAAGACGGTTACAGGAGATATGGTAAAAGAAGGGGTCGTGGTTATTGATGTGGGGGTAAACCGGATAGGAAAGACCCCGGAAGGAAAGGCAATTCTGGTTGGCGACGTGGACTTTGAAAGTGTAAAAGAAAAAGCTGCTGCTATCACACCGGTACCCGGTGGCGTCGGCCCCATGACTATTGTCATGTTGATGAAGAATACGGTTGAAGCGGCAAGGAATAGTATTGTCGAGTAGTCGAGTGGGGAATTGGTCGAGTAGGAAAATGGTCGAGTGGGAAAATAGTTGAGTAGTTGAGTAGGGAAAATAGTTGAGTAGGAAAATAGTCGAGTAGATGATTGCTTGCTCGTTGATTTCTTAACCAATGACCACTCGACCACTTGACCACTTGACTACTCGACCACTTGACTACTCAACTACTCGACCACTCAACCACTTGACTACTCGACTACTCGACCAACATTTGGAGGAATGATAATGGGATCAAGAAGATCTCCTATCGGCGCAGCCAAACGCTGCCTCGGCATTGATTGTGAAGGAAGCACCTGTGTTGCGGAACAGGCCGAGCGCAGGGGCGTTGTTACTTACATACAACGGATGAACAAGCGCTCTATTGAGCCTTGTCTTTTCGGCCAGGGAGGGACGTGTTGTCGTATTTGTTCCTTTGGCCCGTGCATGATGATCGAAGATATTCCGGAATCGATAGGAATCTGCGGAGCCACTCCTGCTACTGTGGCAGCGCGTAATTTTTGCCGTATGGTTGCCGGAGGGGCTTCCGCACACATGGACCACGGCCTTGAAACAGCGCTGGCATTTCTGGCTGCTGCCAGAGGAGAATCCGACTATAAAATCAAGGATGAAAAGAAGCTCCGAGCGCTGGCAGAGGTCTTTGATATAAAGACCGAAGACCGGAGCACGAAAGATATTGCTGTTGAGCTTGGTGAAAAGGCATTGGCTGAATTCGGGAAGCAGGAAGGAGGCCTGTATTGCATACGCCGGGCTCCTGAAAAACGGCAGGAAGTATGGAAAAAAAATGGGGTTGTCCCGCGTGGCATACAGCGGGAAGTAGTAGAAATCATGCATCGGACCCATATGGGGACCGACCAGGATTATCGCAATCTGCTTCTTCAGGCCACCAGGTGTGCCCTGGCAGACGGCTGGGGCGGCTCCATGATATCTACCGAGCTGCAGGACATCATGTTTGGAACCCCGGTTCCGACTCGAGCGGTGGTTAACCTCGGTGTCCTTTCCAAAGACGAAGTCAACGTGGTTGTGCACGGTCATGAACCGATCCTGTCTGAAGCAATGGTGTTGGTTGCCGAAGATCCGGAAATGATAAAAGCAGCCAAAAACGCGGGGGCAAAAGGGATCAATCTGGTTGGTGTCTGCTGTACCGGAAATGAAATTCTCATGCGTCATGGAATTCCTGTCGCAGGGAGCTTTATCCAGCAGGAGATTGTGCTTGCAACAGGCGCTGTAGAGGTAATGGTAGTAGACGTTCAGTGCATCATGCAGTCTCTTCCCTCTGTGGCCAGGTGTTTCCATACTGAGGTTATCACCACGTCTGACCGGGCAAAAATCCCTGGCGCAAAACATATAGAGGTACATCATCACAATGCATTGGAGGCGGCCAGGCAGATAGTCCAACGCGCTATTGACCGGTATCCGCAGCGAGGGGAGATCAATATCCCCCACCATAAGATGGATGTTGTGGCAGGATTCAGCCACGAAACCATAAATCACATACTTGGCGGCGCGTTCCGCGCCTCGTACAGGCCTTTAAATGATAATATAATTAACGGGCGTATAAGGGGTTTGGGGGCTATTGTCGGTTGTGACAGCGCGCGTGTTCGCTCAGGTTACATGCACACCACAGTAGCCAAGGAATTGATTGCCAATAATGTTCTGGTTCTTACGACGGGCTGCGCGGCCACAGCCTGCGGTCGTGAGGGGCTGCTTACGCCTGAAGCGGCCAGTTTAGCGGGACCGGGTCTCAGAGAGGTATGTGAAACAGTAGGTATGCCTCCTGTATTGCACATGGGCTCGTGTGTGGATAACAGCCGGATATTGATGGCTGCAACGGAGGTTGTCCGGGAAGGGGGTCTTGGCGACGATATTTACCAGATACCCGCGGCTGGTTGCGCGCCTGAGTGGATGAGTGAAAAAGCGATATCTATTGGACATTATTTTGTTGCAAGCGGCGTCTTTGTTGTATTCGGGAGAACCTTTCCAACAACTGGAAGCAAGGTTTTGACTGATTTTCTGTTCAAAGAGTTTGAAGATCTATACGGTGGAATGTGGGCTGTTGAATCCGATCCAATAAAGATGGCGCAACTAATGATACAGCGTATAGAGAAAGGGCGAGAGGCCTTGGGTATCCAGGAGAAAAAGAAAAGAGTCCTCTTTGATATGGCTATGAGGCGTGAGCTGTGATAGCGGTGATTATAAACTATTCAATTATAATACGTTACCATATTTAAGAATACATGAACTTATAAAATCCCAAATTTCAAGCATCAAATTACAAATAAATCCCAAATTTCAATATCCAATGACCAAAACATATACGGGTTTGGAATTTTGAATTTTGGTCATTGTAATTTATTTGATATTTGTGATTTGTTATTTAGAATTTGCAATGGGAGGGGATGAAAAAAAGGAAGTCCCTATACAATATATTTAGTGGCTGAATGGTTACAGACATGAAAGAAAGTAAAACAACAAAAAGTGGTTCTGTCCTTGTCGTGGGCGGCGGTGTGGCAGGTATTCAGGCATCTTTGGATCTTTCTGAGCTGGGTTATTTTGTTTACCTCGTTGAGAAATCCGCATCAATTGGCGGGGCAATGGCTCAATTGGACAAGACCTTCCCTACCAATGACTGTGCTATCTGAATACTCGGACCAAAGTTAGTTGA
Organism: Desulfobacterales bacterium; assembly: GCA_030610995.1. Lineage (GTDB taxonomy): Bacteria > Desulfobacterota > Desulfobacteria > Desulfobacterales > ETH-SRB1 > Desulfaltia. The sequence goes on from JAUWQO010000009.1 coordinate 25,259, forward strand.
GGCCGGTCGGTCTCCAAACATAAAGATACTGACAAACGCTCGATTGGAATCTGTTCAGGGTGAGGCAGGGAACTTTACTGCTCGCGTGCATACTGCTGCGCGATACATCAACGAGGAACTTTGCACGGGCTGCGGCACATGCACTATGTATTGCCCTGTTATGATCGTCGATATTTTCAATGAAGGTCTTGCTTTAACAAAAAGCCTTCATAAAGATTATCCCCAGGCAGTGCCGTCGAGTTTTTATATCGATCCCAAAGAATGTCTTTTTATAAATCATGAGATGTGTCGTATCTGTGTTTCAACATGTCAAGCACAGGCCATAGATTTTAGTCAGACAGAGGAAGATCACAATCTATCTGTAGGTTCTGTAATATTGGCTCCGGGGTTTGGACATATTGATGATGAAGTTCTTAGCCGCCACGGTTTTGGTAAATATCCTGATGTGCTTACAAGTTTAGAATTCGAGCGGTTGACTTGTGCATCAGGTCCTACTGAAGGGACGATTGTCAGGCCGTCAGATCAGCGCCCTCCAAAACATATTGCATTCCTCCAGTGCATAGGCTCAAGGGATGAAACATGTGGAAATGGATACTGCTCATCAGTTTGCTGTATGTATGCAATTAAAGAGGCATCTGTGGCAAAAGAACACGACCCTGATCTTGATATAACCATATTTTACATGGATATGAGGACTCAGGGCAAGGAATTTGATGCATCCCGTCAACGAGCCAGGGAAAAATACGGCATCAAATTTGTCAGATCACGTATTGCGGGAATTCAAGAACAGGGGGATCGGTTGAGGATATCATACGTGGATGGCCGAGGTGTTCATCACGGTAAGTACTTTGACATGGTTGTTCTGTCTGAAGGTTTGGAATCACCCGAAGGGGCTGATGATCTTGCCCGCAACTGCGGTATTGATATTAATAAGTACGAATTTTGCAGCACTCAGGCTTTTACTCCCCTTCAGACATCAAGACAGGGTATCTTTGTGGCCGGCGCTTTCGGAGGACCAAAAGACATCCCTGAGAGCGTTACTGAAGCAACCGGCGCTGTGGCTTCTGTTGACTCATTGCTAAACAAAGTGAGGGGCAGCCAGGTTGAAAAAAAAGAATACCCCGCAGAGCTTGTGATAGGAGATGAGCCAAGAATAGGTGTTTTTGTGTGCCACTGTGGAAGCAATATTGCAAGTGTTATTGACGTTGCCGCAGTTAGAGAATATGCGTCAACTCTTGAGAGCGTTGTTTATGCGGATCAAAGCCTGTATGCTTGTTCTCAGGACGCTCAATATATCTTAAAGGAAAAGATTGAAGAGCATAATCTTAACAGGGTTATAGTTGCTGCCTGCACACCACGTACACATGAACCATTATTTCAGGAAACACTGAGGGATACGGGTCTGAACCGCGCTCTGTTTGAAATGGTAAATATCAGGGACCAGTGTTCGTGGGTGCATGCAGGAGAGCCTGAAGAAGCTACTGAGAAAGCAAAGGATCTAATCAGAATGGCAGTCGCAAAGTCCTGTCTGTTAGAGCCGCTTCCAGAGCAGCAAATTCCTGTTATACCTAAAGCACTGGTCATAGGTGGTGGAATTTCAGGAATGACAGCCGCGTTGAGTATGGCGGAGCAGGGATTTGAGACCTTTCTAATAGAAAAGTCTGACAAACTTGGCGGTAATTTGAGGAATGTGAGCGCTCTGCTATCTGGCGAGGACCCAGGAAAAATAGTTAAAGAAGTTGAGGAAAAGCTAACTTCCAATGACTTGATACGAGTTTATACCGGCGCTGAGGTTGAAAGCGTATCCGGCTATGTGGGGAACTTTACCACTAACATTTCTTCTGCTTTGGGGACACAAGTTATTGAGCACGGTGTAATCATTATTGCTACTGGTGGCCGTCCGTATGAGCCAAAGCAGTATTGTTACGGAACTTCCAGGCAGGTTGTAACCCAACTGGAATTGGAAGATGCTATTTCTTCCGGCGCCCTGGAGGAAGATCTCCAACAGGTTGTTATGATTCAATGCGTTGGTTCCAGAGGGGATGACCTTTCTTATTGCAGCAAGATATGCTGCGGTCAGGCCGTGAAAAATGCTCTGCGGATTTTAGATAAATACCCGAATGCCAATATTTATATCCTTTACAGAGATATGCGCACTTACGGGTTTATGGAAGACTACTATAAAAAGGCAAGAAAAAAAGGCGTTGTTTTTGTCAATTATGACAAGGAAAAAGCGCCTGTTGCAACTGACACGGACGGCAAGCTTTCCGTTACCTTTTTTGATGAAATGCTTGATGAGGATATTACCCTTGAGCCGGATCTTCTCGTACTGAGCGTTGGAATAGTACCGAACGATGTTGACAGCCTGTCAAAGATTCTCAAGGTCCCTGTGACAAAGGATAATTTTTTCCTGGAGGCACATGTCAAGCTCCGTCCTGTTGAATTTTCTGTTGACGGTATATTCATGTGCGGTCTTGCCCATTCCCCCAAACCGGTTAATGAATCTATTGCTCAGGCAAAATCTGCTGCCGGCAAGGCAGCTCTACCTCTGGCAAAAGGTGTCGTGTCAGTAGAGCCGATTGTATCTAAAGTAAATCCTGAAATTTGCATTGGGTGCGGTATTTGTGTAAGCCTTTGCCCGTATCAGGCGATTCAAATGGTCAAGGCAGACAAGAAGAAAAAGGCGGAAACTATTTCCGCCTCTTGTAAAGGCTGTGGGATTTGCGCATCCCATTGTCCAAAACTGGCTATATCTATGGGAGGTTTTACAACCGAACAGATCAGGTCTCAGATAAGAGCCTTTGGAGGATAGAATTGCCCTTTAGCTATAAGTGTTGAGACATATTTTTATCCTTAATTAACAATTAGTTATTAACAATTGATTATTGATTATTTGTTTTATGTTTTTATATTTATGCCCAAAAAGCAAATAATAATAGTTAATAATCAATTGATAACTGTTAATTGCTAATGGAGAAATGACTTATGGGTAAAGGGCAGGGATAGGAGGATCAATGGGGCAAGAATTTAATCCTAAGATACTTGGATTTATGTGTCACTGGTGCTGTTACGCGGCTGCAGATTCAGCGGGTGTAGCACGGTATCAATACCCCCCAAATGTTAGAACGATTCGTATGATGTGTACAGGGAGAATGGATCCCCTTTTTATTATAGATGCTTTTTGCGTTGGAACAGATGGTGTCTTTGTTGGTGGCTGACACCTTGGGGAGTGCCATTACCAGGTTGGTAATTATGATGCGATGATAATGGAAGAATTCGTCAGAAAGATATTGGTAAAGGTAGGTATCAATAGCGACCGTTTTGCATTGGAATGGGCATCAGCGGCCGAGGGGCCACGATTTGTCAAGCTGATTACTGATTTTACTACAAAAATCAAGTCTCTTGGCCCTTTGGGAGAGCCCGAGGGTGATAGTAAGGATGAGTTGCTAATCAAGCTTTTTGCGGCAAGAAATGCGCTTGAGAAAGCAAAATTGCGGACAGGGCTGGGCAAACTTACAAAGGGATTTCGTAAAGAAGGCGATTATTCTGATCAGATCATAAAGGATAAGGTCAATGAGAAGCTGGCAAAATCAATAAGCGCTGAGATAGCTCGAAATGAGACTTTGCTTCGCATACAAAAAGAGGGGCCGATTCATTTTGACGATTTGACCCAAAAAATAGGGATGCCTAGAACAGATATTGAAAAATATGTGGCCGCATTTCGGAAAAAAGGGTTAGTGGCTGAGGCTGATGGCCAATTATCAGTAACCAGCAGAAAGTCAGAAGGTTAGAAGGTCAGAAGATTAGACAGCAACGAGTAACGAGCAACCAGTAACGAGCAACCAGTAACGAGCAACCAGTAACGAGCAACCAGTAACGAGCAACGAGTAGGAGGTAGAATCATGGGATCGCAAGTTACACTTACCACTCTTTATAAAATGAAGGAAAAAGGTGAAAAAATAGTTGCTCTTACAGCCTATGATTATCCATTTGCAAAGATGGTTGATGAATCAGGGGTGCATATGATCCTTGTAGGGGATTCAGTAGGGATGGTAGTTCAGGGAGAATCGAGCACCCTGCCGGTTACAATGGATGAAATGATATACCATACCCGCATTGTGTCAAAAGCCGCCGGACATGCAATGATTGTCGGTGACATGCCGTTTATGTCTTACCAGGCAAGCATAGAACATGCAATTGCCAATGCAGGACGTTTTCTTAAAGAAGCAGGCGCCGCTGCAGTCAAGCTGGAAGGGGGAAGAGCGGTCAGTGAAACAATAAAAGCAATTTCAGGGGCTGGAATTCCGGTACAGGCCCACATAGGCCTTACACCGCAATCTGTTCACCAGATGGGAGGCTACAGGGTTCAGCGCAATGAAGAACAGCTCATGGCAGATGCCCTTGAGATAGAATCCGCCGGAGCCTTTTCCGTTGTTTTAGAAGGCATTCCATCCGAAATTTCGGAAAAGATAACTAAAGCGCTTGCCATACCAACAATAGGAATAGGAGCGGGTCCACATTGCGACGGGCAGATACTTGTGCTGCACGACCTTCTGGGGTTAAATGACAGGCATCTGCCAAAATTCGTAAAGCAATACGCCAATCTGCTTGATGATGCAAAAACCGGAATAAAACAGTATATAGAGGAAGTGCAGGCAGGTAAATTTCCTGCCAAAAAACATTGTTATTGAAACATGAAACCATCTTTTGCCATTATAGGATGCGGAAAGGTCGGCACTGCGCTGGGGAAATTTCTTGCAAAGGCCGGCTATAAACCAGCCGGGTTTGCGAGTAAAAGCCTTTCGTCTGCCAAAAGGACTGCTGAAATTATCGGTTCTGATAATTTCAGCCGGATCCCCTGGGAAATAACAAGAAAGGCGGATATCGTTTTTATAACAACACCTGACAGCGCTATAGCCGACACGTGCAACAGTATCTCCCTTCATTCCGGTTTCTGTAAAAATGTTGTGGTCCTGCATTGCAGCGGAGCGCTCCCTTCAACCATTCTATCGTCTGTAAAAGAGTGCGGCGCTTTTGCGGGGTCAATGCATCCTCTTCAGAGTTTTGCTTCAGTTGAAATTGAAAAAAATCCTTTTCAGGATATAATAATTTCTCTGGAAGGTGAAAAGGAAGCTGTCAGTGCGGCAAGGAAAATTGCAACCGACCTTGGCGCAACCAACTTTACAATACAAACAGAGGCCAAAACACTCTATCATGCTTCGGCGGTTGTAGCATCAAACTACCTTGTAACCCTGCTCGACCTTTCCTTAAAGCTGATTGAAGCAGCAGGGATATCAGGCGCAGATGCTTTAAAGGCGCTAAAACCACTAATTGAAGGGACGCTTTCCAATATAGAAAAAACCGGGATTACCAGGGCACTCACCGGCCCCATTGTCAGGGGAGATATTGAAACCGTAAAAAGACATTTGGTCCAGATAGGTTTAAAGACTCCCGACCTTCTCGACCTTTACAAGACACTGGGCTTTCATACAGTCGATATTGCAATGGCCGGGGGCGGTCTTTCAGAATCATCAGCTCAAAAGTTGAAAAAGATTACATCTAACGAGCAAGGAGCAGGGAGCAAGGAGCAAGGAAAAGCTTAAGCTGAAAGCTCAAAGCTCAAAAATCAAAGTTAACAACGAGTAACGAGCAACCAGTAGGGTGCATTCTATGCACCATAGTGGTGCATAGAATGCACCCTACAGATATGTTACGTCAATTTTGTACAATTGATATTTTACGATAATCAAGAACAAAAAGTTCGAATGTGTTCCGTCTTAAGTTGGTAGCCGTAACGAGTAACGAGCAACGAGCAACCAGTAACCAGCAACGAGACACAAGCAACGAGCAAGAAATTATGGCAATAGACAGAGATGATTTAGAACCTCGATTCAAATTTGAAGTCGCGGAACTTCCGGAAGGTGAGCATGTCAAGGAATGCTATGCATGTGGAAGCTGCACCGGAACATGTCCGGTCAGCCAGGTGATACCTGAATTCGATCCGCGAAAGATTCTTCATATGATTATGCTCGGCCTGAAGAATCGTCTCCTTTCATCCGATTTGATCTGGTATTGCACAGGATGCCAAACCTGTGAGTTTGTGTGTCCGCAGGATGTGAACTTCAGCGATGTGATCAAGGCGCTGAGGATCCTGGCCTTGCGGGACGGCTATGTGGATGCAGAAACATTGGGTGAAATGGGGAAGCTGGCTGTTGTAAACGAGAAATACTGCGTGGGTTGCCTTACGTGTGTGCGGGTGTGCCCGTTTGATGCGCCTTATATGGAAAAAGGGAGTGGGCTTGCTCATATTGAACCGGTAAAGTGTGTGGCCTGCGGAATATGTGTGGCTGAATGTCCTGCCAGGGCTATTGAACTGAAAACATCTGAAGACGTGAGGCGGTTTGCGTCATGTGAATTTTTGCTCTCAAGGGAACTATGATAATATGACTAATCCAAATGAACCCGATATTGTGGCTTTTTGTTGCCATTATAGCGCCTATGCATGGTCCCAGGATTTGCAAAACTTACCCCGGTTAGGGTTTCCGGAAAATGTGCGGCTGGAAATACTGCCCTGCAGCGGCAGGATCAGCATAATCCGTTTGTTAAAAGCATTTGAACAAGGCGCAGACGGAATTTACGTTGCCGGGTGCAAGGACGATACCTGTCACAATGTAAGAGGGAGCCGGATTGCAAAAAAAAGAGTCGATTACGTAAAAAATGTTTTCGATCAACTGAATATAGAACCTGAACGCATAGAGATGTTTATGATTTCTCGCGAGCCGAATCGCGGATTTATTGAAGCAGCAAAAGAGATGACTATGCGAATCAAAAAGTTGGGACCAAGTCCATTAAAGGGAAAATAGGTTATGATTGTCGGACAGAGAAAACCGATCCAGGAAATTATCGGAATGTTGAAAGGGATTAAAAATATCCTGATTCTTGGATGTGGTGGATGCGCTACGGTCTGTTCTGCCGGAGGAGAAAAGGAGGTTGAAATCCTTGCCTCAATCATTCGGATCGATCGCAAAAAAAAGGGGGGGCCGGTTGAAACAAAGGAAAAGACTCTTGCCCGCCAATGCGATACGGAATATCTGGAAGAATTGAAAGATGAGGTGGACAAATATGATGCTGTCCTTTCCATGGCCTGCGGTGTGGGAGTTAACTTTCTGGCTGACATGTATCCGAAAACCATTATTCTTCCGGCTTTAAACACCAGTTTTATGGGTGTTTCGGAAGAGCAGGGGGTGTGGTCGGAACGGTGTGCGGGTTGCGGAAACTGTGTTCTTGATAAAACCGGTGGCCTGTGTCCTGTTGCACGCTGTTCAAAGCATTTACTTAACGGCCCATGCGGAGGATCGCAGAACGGGAGGTGTGAAATTAATCCCGATATTGCTTGTGTCTGGCAATTGATATATGATCGTTTAAAGGGCTTGAATCAATTGGAAAAGCTGCAGGAGATCTTTCCAATGAAGGATTGGTCCAGCAGCCTGCACGGAGGTCCCAGAAAAATCGTCAGGGAGGATCTAACACTATGAATTCAGCGAGTAATTTGAAAAAGGTGTTGGCATCCGGACAGTTTGCTGTAACAGCGGAACTGGGCCCCCCAAAAAATGCGGATGCAGAAGTTATTCGCACAAAAGCAAAGTTACTTTCGGACTGCGCTGACGCGGTAAATATTACCGACTGCCAAACCGCCATTGTCCGGATGTCGAGTATCGCGTCATCTGTTGTCATGATGCAGGAAGGGCTGGAGCCGGTAACCCAGATGACGTGCAGAGACAGGAATCGTATCGCCATTCAGAGTGATCTCCTCGGAGCCGCAGCCCTGGGAGTAAAAAATTTACTCTGTCTTACAGGAGATCATCAACAATTCGGAAATCATCCGAATTCTACCGGCGTCTTTGATATGGATTCGATACAGCTCTTGCAGATGGTCAGGATGATGCGAGACGAAAAGGTCTTTCAGTGCGGAGAAGAAATCAAAGGAAAAGCGCCGGACTTTTTCCTGGGAGCGGCAGCCAATCCTTTTGCAGATCCGTTTGAGTTTCGGGCTCTTCGCCTGGCAAAAAAGGTTGCGGCTGGCGCTCAGTTTATTCAGACGCAGCTTGTTTATAACGTCGAAAAATTCGCCGCATGGATGAAAGCGGTCAGGGATCTTGGACTCCATGAAAAATGCTACATCCTGGCCGGAGTTACACCTCCAAAGTCGATCGGAATGGCCAGGTACATGAAAAATAATGTTCCGGGCATGGATGTTCCAGATCATGTTATAGCTCGCCTCAAGGGAGCTAAAGATTCCAAAAAGGATGTGCAGAAAGAGGGGATCAACATTTGTGTAGATATTATTAACATGGTAAAAGAGATAGAAGGTGTGGCCGGTGTGCATATCATGGCGATAGAATGGGAAAGCGCCGTACCGGAGATAGCCAAACAGGCCGGTCTTCTGCCGAGACCATAGGGGATTGTCGATTGTCGATTGATGATTGAAGATTGAAGGTATTCTATTAATTTTATAACAAAAAGACAGAGCGACCTGTCTCCCGTTCCGGCACAGGCAGGAACGATTCCACAAATCGACAATCATCAATCATCAATCCAAAAAAGGGAGATATATAAATTGACCATAGAAATACCAAAGATTGCTTATGCCGGAAAGATAAAAGAGATCCCGTTGGGACGTGGAGAGAATATCATAACCGTAGGTGGCGAGTCGTGTTGTCCGTTTCATCTGTTCGAAGGCGCTATGCCGCATCCTCCGAAAATAGCGATGGAGGTCTATGACAGGGCTCCAGAAGATTGGCCGGATACAGCGCTGGAACCGTTTGCCGATGTTGCGGGCGATCCTGTGGCATGGGCTCGAAAATGTGTCGATACCTATGGGGCTGAAATGATAGCGCTGCAACTTGCGAGCACCGATCCGAATGCCGAGGACACACCGGCCGACGAGGCCGCCGCGATTACAAAAAAAGTCTCCGATGCGGTGGAAGTTCCTTTGTTTGTTTTTGGAAGTTCAAGTGTTGATAAGGATACCGAGGTATTAAAGGCGGTCTGCGAGGCATGCGAGGGGAAAAACCTGATTATAGGGCCCCTGGCAGAAGGAAACTATCGGGCGATCGGAGCCACGGCAATCGGTTATCAACATACTGTTATGGCTTCCACACCAATCGACATAAACCTGGCAAAACAACTCAATATCCTATTGGGGAACTTGAACGTCCCTGACGATAAGATCATTATTGATCCGACGACCGGCGCTCTTGGATACGGCCTGGAGTATTGTTACAGCGTAATGGAACGGATCCGAACGGCCGCGCTTGTCCAGGAAGACGAAAGACTTCAGTTTCCGATCATTGCCAATTTTGCAAAAGAGGTATGGAAGACAAAAGAGGTAAGGTTGAGTGAAATGGAAGCTCCGCTTTTAGGAGATCAAAAAAAGAGAGGTATATTGATTGAGGCCATGACGGCTCAGTGTGTGCTCCTTGCCGGAGCTGATATCCTGGTAATGAGGCACCCTGAAGCTATTAATTTAGTAAAAGAATCGATTCAAGATTTGATGATCAGAGGAGAAAGTTAATCGTGTCTAAAATAATTTGTTCCGCAGCCATTCGAGGAGCCCACAAGATTGTGGGCACGGCAGAAACAAAGTGTGAAGATGCATTGAAAAAGTGGGGGCCTGATCAGGAAATCGGATTTCCGAACACCACATATTATCTACCGATTATCTATGGCATCCTTGGAATCCCTGTAAAGACTCTGGGGGATGCAAAGGGGGTGCTCGACAAGTGCAAAAAACTCCTTCCGGCGCCGGTGAGCGATAAGGTATGGCTTCCTTATCTCGCTCCTGCATTGGAAGCCGGCATGGCCACCTTTTTCGCAGAAGAAATCATTGAGGCGATAAGATATTTGGAGGAGCCCGATTTTTATACAAAGGGAGAAGACCCGCTTCCTGATAATATATGGCTGGGTGCTGCGGACGACGTTATCATGCGAAAACGTGGTGTGGAATTTGTTGACGGGACAGCTCCGGGGTTTGCCGCCATATTAGGCGCCGCGCCGACCAAAGAAATTGCCGTTAAGATTGCAATAGAGCTTCAAGAAAAGAATCTGTATGTCTTTATGTGTTCGGATCACGAAGGAAAGACCATGTCCGAGCAACTAATAGAGGCCGGCGTTCAAATAGGCTGGCCTACCCGTCTGGTTTCGTTTGGGCCGAGCTATACGGCAGCAGTATTTGCAATGGGGTTTGCAACACGTGCCGCTATGTCCTTTGGAGGAATTAAGCCCGGAGATTTTGCAGGAAACTTACGTTATAATAAAGACAGGATTTTTGCCTTTGCAATGCCGCTTGGGACCGTGACCGATGAATGGTATGCCAATGCGGCCGGAGCCATCAACTGGGGCTTCCCCACCATAGCAGACACACCGATTCCACAGGTTCTTCCCACGGGCATCTGTACATACGAGCATGTGGTCAGCAACGTACCGCATGATCAGATAGTCGCCAGGGCTATTGAAGTTCGCGGGTTGAAGGTAGCTATCAGCAAGGTAGATATCCCCATGTCCTATGGGCCTGCCTTTGAAGGAGAGCGTATCAGAAAGGATGATCTCTACTTTGAATGCGGCGGCGGGAGGACGCTTGGAGTAGAGCTGACTATCTCTAAGGATATGTCGGAAGTTGAGGACGGAAAGATTGAAATGATCGGTCCTGACCTGGATCAGATTAAAGAAGGGGACAAACTCCCCTTTGCAGCGCTGATCGAGGTGGCGGGTCGACAAATGAAGCCGGGCTTTGAGCCGATCTTAGAACGCCAGATCCATCACCTGATCAATTATGTCCAAGGTATAATGCATATCGGACAGAGAAGTATTATGTGGATACGGGTAGGAAAGGCGGCTGTTGAAAAAGGATTTTTACTCAAACATCTCGGCAAGGTAATACATGCCAAGTACCATCAGGACTTTGGGAATATTCTCGATAAGGTGCAGATAAAGATCTACACAGATGAAGAGAGAGTCAAAGAAGTCCTGGAAATGGCAAAAAAGCTGTATAAACAGAGAGATGAGCGGGTTGAGGGTATGACCGACGAAACAGAAGAGACCTACTATTCATGTACGCTGTGTCAGTCATTCGCTCCGAGCCATGTCTGCGTGATTACGCCGGAACGGACAGGGATGTGCGGCGCTTACAACTGGCTCGACTGCGAAGTCTCTTATGAAATCAACCCCACAGGTCCGAATCAGCCGATAGAAAAGGGAGAATGTATCGATCCGGTATTGGGCCAGTGGAAAGGGATCACCGATTTTGTATTCAAGGCCTCGCGCCAAAAAATAGAGCAGGTAAGCGCTTACAGCTTGATGAACTTCCCAATGACTGCGTGCGGGTGCTTTGAGTGCGTGGCGACAATCCTTCCCCTGTGCAATGGTATTATGATAGTAAACAGGAACTTTATGGGGATGACACCCTGCGGCATGAAATTTACTACCCTGGCCGGAATGGTGGGCGGCGGAAACCAGACACCCGGTTTTCTCGGAGTAAGCAAACATTACATTTGCAGCAGGAAATTTCTCAAGGCCGAAGGAGGCTTAAAGCGTGTGGTATGGTTGCCTAAGATGTTAAAAGAAGAAATCGCCGAACGGATGGAGCCGATATGCGAAGAGATGGGGATTCCAAATTTCCCTGAGATGATAGCCGATGATACAATCGGAACCACGGAAGAGGAGATCCTCCCGTTTCTCGAAGAAAAAGGGCATCCGGCTCTTACCATGGATCCGTTGATGTGATGACAATTGATGATTGAAGATTGACGATTGACGATTGAAGGAATTCTGTCAATTTTTAAAAAGGCAGAGCGAAGCGATTCCACAAATCGACAATCTTCAATCATCAATAGAAATAAAGGAGAAGAACGGTTATGGGACTTTCGGGAATAGAGATATTTAAAAAACTACCAAAGACAAATTGCGGCAAGTGCGGGGTTCCTACCTGCCTGGCTTTTGCCATGAAGTTGGCTACGGGTAAGGCTGAACTTGACGCGTGCCCGGATTTGTCCGAAGATGTGAAAGAAGAACTCGGGGAGGCCTCGGCTCCTCCTGTGAGAACAGTGGTTATCGGTACAGGTGAACAAGCAATAAAACTGGGCGGGGAAACAGTGCTATTCCGCCATGAGAAGCGGTTTGAAAATCCCCCCGCATTTACTCTTCTCCTTTCGGACAAGATGGATGAAGCTGAAATTTCGGCTAAACTAACCAAGTTTAAGGAGACCGCCTATGAACGCGTCGGCATTGTGTTGCGGCCTGCAATGGTTGCCGTCAAAGGAGAATCCAAAGATACTTCCGGATTTATGGCGTTGGTTGAAAAGGTCTGCAATGATACAGATGCGGCTCTTGTGCTGATGAACGAAGATACAGATGCGCTTTCTCAGGCCGCCAAATCCTGTTCAAACAGAAAGCCGCTCATTTATGCCGCCACCAGCGAAAATGTGGAAACACTGGGAAGCCTTGCCAGGGAACTTTCATGTCCGTTGGCGGTTAAAGGAAATAGCTTAGAAGAGCTGGCAGAAATCTCTGAAAAACTGATCAAAATGGGAGTTAAGGATCTGATTCTTGATTCAGGGGCCAGAACCGCGGGAAAGTCCCTGGAAGATCAGATTATTATCCGGAGATCCGCATTGATGAAAAAATTTAAGCCGTTTGGATTTCCTACGATTGTTTTTCCGTGTGAGATGACGGACAACCCGATGAAAGAGGCGATGATTGCCTGTCAGATGGTTGCAAAATACGGCAGTATTATTATTCTCTCTGAAATAGAAGGCCACAGTATCTTCCCGCTTCTCCTTGCAAGTATGAATATCTTTACGGATCCGCAAAGGCCTATGGCTGTGGAACAGAAGATTTATGAGATCGGCGCTACAGATGAAAATTCACCTGTTCTTATTACAGGAAATTTTTCTCTTACCTATTTTATTGTTTCAGGGGAAGTCGATACGAGCCGTGTGCCGTCATATCTATTGATTAAGGACACAGAGGGCCTTTCGGTCTTAACCGCATGGGCTGCCGGCAAATTCGGAGCAGACACCATTGCGCCCTTTGTAAAGAAATGCGGTATTGAGGAGAAGGTCAAACATCGCAAATTGGTGATTCCGGGTTATCTTGCAACCATCAGCGGAGAGTTGGAAGAAGAGCTTCCGGATTGGGAAATTCTCATCGGGCCGAGAGAGGCAAGCCATCTGCCTGCGTATTTGAAACAATTGAAGATTGAAGATTGAAGATTGAAGATTAGAGGAATTCTGTCAATTTTTAAAAAGGCAGAGCGAAGCGATTCCACAAATATTCAATCTTCAATCGACAATCTTCAATTTTGTCACCAATGACAACTGAACCGGAGGTTTTCTATGGTAATCTGTGTTGCGGAAAATATTAATATTATGTCAAAGACGCTCGGGCCTGCAATGAAGGAGAGAAATGCCGGTCCGATTCAGGATATGGCGCTGGCCCTGACGAAAAACGGCGCTGACTATCTTGATCTGAATATCGGACCTGCCAGAAAGGGCGGCGATGAGCTGATGGATTGGCTGGTTAAGACGGTTCAAGAAGTAATCGATCTTCCTCTTTCACTTGACACGACGAATCCGGTTGCCATGGAAGCAGGATTAAAGGCGAACATAAAAGGAAAATCACTGATAAACTCTGTTTCGCTTCAGCCTGAGCGATTGGAAAAAGGGCTTCCAATGATAATTAGGTATAATGCGGACGCGATAGGACTTCTGTGGGGAAAAGATGGAATGCCGCGGGATGCCGATGAGCGGGCTGCTATGGCGGTCGATTTTATTTACCAGGCAAATGAGGCGGGAATTTCCACCTCAAACATCTGGATCGATCCGATTGCAACACCGATATGCGTTGATATAAATCAGGTTTTGGCCGGTCTGGAATTCATGAGCATGTTGGGTGAAATAGCGCCTGAAGCCAAATCGATTGTAGGGCTTTCCAATGTTTCCAACGGCGCTCCGGACAATCTCCGTCCATATCTGAATCGCGCCTATTTAATGATGCTTATGAAATATGATATTTATTCCGCAATTGTCGATGGATTTGACAAAGAACTGCTCGCGATTGCCGGTGGCAAAAGGCCTGAACATGTTAAATTAGTGCATGACATAATGGACGGAAACGAACCTGACCCTGCATCCCTGGGACAAACCGAATTGGAATATTACAAAACTACACGTGTTCTCATGGGTAAGGTTCTCTATTCACATTCGTGGCTAAGCACTTAGGATTGAAGATTGTCGATTGAATATTGAATATTGGATACAGAAGCCGTTTGTGCCAGGATTGGCATGTCCAATAGTGTTAAGTCAGAAATTGCTGATGCTCCCTAATCTTCAATCTTCAATATTCAATATTCAATATTCAATTACAAAATGTCTAAGTTAGAAATAAAAATTGATGGCCAAACATTATGGGTTGATTCCGGCACAATAATATTGGATGCAGCGCTCAAGGCAGGGGTTTTTATCCCGACACTGTGTTATATTCCGGGCAAAACCACAGAACACCCTTGCGGAATATGTGTTGTTGAAGTCGATGGGAGAGAAGAATTAGTTCAAGCCTGCTCCACGCTTGTGGAAGGCGGCATGGTGGTAACTTCTCGAAGCGATCGGGTTATAAAAGCAAGAAAAGAGGTTTTAGAACGGATGCTCTCGCGACATTATGGCGATTGTATTGCGCCCTGTTCTCTGACATGTCCTGCCGGCATTAACATTCAGGGTTATCTTAGCAGAATTGCAAGCGGCGAGTTTATAGAGGCCCTGAAACTTATCAAAGAAAAGAATCCCCTTCCTCTTTCCGTTGGAAGGGTCTGCCCACATTTTTGTGAAACTCTATGTCGCCGTATCCTGGTAGACGAATGTCTCTCCATTAATCATCTAAAGCGATTTGTAGCAGATTTTGCTATCGACCACAAGGATGCGCATGTTTTGCCTCCTCCCCCATCTTCCGGACACAAGGTTGCTGTGATCGGTGGGGGGCCGGCCGGGCTCTCCGCTGCTTATTATCTGGCCTATATGGGGCATGAGGTAAGTATATTCGAGGCAATGCCTCAATTAGGCGGAATGCTTCGTTATGGGATCCCGGAATTTCGTCTTCCCAAAAAGATCGTTGACAAAGAGATAGAAAATATACTCAGAGCAGGTGTCCGTCCACAAACCGGAAAGAGACTGGGGGTTGACTTTACTATTAAGAGCCTGAAGGAGAGCGGTTTTGAGGCTATTTTTCTTGGCATCGGCTCCTGGCAAAATCAAAAGATGGGTATCGAGGGAGAGGAGTTGGACGCTGTTCTTTCGGGCCCTGAGTTTCTTAAGGCCATGAGTATGGGGCTAATGCCGTCCGTAGGTCAAAGGGTGGCCGTAATAGGGGGGATAGATACTGCCGTGGATACGGCCAGGACCTGTGTGAGGATGGACGTAGATGAAGTTGTTGTTATATATCAACGTTCGATGATGGAGATGCCGGCAAGCCATCGAGAAGTCATCGAAGCCGAAAAAGAGGGTGTCAAGTTTATCTTTATGACAGGGCTTACAAAGATAAAGAAAGAGAAAGACTTTCTTAAACTTGAAACGGTCCGTATGAAGTTGAGCAGACCCGACAAGAAGGGAAAGCGCTGGCCGATTCCTGATCCTGGATCCGAAAAAACCCGTGAAACAGATACGGTAATTGTGGCGATTGGACAGGCCCCTGATCTTTCCTGGATGGAAATGCCGGATGAAGGGGTAAAGCCGCGTGTCCTTTCCTGTGGAACTCTTATTGCCGGTCCTCAAACGTTTCAGACTTCGGAAAAGGGGGTTTTTGCAGGAGGAGACGCCATACGCGGGCCAAGAACGGTTATCAATGCAGTCAACGGGGGGAGAAAGGCAGCCGGAGCAATAGATGTATATCTTAGAAAAAAACCGTTACACCGTCACAAACGGCTACTCAATTTCACAAAGGGTAAAAAATTCGAAGATGTTGATCTGCATAACTTCGAAGATGTTCCGATACGCCTTGGAGAAAAGATGCCTGTGCGGGCGCCGGAAAGACGCACCCGGGATTTTGATGAAATCGAATTGGGATTTACTGAGGAAACAGCGCTTCGGGAGTCCAAACGATGCTTGCAGTGTGGATGCGCAGCTCTTTCCAAGTGTAAGCTGCGTGAATTATCCATAGAATACGAAGTAAGATTTCGTATATCCAGTATGCTAAAACGCAGGCAGTACGAGATCGACAGCCGTCATCCTTTTATTATTATTGATCTCAATAAGTGTATATTTTGCCAGCGTTGCGAGAATAGCTGTGAATATGGCGCATTGGAGCTGACCGGGACTAATTTTGACAACAACGGACTCCCTGAACAAATCTCCATAATTATTAATGAAAAGTGCGTTTCTTGCGGCGCTTGCGTAGATGAATGTCCGGCAGGCGGTCTGGCAAAAAAATCGATCTGCTTTCCTGTTGGCCCTCATGAAATCAAAAAAGTCAAAACAGTCTGCCCGTTCTGCGGTTGTGGATGCACCATTGACTTGAACATGAAAGGAGACTCAATCATTGAAGTAACCTCTGATCCTGAGGATAGCCCCAATTTCGGGCATCTCTGTGTCAAGGGGAGGTTCGGAATCAATTTTGTTCGTCATCCGGATCGATTAAAAAGACCGCTTGTCCGAAAAAGGGGATATTTTGAGGAGGTGAGCTGGGAAGATGCGATCTCTCTTGTTGCACAAAAATTTTTGAAAATAAGGGATAATGATCCTGATAGTCTGGCCGGTTTGAGTTCGGCAAAGTGCACCAATGAAGAAAATTACCTCATGCAGAAATTTATGCGCACAGTGATCGGCACAAATAATGTTGACCACTGCGCGCGGCTCTGTCACGCATCCACAGTGGCCGGTTTGGCCGCATCGTTTGGAAGCGGGGCCATGACCAACTCTATAGCCGATTTCAAAAAGGCTGATGTAATCCTCCTTACAGGGAGCAATCCCACTGAAAATCATCCTACCATAGCCCTTGGTATGATAAAAGCCATACAAAAAAACAAGACAAAACTGATTGTAGTCGATCCCCGTGAGATAGAAATAGTGCAGTATGCCGAAATCTGGCTGCGTCCAAAGCCCGGCACGGATATGGTCTGGTTAAACGGTATGATGAACGTAATTATAGATGAAGATCTATATGATATCCTTTATGTGGCTGAAAGAACGGAGAATTTTACGGCTTTGAAAGAGACGGTGATGCAATACAACCCGGAATTTGTTGAACAGGTGACCGGCATACCCGCAGAAGATCTTATCAGGGCTGCGCGTCTTTATGCCAAAGCTGAGCGAGGCTCTATTGCATATGCCATGGGCATCACCCAGCATGCATTCGGCACCGACAATGTTAAATCGATTGCCAATCTCGCCATGTTGTGCGGAAACGTCGGGATCCAGGGAGGCGGAGTTAATCCCTTAAGAGGCCAGAATAATGTGCAGGGGGCCTGCGATATGGGCGCCCTTCCAAATGTACTTCCCGGCTACCAGTCTATTTCCGATCAGGAGACCGTCGGGAAATTCGAAGAGGTCTGGAAAAAGAAACTTCCGCTAAAACCAGGCCTGGCTCTAACAGATATGTGGCCTGCTATTCTGGAAGGGACGATAAAAGGGATGTACATCATGGGAGAAAACCCTGTTATTAGCGATCCCAACTCAAAACAGGTAGAAGCGTCTCTGAAAAAATTAGACTTTCTGGTGGTTCAGGATATCTTCATGACAGAAACGGCAAAGTTGGCCGATGTAGTCCTTCCTGCCGCCAGTTTTGCCGAAAAAGACGGCACCTTTACCAATACAGAAAGGCGGGTCCAACGGGTGAGAAAGGGATTGGACCCCTTGGGGGATTCCAGACCCGATTGGAAGATTATCTGCAACCTGTCTGAAAAGATGGGAGCCCCTATGAATTACGATGACCCTGAAAAAATCATGGAAGAAATCGCCTGTCTTGTCCCGATTTACGGCGGGATTCACTACGAACGCCTCAATAAGAATGGTCTCCAGTGGCCGTGTCCGAACTGGGAACATCCCGGCACGCCGTATCTGCATAAAGGTAGTTTTGCCCGTGGAAAAGGATTGTTTCAATCCGTGGAATTCATCCTCTCCGATGAACTTCCGAATGAAGAATATCCTTTTCTTCTTTCAACTGGAAGAGTTCTTTACCATTACAACAGCGGCACCATGACCCGCAAGGTGGAGGGGCTGCATACGGTTTTTCCTGAATCGATCATTGAGATTAATCCGTTGGATGCGAAAAAGAAGGGGATAGCGGACGGAAGTATGGTTAAGATAAGATCGCGGCGAGGAGAGATTGCCGCGCGAGCCTGTCTTACCAGGAAAAGCCCGGAAGGAATTGTCTTTATTCCGTTTCATTTCGGGGAAGCAGCGGCCAATATTTTGACCAGCGACGCCCTCGACCCGGTCGCCCGAATACCGGCATTCAAGGTCTGTGCAGTCAGGGTGGAACCGGCATGACTCTCTCTTATGGGCCGTGGGATGCGAAAGTGTAATTATCTTCTTCCGCTTGTAATGAATGCATAGGCATTATGGTTGTGGATTGACTCAAAATTTTCAGCGCTTACAGAAAACCAGGTAACATTTTCGTCTTTTTTCAGCTTTTCAGCGACATCCCGAACAATATCCTCAACAAACTTAGGGTTTGAAAAACCCTGTTCAGTTACATGCTTTTCATCAACACGTTTTAATACAGAATATACTTCACATGACGCGGATTTCTCCACCAGCTCTATCATATCTTCTATCCAGATAAATTTCTTAAATCTTATGCTGAGCCTCACTTCTCCCCGCTGATTATGAGCGCCTGCTTCACTGATTTCCTTTGAGCAGGGGCAAACAGAAGAAACAGGAACTATTACTTCTGATATTAGATCAAGTCTGCCGTTATGGCCGCTCGATCCGATGATCCCGCATGTATAGTCCATGAGTCCGGGAGAATTACTTATCGGGGCTTTTTTTTCAATAAAATAAGGAAATGTAATCTCAATATGCGCCGAAGCCGCTTTTAAATGCTCCTTCATCTGCTCAAGAATATTTGATATTTTTTTCAAAGAAATCTCAGATCGAAATAAATGGAGCAGCTCAACAAAACGGCTCATGTGCGTCCCTTTGTATCTCTCAGGGAGGTCCACATACATGTTTATTGAAGCGATAGTATGCTGAAAACCGTTCTTCCGGTCAAGAACCGTAATGGGATATCGAAGATCTTTTATTCCTACCTTGTCAACAGGTATATTGCGAAAATCGTGTTGGTTCTGGATATCTTTCATGGGATTTAAGGTTCAGGGTTCAAAGGTTAATTACTTTGCGATTTCCTTCATCTTTTTGCTTTTAAGTTCAGTACAAGCTCGCTTCCTGCCCGCTCATGCCTCGCAGTGGCAGTCGGGGACGTATCATAAGAATCTAATAAATTTCACATTGGACTCAGATCAGTTTAACCTTGAACCTTGAACCTCTGAACCGTGAACGGTTATCTTATTTTAATAAATAGTCTGTATTCACATGGCTCATGGCCCTGAAAATATTCCCTTTTATCTTTTTATTGCTGCTGTATAACTGCCTTAAAAGGTTTTTTATTTCCTGTCGTTTAGATACTTTTGCCGAAGGGCATGGATTGACAAACTCCGGGAACCCTTTTTCACCGGCAAAACAGCTTATGATATCCTCATCCGCAAATGCAAGGGGCCTTATTACTGTAAACCTTCCCTGGAAAAAAGACTGGAAAGGAACCATCGTGCTAATCTCACCTGAATAACACATATTCAAGAACAGCGTCTCAATGATATCATCCTTGTTATGCCCGAAGGCCAGTTTGTTGCACCCAAGTTCATCAGCAATTTCAAAAAGCCGTTTCCTGCGTAACCTTGAACACAAAAAACAGGGGTTTTCCCGATTCGTCGAGCTATGAGCCAAAATTCCATAGTCTGTATGCTCTACGATGAGCTTGAAGCCGTTTCTATCGCAATAATCCGCAAGGGCTTCACTAAAGCCTCCCTCAAACCCCGGATCAACGCAAACAGCAAACAGCTCATATTTTATGGGAATTCGAGGCTGACGTTCCTTTAAAATCGATAGGAGAGCAAGACTGTCTTTCCCTCCGGAGAGCCCCACCAGTATTCTATCTTCATTAGATATCATATTATATTGATGTAAGGCTTTGCCAACGGCTCTATTCAACACTTTATATATATAGCTTGGTTTTGACAAAAGTGAACGGTTACTTTTTTTCTTTATCTTGCTCTATAACGACCTTGCCGGCGGCAATTTCTCTGAGAGCGACAACAATATCTTCATTTTTCGGCGAATTTACCAGATATTCGGAACCTTCGCTAATCTGTCTAACGCGCTTCACAGCCACGTTGCACAGCGAAAAACGGTTTGGTATCTTTTCCAAGCAATCTTCAATTGTAATACGTGCCAAAGTAAAAACCTCCATTATTAACTTATTTAGTCAAGTGGTTAAGTGGTTGATTAGTCGAGTGGTTCAAAGACTCGTAAGCGTTCAGGGAACAGGGAAAGTTGAAATTGGAAAATAGAAATTGGAAATTTGGCCTTCATGCTTTTGTACTGTTCTTCCCAATTTCCAATTTCAAGTTTCAAGCCGTCAACGGCTACAAAGACTCTTACAACTCGACGACTCGACTATTTAACCACTCGACTAACGCTACAATATCTCTACCAGCTCGTAAAACCTTTTTCCACCAGGAGCCTGAAGCTGGATCTCGTCTCCTGGTTTTTTCCCCACAATCGCTCTGCCAAGTGGTGAAGATACTGATATTCGACCTTCATCGATACTTGATTCGTCCGGCCCCACAAGCTGATATTTTACATTCTCTTCATTATCTGTATTTTCAAGCAAAACAGTGCAGCCAAACACAGCACAATCCCTGGGAAGTGTATCAGGATCGATAATATCGGCATTGGCCAGCTTGTACCCTAATTCACCCATCCGGCCTTCAATAAAAGCCTGTCTATCCTTTGCCGCTTCAAACTCCGCATTTTCGCTAAGATCTCCATGCGCGCGAGCTTCTTCAATGGCTTTTATGTTTTGGGGTCGCTCAACCTTTTGAAGATGTTCCAGCTCTTTTTTCAGTTTCTCGTAACCATTTTTTGTAATTGGTACTCGTTCCATTTAAACTCCATTTTCGATCTTTAGTAACACTTCAGCCAGACTGGTCGAGTAGTCGAGTGGGAAATTGGTCGAGTGGTTAACTACTCGACTACTCGACTACTTGACCACTCGACTATTTACAGGTCTTTACAAATAGTTTTCTGCCAGAATTTCCGCTATCTGAACCGTGTTGGTTGCAGCTCCCTTCCTTATATTATCGGCAACAACCCATATATTTATCCCGTTTGGAATCGATTCATCCTCCCTGATGCGGCCCACAAGTGTCAAATCCTGACCGGCGGCATCAACAGCTAACGGATAAACATTCTTTTCAGGATCATCCATGACCTTAATACCTGGTGCATTTTCAAGAAGAGACTTCACTTCAGAAGCTGTGATATGCTTTCTGGTTTCAATATTAATCGATTCAGAGTGGCCGAAAAACACCGGGACACGAACCGTTGTCGCCGTGACCCCTATATTATCGTCTTCCAGGATTTTTCTTGTCTCATCTACCATCTTCATTTCTTCTTTGGTATATCCATTATCCAGAAACACATCTATATGCGGAAGGCAGTTAAAGGCTATCCTGTGTGGATATACATTTATCTTATAATCGACAAAATTGATCATGGATCTTGTCTGATCAAAAAGTTCATCGATTGCTTTCTTCCCTGTGCCGGATACAGCCTGATATGTTGAAACCACAATCCTCTTTATTCCGCATTTCTTGTAAATAGGATCAAGAGAAACAACCATCTGGATTGTAGAACAGTTCGGATTTGCAATAATACCTTTGTTTGTATATTGTGCCACTGCATGAGGATTGACTTCAGGAACGACGAGCGGAACCTCGGGATCCATCCGCCAGGCGCTGGAATTATCAACAACAACGCACCCGTCCTTTGCGGCAATTGGCGCAAATTTTTTACTTATACCCCCGCCTGCCGAAAAAAGGGCAATATCCACGCCTCTGAAAGAATTTTCTTTCAATTCTTCAACTTCCACTAAATCTCCTCTAAAACGAAGCTTGCGGCCAACAGATCGACTGGATGCCAAAAGCTTAATAGACTTGACAGGAAAGTTCCTCTCTTCCAGACAGGTTATCATCTGATTCCCTACAGTGCCTGTAGCGCCTGCTACTGCGACATTAAATTTCTTCTCAGACACGATTACTTTCCTTTAATATATTCTGACACAAGGTCGCCGACCTCTTTTGTCGTAAATCCCATCTTCCCTGCTCCAACATCCTTTAGATCGTCTCGCAGAACCTTTCTTACCGCCCCTTCTATCAAAGAGGCTGCTTTATGCTCACCTAATGTTTCAAGCATAAGTTTGGCTGCTAAAATCGCTGCAATCGGATTGATTACCTGCTTGCCGGTATACTTGGGAGCAGACCCGCCGATCGGCTCGAACATTGAAACACCATCAGGGTTGATATTTCCTCCTGCCGCAATCCCCATCCCGCCCTGTATAATTGCCGCCAGATCGGTAATAATATCCCCAAACATGTTATCGGTAACAATAACATCGAACCACTCAGGGTTTTTTACCATCCACATGCAGACAGCATCCACATGCGCATAATCTGTTTCAATATCCGGGTACTCTTTTGCAACCTCATTAAAAGCACGTTCCCAAAGATCAAAGGCAAAGGTCAGTACATTGGTCTTTCCGCAAAGAGTTAACTTTTTTGCCTTGTCGCGTTTTCTGCAATATTCAAAGGCATATCTTATGCATCTTTCCACTCCCTTGCGTGTATTTATCGATTCCTGAATTGCCACTTCATCAGCGGTCCCGCGCTTTAAGAAACCGCCAGCGCCTACGTAAAGACCTTCCGTATTCTCACGCACCACGACAAAATCAATATCTTCAGGCCCCTTGTCCTTTAACGGAGTATTAACTCCTTCATACAGCCTAACCGGTCTCAAGTTGACATACTGGTCAAAATGAAACCTGAGTTTCAAAAGTATGCCCTTTTCAAGAATACCAGGTTTAACATCAGGATGACCGATGGCGCCTAAGTATATTGCGTCCGACAGTGCAAGCGACTCAAGCACCTTATCAGGCAAGATCTCTCCGGTTTCTTTATAATGGTCACCGCCAATATTGCAATGGGTAAATTTGCAGATAAAATCGCATTTATCCCCCACTGTTTCAATTGTTTTGATACCCTCTGTTATAACTTCCGGGCCTGTTCCGTCACCCGGGATAACTGAAATAGAATATTTTTTTGTCATGATAATATAAAACCTAAATAGTTGTTTTGGATTGATGATTGATGATTGATGATTGATGATTGATGGAATCGCTTCGCTTTATCTTTTCAATCGACAATCATAAATCGACAATCATAAATCATTTATATATCCTTATTAAACAGGCTTTGTGTCCTGTCTCTCTGCTTCGCTGGATTCGGCCTCTTTTTGTTTTATAAGTTTATGATACCTTATTGTAGTAATTGGACCTGAGAGGACATAGACAACCCCTAAAAGAAACAGGGCAATGGGCGGCTGAGCGGCGATAAAAATTAATATCAGTATCACAGTAACCAAAACATTAAAATTCATCTTTTGAAAAAGTTCGGGATTCTTTTTGAAGCTATTGTATTTAATGGTACTAACCATTAAAAATGCAAGCATGTAGAGCATTACAATAATTACCACAGGATTTGCATTCCCTGCAATGTCGAATCTATTACAAAACAAGACAGTAGTCGCTGCCATGCCCGCTGCAGCCGGTATTGGAAGGCCAATAAAATACTCGCCGCTGATACTGCCCGTCTGTGCATTGAAACGGGCCAGTCTGAGCGCTCCGCATGTCATAAAAAGGAATGCGGCAAGCCAGCCAACCCTCCCAAGAGGTTTAAGCGCCCACAAGTAAATCATTAACCCGGGAGCAAGGCCAAAGGATATAAGATCTGCAAGAGAATCGTATTCCACGCCAAATCTGCTTGCAGTCTTTGTAGCCCTGGCGATCTTACCGTCTAAAATATCAAATACAACCGCAATTATTATCGCTATAGCCGCCGCAATATATTTGCCGTCTATAGCAGATATAATTGCATAGAAACCGCAAAAAATATTAAGAGATGTAAAGATATTCGGCAAAATATATATCCCGCGGCGAAAGCCCTTTTTGTTGTTCCTCTTTCTTTTCATGTCAAATATCCCAATATCGATGTTCCTGCTTTTACCCTGTCTTCAATGCAAACATTTAGATTTGTGTCATCAGGCAAATAAAGATCAAGTCGTGAGCCAAAGCATATCATGCCAAAACGCTGGCCACGGGCCATTCTGTCCCCATCGTGAACCTTGCAGATAATTCGCCTGGCAATCAACCCTGCAATCTGGACAACACAATATTTTTTCCCCTGGTCTGTTTTAATAAAAACCGCATTTCGTTCATTGTCGCTTGATGCCTTGTTGAAATTTGCGGCAATAAATTTTCCTGGATGATAATTGATCTTTTCAACCTTCCCTTCATGCGGAATGCGATTTACATGTACATTAAACACCGACATGAAGATGCTTATCTTAAGGCAACGACCTTCAAAATAGGGGTTGTTGTCCTTGATGCATGCCTCAATAACCTTTCCATCTGCCGGTGAAACAACCGCGCCATTCTTGCTTGGAACAACCCTGTCCGGATCTCTAAAAAAATAGCAGATAAAAATGGTAACTGCAAGCCCTATCAAAGACAAAACAGCCAGTTCCGATAGAGCAAACACAACGGTTATAAATGCTGAAGCTAAAATAAAAGGATATCCGGCTTTTGCCACAGGAAATGCTGTTTGACCGGGTGGATCGGGTCGAGAAAAATTGTCCATGAACTTATAAAATCCCAAATTCCAAGCATCAAATTACAAATAAATCCCAAATTTCAATATTCAATGACCAAAACATGTTTGGAGTTTCAAACCTGCCCGACGGACGGCAGGCGGGTTTAGGTCATTTTGATTTTTCCAGTATTTCTGAACTTATAAAATCCCAAATTCCAAGCATCAAATTACAAATAAATCCCAAATCCCAATATTCAATGAACAAAACATGTTTAGACCGGTTTGGGATTTTGAGTTTTGGTTATTGTAATTTATTTGATATTTGTGATTTGTTATTTAGAATTTGCAATCAGCTGAGACCCCCTGACCTCTCCCTAATTAAGCTTTGGCTCAATTAGGATCGAGTTTCAATCACTCAATCATTTCAACAGATGCCCAATTCTGTTCCATCTGACTCCAAAACTTCCATTATCCCATGACCAGTAGACAATAAATGCTTTTCCTTTTACAGCTTTTAAATCAACAAAACCCCAAAACCTGCTGTCATAGCTGTGA
>JAUWQO010000062.1 GCA_030610995.1 Desulfobacterales bacterium
CCTGCTACACGCTCCTGACTTTTATCTGCTTAAAGATGGAGCTACATTGGCGATCAAACCCTATAGGAAAAGTGCGTAACAACCTGCCATTCTTTAAAGAATCGACCTTTGATAATTTTACACAATTAAATTGACACTACCCTTTTTTCTTCTAACATAGTCTCCTCTAACGAGGCTGTAGAAAAAATCACAACTCAGCGATTTTTCACAAATTTTCAAAAATAGTACCTAATAAAATCAGGATGTTGCAGTCCCTGAATTATCTAAAACTATCACATTTTGAGTTTTTCTACAGCTTCAACGACCCGCTTAACCTGCAAGTGACGAGCGCACAGAGGATAACCACAGCCCAACTCTAAAAATGGTTAGGCGTAGTCTTCAACTGAATATAATTTGGCAGCTCTCTCGGCCGCAAATTTAACCTCTAAGCTGCATGAACTTTTTTGAAAAGCTTTTGAAAGTTTTAACGCTAATGGACCATTATCCTCAAAGCCAACCTGACATGAGTACAGATGGGCAAACCCACTCCAAGGCATTATGACCTTTCCTAATGCCGTATTATTGTTACATATACGTTCAAAATCCCCTTGTGCATCACTCAACTCCTTTGCCAAGACATCCACATTGACGTTTTCAATATCACTTAAAATATCTTTCCATTTCTCATTAGCTAAAAGAAAGAAATCAACGATTGTGGAATTACCGGTTTTCAATTCTTCTAAAATTTGTTTCATTTTTATCTCCTTTGCTTATGCTTAACGTGGGACAGATAAGCTGCAGGTTCTCCGTCTAATCACACTGGGTAAAACACGAGTGTGGATTAGGAGGAGGTTCTGTCAGCCACATTAAAGGTTTCCAATGAGTCCAACTGTTGCATAAGGCCTTTTTTAATTTCAGGCGCAAGCGATGCAAGACCTTTTGATAGAATCAATGTAACCGTTTCATCAAAATTATTTTTTAGTTTTGCCTGATCGGCCAACCTAATTTTTTCTAATAGTTCGACAGGAATTCTAACTTTCAACTCAATTAATATAGATTGGGCATTAGTTGCTTCCTTTGGTGGCTTGGATTCCCAGCCAGGTAAACCTATTAGTCTTCCTTTAGGCCCATGGACAAAGATCAGTTTTGGCTGATTGTAAATATC
Source organism: Desulfobacterales bacterium (assembly GCA_030610995.1). Lineage (GTDB taxonomy): Bacteria > Desulfobacterota > Desulfobacteria > Desulfobacterales > ETH-SRB1 > Desulfaltia. The sequence continues at coordinate 1,145 of JAUWQO010000062.1, forward strand.
ATCTCGTATGTTTTTCTCAATTGTCTGGGCATGTGATTGCACTGGATCTTTCGCCACACTTGTAACCATGCGCCGGTCAAGTGCGATTCGAGATAACTCCTTTGAACTTACAGGTTTTCCAAGCTCATTTAAAATATCATGCGCAGCTTCTTGAATTGTCATAACGTCCTCCTTTCTGCGATTCTGGTTTGTTGTCTGTATTTAAGATAAACAGAAAGGAGGTCAATGTCAACAAAAATGCTGAGAGATTAGGGTTAGATTACCGACAGGACAGATAACGTATAGATTATAAGGACTATTTTCTGTATTATAATGCGGAAAATTAAATTTGCTGGGACATATAACGTATTTGCCGGTTAGCGAATATTTTTGAACTACTCACGTAGTCAGGCTGAAACTGTTTAGGCTGAAGGCTGAAGGGTTCAGAAGAGCACGATTGCCGTACTTTGGCGGAAATATCTGATTCTTGCACCAAACATGGCTTCAAAATGCGCTTTTTCCTAACAGTCTTCAGCCTTCAGACTATCCACCTGAGTAGTTACATATTTTTTAGCTTTTGCTTTCTTCTCGCCTCGAATTACTGATTTGCCTATAGATTGTAGTGACCTGTCGGCAAAGAGATGCGGTGAAACCATTGTCAGTGTTTTGGCAACCATGGATCAAGCAGGGAAGCCCCGCTGATTTTCATGTCTGATGTGTTTCGTGTTACAATAATAAAATAGTTTGCGATTCCTGTAGCCGCAATCATGCCATCAATTGCAGGCATGGTTTTACCTGCTAATTCTGACCGAGCCTGAATTTTACCCCAAATGGTTGTTACCTGTAGATCAAAATTGATTATCCTGTTTTTGAACCTTTCTTTCAGGTCGCAATTCACCCATTTGTGCAGCTTTTCTTTCTTCTCACTTTCAGGAAGTTTTTCAATACCTTTATGGAGTTCTCCGATTGTTAAAACAGATATGAATAGATTGGTTTCAGTTGTTTTGGATATCCATTTAACAACTTGTTTGTTTGGATTTTTTTTAATTAATTCTGAAATAACACAAGTGTCTAATAAGTATTTCATAATTTGATATCTCGCGGCAAATCCTTATTTCTTTTTATGTCTAAATTAATTTTTGAAAGAGGAGAATTTTGAAAGAATTTCAACAGGCTGGTTTTCGGTTTTATTAATTTTTTGTATTCATCAATTGATATAACAACAACGGCATCTTTGCCATGTTTGGTTACTACTTGCGGGCCATCATGTTGAGCTTTATCAACAAGGTTGCTGAATTTGTTTTTTGCATTCTGAAGTTGCCATGAATTTGCTATCATTTTCATCACCTCGCAGGATTATATTTTGTATGGTTCTGGCTAGCTTGTCTAGAATAATAATCTTTTTGTGGTTAAATGTCAATGATATTATTTTCAGAAGGGCTGTCTATAAAAGCCTTTTGGATTTTTTGTAATTATTCTCTAAGGGGGACGTCCTTAAATAGTAAAATAACTTGGCATCGAGAGCTGTACTTGGGTTTTCGGTACTTATAAACTTATTTGCCGGTTAGCGAATATTTTTTAGCTTTTGCTGTCTTCTCGCCTCGAATTACTGATTTGCCGATTGATTGTACCGATACCCTGGCAATGATATAGCGCACGGCTCCCTGAACCTGCCCGCCACCTGCCCGCCATTGCCACGCATGCCGGCGTTTGGGGTGTATGCAGTGATAGGCGATGGCAGGCGGGTCGCGAGCTCAGGCAAGGCGGGCGGGCATCTATTTGTGATTTTCTTGGCATGTAACACATTTACAGATTTGAATTCAGGTAGACTTAAACTTTTCTTGAATTCAAATTGCAAGTGGTAAGGGGGACATCCTTAAATACTCAAATAACTCTGCAGGAGTAACAGGGAGCAGAGAGCGGAGGTCGATCAGTTCGTCCCGCAACTGCTTTCCAAGATACGGGTTTTCGTAAAGTTCTTTGAGCATTGATTTAAGTTGTTTTTTTACTGTTGGGTTCAGGCTGTTAAACATTCGGCCAGCGGTAGGTGTTAATTTGACTCGGTACATTAAAGAATGTCCTCTAAGTCAACCAATATTTTTTTTCTTGCATGTCTTTTATTGAAGCCCGCATCTGTTTCATCATATCTTGATCTGCCATGATTGCCATAGTCTCGCACATTGCCTCGTATTGTTCAATGGACATTATAACGGCCTTCGGTATGCCATTTTTAGTAATAGCTATTGTGTCATACCTGTCGTCAATGTTCTGTATCATGTCAAGCAGCTTGGCCTTGGCTTTAGTGACGGCTATGTAACTGTCAATCTGCATGAATGCCTCCTTAATTGTTGTTATAATATTTAAAATTATTATAATGGTCATTATTTATAAAGTCAAAGCGAAACCTGGGGGACATCCTTAAATAGTAAAATAATTTGGCATTGAGAGCTGTACTTGGGTTTTCGGTACTTAACTTATCGACTTACCTGCCCGCTATGCCTGATTCCCATTCCAAAGAAGACTCCTCTGTGTTTCTGAGCAAACTCGCTAACTGCTAACTGGACAACTATGAGCTATGGCAGGCGGGTTTGCCGGTTAGCGAATATCTTTTAGCTTTTGCTTTCTTCTCGCCTCGAATTACCGATTTGCCGACCTGCCTGTGCGATGCACCTGTCAGAAAGGGTCTGCCCTTTTTATGCATTATGCCAGTTTTTAATCTTCAGTCTTAAAAACTGTTTAAAACCGTCAATATTCCGTGTCACCAGAATCAGACCATTTACCACGGATATTGCCGCAATCTGTCCATCAACAAATGACGGGGTTAAACCTTTTGACGATAATCTGGCACGTTCTTTTGCATGCCACTCTGCTGCCCTGTCATCATAAGGAAGAATAAGCATCGTGCGTTTAACGATGTCGTTAAGGAATGAAGCAATAATTTCACGTTTACGGGACCGCGGAAGGCGCTGACAACCAAATTGAAGCTCATGCCAAACCGGCGCGGCAGTGACTATTTCGTGCTGACGCTTTTCAAGCATCTTCATGACTAATTTATCCGGGGCTGTTTTTACGGCCTCTGAAAGTACGTTTGTATCAAGGAGATATTTCATCACTTCAACTCAACTTCTCTTCCCACAGAAAGGTCTCGAAGCCCTTTGAAATCACTATCAGAAATCTCGATCCCTTCATCCTCTACCTTTCGCCGAAATTCCGAAACAGCGCTCCAAAACCCGGTATATTTGCGGCTGAGCCGTTCATATTCTTGAATCGACAGTAATACTGCAACCGGTTTTCCTCGCCTCGTCAATTCAACATATGGCCCTTTTTCGACATAATGGATAATGCTGGAAAGTTTGTTTTTTGCTTCAGCTATGGAAAATTCCTTTTGCATTTTTACCATCTCCTTGACATGTTATATTTTTATTTATTATAGCCATCTTTATAGCCATAATCAAGAAAATAATCAGTCACCACCGGTAAAACCTGTGGTATGACGAAGGCCCCTAAAAAGGGCCGTATTGAACAATCTTTAGTGTTTATCGACAGGATTAACAGGATTTTTTGGATTTTTTGGATTTTTCTCAGTCTCCAGACGAGACTGAGAAAGCACAATCCCGCCCAAGCGCCCAAGGGCGGGGAAAGGGGACCCTGTAAATCCTGTCTGATTTATAGTCTTTTGTTAACGCCTGAAACAGATAGCCTTTTTAATTCTCATCCCGCAAGGCGGGGTGGATTATCTATGATTTAATTGCCTGAGCAATAATTACCATAAAACGGTTTTACATCCCTACAACCCTTTGTGTACTTCGTGTACTTCGTGTACTTCGTGGTAAAATATCTATAATCCCTATACTATTGACTCTTGCTTAAAACAAATTAATCGGGTATAAAACAGTAATGAAAAAAAGAACTCCTATAGCTGTTGTCGGCATGGCCGGTGTATTTCCAAAAGCTGTGGACCTTAATATATTCTGGCATAATATTATCAATAAAATTGATTCAACTTCCGGTGTATTGAAAGATAGATGGATAGTTGAGCCGGACTTGATGTATAATCGCGCTCCCATGCCGGATAAGGCCTTTTCAAAACGCTGCTGTTTGATAGATGCCGATATACTTCAATCAATTAAGTCGAATCATACAGGCATCAACATAAACAAAGAGCTTTTAAAGGATTTAGACCCACTCTATCACCTTGTTCTCCATGCCGGCAAAGAGGCATTGTCGGATTGTGCAACATCATCGTTAAACAGAAAACGTATTGGAACAATTCTTGCCGCAATTGCGCTTCCAACCGATGCATCTTCTTTAATCACCAGAAAAATCTTAGGCAAATCATTTGAAGAAAGACTCTTTGGCAGTTCTTCTCTTTTTGAAGAAAAGCCTCTTACAACACAAGAATGCGCGGCAGGCAGAGTAACGAGTTTGCCTGCCGCCATCCTGGCAAAAGCTTTGGGACTTGGTGGCGGAAGCTATACTCTTGACGCTGCATGCGCATCATCTCTTTACGCAGTTAAATTTGCCTGCGACGAACTTTATTCTCTTCGCGCTGATGCTATGCTGACAGGCGGGGTTTCAAGACCCGAATGCCTTTATACCCAGGTAGGCTTCAGCCAGCTTCGCGCATTATCCCCTTCAGGCCGTTGCGCCCCTTTTGACGAAACCGCAGACGGTCTCGTAGTTGGAGAAGGCGTTGGAATGTTAGTCTTAAAAAGGCTTGATGATGCCTTGCGTGATGGAGACAATATCCATGCCCTGATCCACGGCATCGGACTTTCCAATGATATAAGAGGTAACCTTCTTGCCCCGGATTCCGAAGGCCAGGTTCGCGCCATGCGTAGCGCTTACAGATCTGCCGGCTGGTCTCCATTTGATATAGGCCTCATTGAATGCCACGGCGCGGGAACACCTGTTGGGGACGCCACGGAACTTAAGAGCCTTAAAACCCTGTGGGATGGAAACGACCGGCCATACAGCCGATGCCGCATCGGATCAGTAAAATCAATGATAGGCCATCTTTTGACAGGCGCGGCGGCCGCGGGAATGATCAAGACCATCCTTGCGTTAAAACACAAAATTCTGCCCCCCTCGCTCAATTTTAACAAAGCGCCAAAGAAAAGTCCGCTTAATAAGAGCCCTTTCATGGTGCAAACAGAAGCTGAAGAATGGGTCGGAAAAGACAAGCATAGACCGCTTCGCGCCGCGGTAAGCGCATTCGGGTTTGGTGGAATAAATGCTCATCTTCTTCTCGAAGAATGGAATCCATCATCAAGAGTCCATCGCACAATCCCCAATCCCCAATCTTCAATCTTCAATCTTCAATCTTCAATCCCTAATCCCCCTGTTGCCATTGTAGGAATGGGAGCTGCTTTTGGATCTTTAAAGTCATTGAAAGATTTTCAAGAGGTTATTTTCAAGGACAAATCCATAATCAGAAAAAGACCGAAAGACAGATGGAAAGGATGCGATACTATTGCGGAAACATATCTTGATAAACGGGCTGCATACGGCGGGTTTATGGACAAACTCTCGCTTAATGCAGGAGAGTTTCGCATACCTCCCAGCGAAATCCCTGATATACTCCCGCAACAGCTATTAATGCTTAAAGTATCAGCCAGCGCCATGAAAGATGCGGGTCTTCCGCTTAGAAAGGATCGCCCGCGCATGGGCGCCATAATCGGCATGGGCTTTGATTTTGAAGCAACCAATTTTCACCTGCGCTGGCATATGCAAAATCTGGTCGGGTTATGGAAAAAAAGATACAGTCTTGATCTTGATGATAATGAAACTGCAAAGTGGCTTGAATCCCTGAGAGACTCATACGGTCCGCCCTTGACAAATGCCCGGACTCTGGGCGCTCTTGGAGGAATCATAGCAAGCAGGATTGCCAGGGAATTTCGCTTTGGAGGCCCAAGCTTTGTTGTCTCCGATGAAGAGGCATCAGGCCTTGGCGCTCTTGAAAGAGGGGTAAGATTCTTGCGGCAAAATGAAATGGATGCTGTCCTTGTGGGCGCAATAGATCTTGCATGCGATGTGCGCAGCATTATCACGGCGGACAGAATAAGCCCTTTTTCCGGAAAGAATGAGATCCGCCCATTTGACAGGTCAACAGATGGAAGACTTCCCGGAGAAGGCGCCGCAGCGCTTGTTCTAAAACCTCTTGACCGGGCAATAGAGGATGGAGACAGAATATATTCTGTAATAAGAGGAATAGGAAATGCAAGTAAAGGAAAGGATGAAATAGATTCCCTTTCAAAGCATGCTTATATTCACTCGCTCAAGCAATGCTTTTATGATGCGGGAATTTCGCCCTCTTTAATAAGTTTTTTTGAAACACATGGAAGCGGCGACCCTGTTGAAGACAGCGCGGAATCAGAGGCTCTGCGCGAGTTTTTTAAAAATCGCAAAAACAGATGCTCTATAGGGTCTGTCAAGGCAAACATAGGGCATGCAGGAACAGCCGCAGGACTTGCTTCTACAGTTAAAACAAGCCTGTGTTTGCATCAAAAAACAATCCCTTCCTTAAAAAACTCCGGCAACGTGAAAAAGAATATTCTGCAAAGTAAGATATTTCATATACCTGCAAATCCAAAAGACTGGGTAGATGACATAAAAGACAATCCCCGCAGGGCATGTGTTGGCTGCATGACAACAGACGGTAACTGCAGCCATGTTATACTTGAAGAATTTGAAGATACAAAAGAAAAACCGGGCGCTCACCTGCGCCAGTATCGCAATCAAGAAGATTTGGGTAAGAAAGAGACAATCAAGAAGATAACTCTGATCATCGGAGGAAAAGCTCCCTGCCCTGCTCTGCCTGAGAAAAAGAGCAAAACGCAAAGCTCTCCTGAGATAGAGCGTGCAATAAAAAGCATTGAAGCCACAGCAGATGCTCACAAGACTTTTTTGGAATTTTCAACCGGGCTGCAAAACTCATATACCGAGGCATTTGAACTTCAGACAAAACTACTCACAGCACAAAACATAAAGAGCAGAGGTCAGAAGTCGGAGGTCGGAGGTCGGAGGTCGGAGGTCGGAAGTCAGGGGGCAGAGGTCAGAAGTCAGAAGTCAGAGGTCGGAAAGCCAAAAGAGCAACGAGAAACCAGTAACCAGAAACCAGTAACCAGTAACCAGAAACCAGTAACCAGTAACGAGCAACCAGTAACCAGTACCGAGCAACCAGTAACCAGCAACAATCTTCAATCTTCAATCTTCAATCTTCAATCAACGCTCTTCTCCCGCGACATGTGCATGGAATTCGCCACCGGCTCTGTGGCAAAAGTACTTGGCCCTGAATTTGCGGTGGTCGATACATATAATGCAAGGGTGCGCCTGCCTGATGAACCTCTCATGCTTGTTGACAGGATAATTTCAATTAAAGGTGAAAAATGTTCATTAGGCTCCGGCCGTGTGGTAACAGAGCATGATGTTCTTCCCAATTCGTGGTATCTGGACGGAGGCCGCGCTCCGGTATGCATATCGGTCGAAGCGGGCCAGGCTGATCTATTTCTGTGCTCTTATCTCGGTATCGATCTTGTCGTAAAAGGCAAAAGAACATACAGATTGCTCGATGCTGTTGTAACATTTCATCGCGGTCTGCCGCAGCCCGGAGACACAATCAGATATGAAATCAATATTGAAAAGTTTGTCCGCCAGGGTGAAACATTTCTTTTCTTTTTTAACTTTAAAGGTTTTATCGGCTCTTCCCATCTTATCACAATGTCTGACGGGTGCGCTGGTTTCTTTACCGAAGAGGAGGTTGAAAATTCAGGAGGAATTATCCTTAAAGATGAAGACACAAAGCCGGTAAAGGGAAAAAGAACAGGCGGATGGAAAGAGCTGGTGGCTGTATCTGTTGAGAAATATGATGATGAGGCTGTAAATGCTTTGAGAGCCGGAGATCTAAAAGCATGTTTCGGCCCTCTTTTTGACGGGATTGAGCTTGCCGAGTCACTCAGGCTTCCCGGAAAACGGAAAGGCCGGAGAGATCGAAGTGATCGGATGAAACTAATCGACCGGATTATCCATCTTGATCCTGATGGGGGTCGATACGGGCTCGGCCTGATTAAAGCAGAGGCCGATATACATCCGGACGACTGGTTTCTTACCTGCCATTTCATGGATGACAGGGTAATGCCGGGAACTCTCATGTACGAATGTTGCGCGCATACCCTCAGAGTCTTTATCCAGCGCATGGGATGGGTGACGGATAAAACCGGCGTATGCTATGAACCAATGGCTGGAGTTAAAAGCAGACTAAAATGCCGTGGACCGGTAACACCAGATACAAAACATGTTGTTTATGAAATAATAATAAAGGAAATCGGATACAATCCTGAACCATATATAATTGCCGACGCTCTCATGTATGCTGACGGACATAATATAGTTATGTTTACAGGTATGTCCATGAAAATGACCGGCATAACCGGTGAAGAAATAGAGGCATTCTGGAAGAAAAAAGAAAAACAGGTCCTGTTTGACCAAAAAAGGCTGCTTGCCTTTTCAGTCGGAAACCCTTCTGAAGCATTTGGCGAGCCTTATAAACAGTTTGATAAAAAAAGACGTATTGCAAGGCTTCCCGGGCCGCCATATCAGTTTATGGACAGGATAGTTTCCATCGAGCCCGAGCCGTGGGTCTTAAAACCTGACGGATGGATAGAAGCCGAGTATGATGTGCCTTATGATGCATGGTATTTTAAATCAGATCGCGGCCGGCTGATGCCGTTTTGCATTTTGCTTGAAATCGCGCTTCAGCCCTGCGGCTGGCTTGCAGCATATATGGGATCTGCCCTTAAAAGCAAAAATGATCTCAAATTCAGAAACCTTGGCGGGAATGCAGTCTTACACAACAATGTGTCATGTGAGGCAAAAACCCTGACTATGCGAGCCCGAACAAAAAAAATCTCTGAAGCTGGAGATATGATTATAGAAGAATTTGAGTTTCTGATACTGCAACAAAATAAAATAATTTATAAGGGGGATACCTCCTTTGGTTTTTTCACGGATAATGCCCTGATGCAGCAGGTTGGTTTAAGTGACGCCGATAAACGGGCATATATTCCAGCAACTGATGAACTTGATAAAAGCAGTGCATATCTGTTCGAAGATAAAGCCCCTTTCACTCCCGACGATCCTGCCGTTGACAAAGCGCCTTGTTTATCCATGCCTTCAAAAGCGATGCGCATGATTGATAAAATCGATCTGTATCTGCCTGACGGAGGCCCAAAAGGTCTTGGTTTTATTCGCGGGACAAAAAATGTAGATCCTGATGAATGGTTTTTCAAGGCACACTTTTATCAGGACCCTGTATGGCCCGGTTCTCTCGGAATAGAAGCATTTCTTCAACTTATTAAGTTTATGGCGCTTAAGCGCTGGAAGCACCTATCCGACACCCACAGTTTTGAACTTATCACCCAAAAACCGCACAACTGGACCTATCGCGGCCAGGTTATTCCGGTTAATAAACGAATCGAAGTTGAAGCAGTGATAACCGGTATTCAGGACGTTCCTGTCCCAAGTGTTGTTGCAAACGGATTTTTAAAAGTGGACGGGCTCTATATTTACGAAATGAAAAATTTCGGTTTTAGCTTAGGAACGGGGACGAAATAACTCCCTGCAAGAAAAACAATGTCAAAAAATTTTTCTATAGCTTTTTTATGAAAAAGTGTTATGTTTATTTAAGAATTTTTTTCAATCCTGCTGAAGCAAGAAGTAAATCAAGTCAGCCGCAAGGAGAAATTTCAATGAGTTCACCAATTGAAAAATTAAGGATAGGGGTAGCCAACCGTGGAGTTCCGGCCCTTCGCATAGGACGTACAATCAGGGAAATGGGAGGCATATATGTAGCATTTGCCTCAGAGGAAGACAAAACCGCTCCTCATGTATCCAAGGCAGACAAGGCTTACACTATACGCACGGAAAAGGGATATTTAGACATAGAACAAATCGTTCGCCTTGCATTGCAGCATGATGTTAAAGCCCTTCACCCGGGCTGGGGTTTTGCCGCGGAAAACAACCGGTTCCCAGCCCTGTGCAAGGAAAACAACATCATCTTCATCGGCCCTTCAGAAGCTCCCATGAAAAAACTCGGCAATAAGGTCACAGCACGAAATATTGCAAAGTCTGTTTCCGTGCCGGTCATTCCAGGTTCCGACAGCGCGGTAACCCTTGAAGAAGCAAAACAGATCGCCCGGGAAATCGGCTATCCGGTAATGATAAAAAGTGAAGGGGGCGGCGGCGGAAGAGGAATTGTAATTATTGAATCCCCTGAAGAACTTGAGCAACATTTCCAAAAAGCCTCAACCATCGCAGAGGCAAGTTTCGGCAACCCGAATTTATATATTGAAAAATTTCTTTCATCGGTCAGGCACATGGAGATACAGGCTGTCTGTGATTCATTCGGCAATGCAGTGGTATTGGATGAGCGGGACTGCTCCACGCAGAGAAAAAACCAAAAATTACTGGAAATCACACCCTCTCCCTGGAAAGGAATGACTAACGAATTAAGAAAAACTCTTAAAGACGCCACCTTAAAGATTGTATCTGCCTCAGGATATGATTCTATTGGAACATTTGAATTTTTAGTGGATGAAAAACAGAATTACTACTTTATTGAGGCAAACACCAGGCTTCAGGTTGAACACGGGATCACGGAAATACTTTACGGGATGGATCTTGTTGAAGAAATGATACGAATATCTTTTGGTGAAAAACTGAGCCTGAAGCAGGAAGAGATGAATCCCAGGGGATTTGCCATGCAATGCCGAATAAATTTTGAGGATCCCCAAAACAATTTCCGGCCAAACGCAGGTGAAATAACCAGGTATCTTTCTCCAGGCGGCGAAGGGATAAGGCTCGATTCATGCGTCTTTTACGGATACGAGTTCCCCAAGCTCTATGACTCGCTGGGAGCTCTCCTCATGGCGTATGGAGCCACGTGGGAAAAGACACTGGCAACCATGAAGCGGGCGCTGTCTGAATACTTTATAGGCGGCCTGAAAACCACTATTCCGTTTCATAAAAAGGTTATCTCACATCCAAAATTCATGACAGGCGAAATTGTTACAAAATTCATCGATAATACGCCTGAACTGATGTCTTACACGGAGACTACACCTGAAGAAATCCGACTGTCAGATTTGATGGCTGAAATTACCGCCAAAGGGTTTAATCCATATATCGGGCTTGGTTCTTACCGGAAATTCGGCGACTCCAAGGTCGGCCCAATGTCTGTGGATGTTTCAACTTTGGCAAAAACGGCGGCCAATGACCGTTCCTATCAGCCGCCTTTTAATCCCAACGACCATCGGGACAAGACTCTAAATTTTTTACGAAATTCTGAATATGTGGAATTCTGCAACACAACCCCAAGGGATATAACCCAGTCGGAAACCGGTAATCGATTTCGTCTCTTCGACGATCGGCTTATTGGGCCCTTAATTGACAGGTGCGGATATGCATCCATCGAAAACGGCGGCGGAGCCCATTACCACGTTGCCATGTTGGGATGCATGACAGAGCCGTGGGCTGAAGCGGCAAACTGGAACGAATTTGCGCCAAACACGCAAAAACTTATCCTCATACGATCAACAAATGTGCTTGGCTATGCTCCCCAGAGTCGTGAAATCATGAAGCGCACAGGCGAAATGATTATAAAGCATTACCATGTAATACGATGTTTCGATTTTCTGAACCATATTGAAAACATGGCTCCGTTTGCCGAAATTGTTTTAAATGCTGAAAACCGTATTTTTCAGCCCGCTATCAGCTTAAGCTGGGCACAGGGTTTTGATGTTCCACACTACCTTGGGGTGCTGGATGACATCCTTTCAATGGTGGGGCGGATTTTAGAATGCAGTAAGGACGAGGCATCTAAAAAAATTATATTCTGCCTTAAAGATATGGCTGGTGTATGCCCGCCGCGGTTCATCAAAAGTCTGATTTCAGCCATACTTGATAAATATCCTGATTTAATTGTTCAATATCATCGCCATACAACAGACGGTCTTGCCGTGCCCGCGCTTGGCGCTGCCGCTCAGGCAGGAGCAAAAATCCTGGATGTGGCTGACGGTCCCAGCGTAAGATTTTACGGCCAGGCAGCGGTCATGCCGGTGCTGGCATATATTGAAGGAGAGCTTGGTTTAAAAACCCGGCTTGATAAAGAAAAGATCAGAGAAACCGCATTTGTTCTAAAGCAGATTATGCCGGTATACGATCATTACTGCCGGCCCACATTTCTTGGGGTTGATCACGACGTTACGCTTCACGGGCTTCCGGGCGGGGCCACTTCAAGCAGCCAGGAAGGGGCTTTAAAACAGGGCTACGCATTTCTGCTGCCCAACATTTTATTGGTTCTTGAGCTCTATCGAAAACTTATCAGGTACCACGATGTTACGCCCGGCTCCCAAATAACCTGGACCAATGGATACATGATGGTTGTAAAGGCTTATGAACGGGGCGGAATGTCGGAAGTGCAAAGAGTTATCAACCTTTTAAACAAGGTAACCACTGTTGAAGAAGATGAGCTGGATGAAAGTACCGGGGAAGACCGCAAGATACTTTTTTTCCATGCAAATGACGCTTTAAAAAATCTTCTGTTAGGAAAATTCGGTAAACTTCCTCTTGGGTGGCCAAAACAATGGATTTATGAATCGGCATTTGGGAACAAATGGAAAGAGGCTATTGATAGCAGAACCGAAGAAAGCCCTCTTAATTTTCTTCCACCGGTTAATATAGATAAAGTAAAGAAAGAACTGGCCGGACATATCAAGAGAAAACCAACCGAAGAGGAGCTGGTTAATTACCTGAATCATCCGGGCGATGCCTTAAAACTTATCAAAAATCTGGAAAAATACAGCGATCCCAATGTGCTTCCTGATGATATCTGGTTTGAAGGCCTTGAGCCCGGAGTTGAACGGGAATTTCGCACCTCTGATGGAAAAATACATGACATAGAGGTCATGAGGTTAGGCCGCATAAGCAACAACGGCACAAGAAGAATACGCTACAAGCTCGATCACGAAGTCTTTGTTGAAGAAATACAGGTTGAAAAAGGAGCTGTGGAAAAAAAGGGGATAGAAATGGCCGATGAAAATAATCCATATCACATCGGCGCCCCGTTTGATGCGGATCTATGGCTTGTTCACAAAAAGGCAGGCGATACTGTGCAGGAAGGTGAAGAGATATTGAACCTCTCTCTGATGAAGGTCGAATACTCGATAAATTCTCCTGTAAGCGGTGTTGTTAAGCAAGTGCCGGTTTTTGCCGATTACAAAGCAGATAAAAAGATGGTTCCTGTGGTAAAGGGGCAGCTTCTCATGGAGTGTGCTCCCCCCTATAAATGCTGCCCGAATTGCAATGAGCCAATACAGGAAAAGGACAAATTCTGCTCAAACTGCGGAAACAGGTTGTCTGATTAAGCTTTGATAAACTCGTAAAAAGTAGTATTTTCCCATTTATTTGGATTCCCTCCTACGCGGGAATGACATTAAGTCATATAATCAGCAATTCTAATTTTGAAGAATAATACCCCCCTGTCTCACCTCAAGGGGTAATGCTGTTGACTTAAGGAAAATTTTAATGGTTTTTGAATGTCGAATATCGAACAAGGAACCGCAGAATTACGAAGGGGTTACTTCGACATTCGATATTCCTTGTTCAACATTCTGCGGTTCAAGAAAATTTGCTTAAGTCAACAGTATTGCTTGAGCGAAGGCGCAGGGGGGTGTAACCCGTTGAAATAACATCCCCCTTAATCCCCCTTCAAAGGGGGACTTTAAAGGAACGGCCCTTAAGTTAACGGCATTGCCCTCAAGGGGGGAATCCTCCCGTTAAATTCCCCCTTTGAAACTTCAAGATAGCGATTTGATAGATAAGAACGGTTTTTTCGGGGCGGTATTATTGAGAAAGGAAACTATGAAACTTACATTTCGCACTTAGGGAAATTAATTTTCCAGTTTTATACTGGATACCGGCTTAAATGCGCCTAACTGATTAATTTAACAACAAATAAAAAAATCTAGACTTTTTGTTTTAATTGTTCTATAACGTCCTAAAATA
>JAUWQO010000016.1 GCA_030610995.1 Desulfobacterales bacterium
CAAAAAAGATTAAAGATGTCATGTCTGAGGCGCCACTGGTTATTGATGGAGATTCCAATCTTATGGAAGCAGCGCATATGATGCTCGAAAATGGTACCACACGACTATGCGTCGAAAAAGGGGGTGAAGTGGTCGGAGTGATTCGGCAGCAGGATCTATTCTTTGAAATCGATAAGATCATGAGATCATGAGATTAACGCCCCTTCCTCTTCCTTTGACGGAGAGGGAGGGGCAAACTTAATAAAATCGTAAGCGTTCACGGAACCTTGAAATTAGAAATTGGAAATTTGGCCTGCTTTCTCCCAAATTTCCAATTTCAAGTTTCAAGCCGTGAACGGCTACGTATTTATTAGATTGCTTCGTCGTTGCACTCCTCGCAATGACTTAGTGTATGACTTTTTACGAATTTTTCTTAACCTGTTGAAATGCCCGTCCGGGATGAGCCGTCAGATCGAGGACCCTGGCTTTCAGTCATGGTTATAGCTCCTCTATTTTTACTCCACGTCCGGGATGAGCCGTCATCTCGAGGACCCTGGCCTCCCGGATCTTCTCTTCGTGGGCTTTTTTCTTCTCGTAGGCCCCTGCCATCTTTTGCATCAACTCATCAAGTTCCACCGGTTTCATTACGTAATCAAAGGCGCCTAATTTCATCCCTTCAACACCCGACTCCACGGTCGCATGACCGGTAAGCATAATTACCTCCATAAGCGGACGCTTTCGCTTCATCTCCCGAAGGGTCTCTATGCCGTCCATACCCGGCATCTTGACATCGAGTATCACCACATCAAAAAGCTTTTCGTCCAAAATTTCCATAGCCTTTTCACCGCTCTCCGCTTCGGTAACGCTCAGGTTCCTCTTTTCAAGACGTTTTACAAAAGTTTCCCGGAAATCATCCTCGTCATCAACAACTAATACCCTGTAGTCTTCCATTAGTATTCCTCCTTGTTAATCTATTCACAATGCCGTTTCCTTAAGGGCCATTCCTTTAAATTCCCCCTTTGAAGGGGGATTAAGGGGGATGTTATTTCAATGGGTTACACCCCCCTGTGCCCCCCTCAAGGGGGGAATTTGAAGAGTTTTCTCCTTAAGGAAACGGCATTGAATCTGTTCAGCAAAAGTCCTAACAGTGTGCCAGGTATAAGGATATACCTATAGGAACTGTTGCAAGTCTTGTCCACATCTTATTTCTTTGACAAAATTCTGTTATTCCTGCATAACGCCCTTTCCTGGGATTGGTGAAATGACCAAGTATAAGATTTAAAATAAGTATGATCAAGGAAATCGCTATCATCGACTTTCCCAGATCAGAGAAACTGATTCCAAACAGTTTATACTCTCCTATCTTATTTACAGAGGCGTCAACGTACGACTCCCTTGCCTCAAAGCCTTGTTCAAACTTGAAAGAACCGGCAACATCTTCGATCAGACTCTGATATGTGGCCATGTCATCTGCTGCATAAAGATTAAAATCAAGATAGACTATGTGAGTCCGTCCCAGAAACACCCAGTGAAATTCTTTTGTCTCATCTTCCCCGGGAAGGATATAGCTACAGGTAAAACTGAAATTCTTTCTATCTTTATTTAGGACCTGGGCGCCTACGATGACATCTTTAGCTCCTTTTTCAGTGAGCCTTTTTTCTGTCTCCTCACTGAAATTCTTGATCACCTCGGGCTCAAAAAATTCATCTGTCGCAATGCGATCAGTAAAGACCTTATAGCGCTTTCTTTCATGTTTGTATGTCTTTACACCAAAAAGAACAAGGCCTTTTGCTGTTTGGTCTGCATTATCATTTAAATACACAAAGGTCTTGTCATACTTCTCTACAGCGTCTTTGCACCATTTGAGACGCTGCAAATCAAATAAACTCTTACCCAGCCAATCTTGCGAGATCTCTTGAACACCAGCGGGCATGGCAAAAGAAAAGTGAGCGCCGGCATCCGTATACAGGCTGCCTTCTGCCCCATAAAGTGTTGCGGGAGCAAGCGCCGGCAAAAGGAAACCCAGCAAAAGGAAACCCAGTCCTGTCAGATACCGGATTAGCCACGCAGAGTACCTATCATTGTGCCTTGACCGGATAACACTGATTCTTTCTGTAATTATCCTTCCTGACATATTATATCCTTAACACCCCCCCCATTCCCCCCTAAGCGCTCAAATAAGGGAAAAATCATTAACAATTAGTAATTCACAATTGATTATTGATTATTATACAAAATGGGTCGGTGTCAACAACTACTTAATTTATCAGTACAAATTGTAAATAATCAATTGCTAATTGTAAATTGTAAATTTTACTCCAACTACTTCTGGGGTTAAAAAAATGCTTATTTAAGCGCTTATGCCCCATTCCCCCCTCGAGAGGGGAATAGGGGAGTGTAAAAAATAGAGGCCCCTTTACAAAGGGCCTCTATTGCCCCTTTAAAACTATGGTTTACTACACCGGGATTTCGGGCCAGGGCAGGAGTTGCCAATACCCGAAGAAGCACACCACCCACAGGATCAGTACGGATATAAAAACAAATGGTACGCCATACTTGATGAAGTCAAACGGGCTAATGAGCTGCTCGCCTGTTTCCGGATGTTTGGCCATACCGTAGGCTATAGCGTTATTTACTGTGCCTACGATCATGCCGTGGGCATAAGAAGACCCGAAAGAACAGGCAAGTCCCACCTTCCACAGATGTACACCTCCTATAGCGGCCATAGGGAGAACCACAGGCCCCAAAGAGCCGACTGCTGCGCCGTCACTCATGAAGTTGGTAACTATAGTAGTGATAAGACTTGAGGCAAGCACAATACCCATGCCTTCGTGGAAAAACGTCGGCAGGACTGACACAAATGTCTGGGCTAGCCACACACCAGCGCCCGTATATTTTAGGGCAATGCCCATGGCGCACGCACCGGCATAAAGCCCTACAACATCAAAGCGCACCCTTTGCTGGACATCTTCCCAGGTCATCAGGCCTGTAACCAGGATGAAAAAGACTATCAGCATGGTCGCGCCGCCAAGGCCGATTGACCCGCTTAAAGCCATCCATGCAACAACCTGCGCCACAAACAGGATAGCCATGACAAGCTCTTTTCCTTTAAGAGGTCCCATACCCTCAGAGGCCTTTCTCATTATATGACCCAGGTCCATCGTAAGGGCAGGCCCGGACTTTCTGGCCATGGTAAAATATACCCAAAAACCACAGGCTAAAGCAAGAGGCGGCACAACTGGGAAACCATACATCATCCATGTGAGAAAATCCATGGGCAGGCCATAGTCTGAAAAATAACCGATCATTATAGCAGCGCGGCCACCAACAGCCGGAGATCCCGAACCACCGCAGTTGGCGCAAAAACAGAGGCCGAGAAAAAGGGTGCAGGCAAGGGCGTGAAGCTGCTTCTTGGTACAGCCTGCTTTTTCTCCTGCCAGATAGACACCGGCCAGGATCGGACACAAAAGAGCAACCAGGGCATGTTCTGAAAGAAACCCTGCAATCATGGCCAAAACAGGAAAGAAAATAAAACAAAAACCCTTTAGCCCCTTTACCCTGCCCAGGAGAATAACGCCGATCCTCCTGTCAAGCTTTGTTACCCCGACTGCTGCTGCCAGTATAAGAACACCCAGGACAAAAAATACAGCGTCCTTCATATAGGCCCTTGATATCTCATTTATTGGTAACAGCATAAAGCAATACATAATAACACCGATCAGGATGTCTGTACACGCCAGGCTGATCGCCTCAGTGCCCCAGAGAAGAGCGATGGTAAAAAGCATGGCCACGCATAACTTCATCTTCCAGGCCACCTGTTCAGCCGTGTAATCAGCGTGCATAACCTTGTTGTAAGAACCAAGGAAGCTGTGTGTTCCTTCCTTATACTTGGCGCCCAACACATCTTCCTGCTGCACGAGGTCTATCATACTCTGCGGTGGGGGTATTATAAAAGTGACAGTAACAAAAAAGATGAGTAAGACTAATATGATACCAGGCTGGAATCCTGGCTTTCCTTTCCACCATTTCCCGGAAAAAGTCTTGTACGTTTCTACTGGTACAGTTGCTCCATGTTCCATTTTTTGTTTTCCTCCTTTATATTTTCCGACTTTTATCCTTAATAAAACCCTTATGCTTCAAAAGATAACTAACCTTGAACCACTCGACCACTCGACCACTCGACCAATTGTGAGCGAAGCGAACTAATTAACAAAGATCTGTTTTTTCCTATATACATAATATCCGAACAAACACATGAGTACAATAGGCGCCAACGGGTCAAATGAACCGGACGATATGATATCAATAAGCTTATTGACGACCCCAAGAGCCAAAAATATCATATATACGCTCCACGCATATCTCTTTAACCTTAAGAATCCATTAAATATATATATACTTATTCCGGCCTGGAGTAAATAGATCATAATTGCCGGCCACCCTGAAAGTGTCAGTCCCAGGATTTTGGCCGGAAGCCTGGAAAAAGCAGCACAAGCACAGAATATACCGCCAACAAGCATGATCCCCCCCAAAACCGTAATCCCCATCGGTCTTTTGCGCAAGCGTTTCCCATTGCGATACATTACATTCTCCCGGGTATTATCTGCTTTTTGAGACAGGCCGTTGTTTTCCATTGTCATGACGCTTTCCACCATATCACCCCCTTCCCCGGATTGTCGATTGATGATTGTTGATTGTCGATTGAAGATAATCGGCATCCTTCATTCACCAGTTTACACTTTTTTCGAAAAAGCTTGTATTATTGAATTGAATGCCGATGTCGAAACTGGAAACTGGAAATTTGAAATTAGGTAACGCATCTACATCTTTGTATTTTTTCCAATTTCCAATTTCTAGTTTCAAATTTCACTGCCAAAATACAAGAACAACAAAGTGTAAACTACTTTTGACTTGTCGTGAAGGATGCCAGATATTCTATTAATTTTATAACAAAAAGACAGAGCGAAGCGATTCCACAAATCATCAATCATCAATCATCAATCATCAATCATCAATCATCAATCATCAATCATCAATCATCAATCATCAAGTTCTTTCTTAATGAGCTTCTTTAAGTATTTCATGTCCACTGGTTTGGACAGATAACCCGCGCAGTCCATGCGCTCTGCGGTCTCTTTTTTACCCCACGATGGATAGGCTGATATCATAATTACCGGTATCTGCCTGTTAATCTCCTTGAGCTTTCCCAGCACCTCGATTCCGTCCATCTCCGTCATGCAAACATCGACAATAGCCAGGTCAAAGGGACTGTCTTCGGCAAGTCGAAGCGCTGCCGCTCCTGAGCCTGCGCACTCAACATCGTAACCTGCTTTGCCCAGCACGCGTTTTAAGAGCGCCTGCATGTTCTCCTCATCATCCACTACCAGAATCTTATACGCCATAAGCCTCTTTCAGATACCACCATCCTGATCCTCATAAGCGCTTAAATAAGCATTTTTTTAACCTCAGAAGTAGTTGTAGCAAAATTCACAATTGACAATTAGCAATTGATTATTGACAATTTGTAGTGACAAATGAAGTAGTTATCGACACTGACCCATTTTGTATAATAATTAATAATCAATTGTGAATTACTAATTGTTAATGATTCCCCCTTATTTAAGCGCTTATGACCCTGATCCTCCCGCAGCGGAGAGAAAGGATTTTTATGAAACCATCAACTTTTAACTCATTTTATTGTAGAGCAGGAACTATACCAAAAAGGAGGGCTAACGATGTAAAACGATAACTTATCGTATTAACAATTAATTATTAATGGTGAGGCAAGCTGGACTGATAGCGGAAGAGTGTATTTTTGTTCAGAATAATGGGCAGTGTCCATTTAGTTGGACACTTTGGGGCATAATTCTCCAATTGAAGCTGTTCAAGTTTACCAATACATGCTAAGCGTTCACGGAACGTTGAAAATAGAAAATAGAAATTGGAAATTGGGCCTTCATGCTTTTGTACTGTTCTTCCTAATTTCCAATTTCCAATTTCTATTTTAATCTCTCCCAAATTTCTAATTTCAAGTTTCAAGCCGTAAACGGCTACAAAACATGTTACTTTGCATCAGGATAATATTTCTTAATGCATTCGGGACATATTCCGTGAGAAAAATCTACTCCCGACATTTTTCGGTTGAAATACTCCTCAACAGAAACCCATGCACACTTATTGTTTTCCCTCTCATAACGTATCCTCTTGCAATGCATGCATATCGGAAGATTAGATTCGTATATCTGCATGCGCCTTTCCGCTCTTTTCAATTGTATAGCTCTTTCAATAACAAAAAGAAGCGCTTTCCCAAGATTCTCAGTCTTTTCAGCGACAAAATCGTCTGCTCCGATCCGCATTGCCTCAACCGCTGTCTCAACACTTTTTGTGTTGGACAAAATTACAATGGGAATACAATTATTTCGAAACCTGATATTATCTGTCAATTCCAAGCCGTTCATCTTCGGTATATTTAAGCCTGTGACAAGAACATCATATTTCAGCCCTGTCACGTTTTGTAGAGCGGCTTTACCATTCTCCACGCATATAACCTCATATCCGTCGCCTTCAAGGAGTGATGTAACCGTACGAACAATTGAGGGAGATTCATGGACAAGCAATGATTGTTTCATAATGATTACTGGTATTCTTTTAGCAGAAATTTACAAATGATTTCCGTAAGCGTTCACGGAACGTTGAAATTAGAAATTAGAAATTAGAAATTTTGCCTTCATGCTTTTGTACTGTTCTTCCCAATTTCAAATTTCAAGCCGTGAACGGCTACTGATTCCCCAATTCCAAGCTTGCTTATTTTATTATATAATGAACTTCGACTTATCCCCAGGATCTTGGCGGTCCTTGTCTTATTGCCGCTTGTCTCTTTCAATGCCTTTAATATAGCTTTCCTTTCCGCGTTCCGGCCCGCGGTCCTGATTGGGTTCTTGAACGGTTCCAACCGCTTTGTTTTATGCGACATCGTTTGCCTGATAGGCAGGGGCAGCGAAGCTTCATCAATAAGTTGACCGGCGCTCAGAAGTACTGCCCGTTCCATGACGTTCTCAAGCTCTCTGACATTTCCCGGCCACGGATTTTCCATGATAGCGCGCATGGCCCCCGGCGTGATATCGGAAAGTTTTCTGTCATAAATCATAGCATATTTTTGCATAAAGTGATATGCTAGCGCAGCGATATCCGACCTTCTTTCCCTCAAGGTAGGTAGATCGACGGTGACCACAGCCAACCGGTAGTAAAGATCCCTTCGGAATTTCCCCTCATTCATGGCCTGCTCAAGGTCTATGTTTGTGGCTGCTACCACCCGCACATCTCCCTCAATACTGGCAATGCCGCCTACCGGCCTTACCTCTTTTTCCTGAAGCACACGGAGCAGATTCAACTGCATGGCCTGAGAGATGGTCCCGATTTCATCCAGGAAAAGTGTGCCCTTGTCTGCCGCAATAAACAGCCCTTTTTTATCTTTAACCGCCCCTGTAAAGGCCCCCTTGACATGGCCGAAGAGTTCACTTTGCAAAAGATGTTCCGGAAAAACACCGCAATCCACAGCTATAAAAGGTTTGTCTCTCCGGCTGCTCAGGTCGTGGATAAGCCGGGCGATCAACTCCTTGCCGGTGCCGCTTTCTCCCTGGATCAGGACTGTCGCCTGGCTGTCTGCCACCCTGGCAACGAGTTTCAACACATCCTGCATAGCTTTGCTCTTGCCGATAATTTTTTTGACCCCCTCTTTGCCTTTTAGCTCTTCGCGGAGTCGTTTGATCTCGTTATGAAGTTTGCAATATTTTAAGGCCTTGTCCACTGCCAGAAGGATATCATCTTTGCGGAAGGGCTTGGTCAGATAGTCAAATGCGCCTGTTTTCATAGCCTCGACAGCAGATCCGATAGACCCGTAGGCGGTAATCACAATAAAAGGAACGTCCGGATATCTGGTTTTCACCTCTTTTAACAGGTCCATGCCACCAAGGTCAGGCATTACAAGATCAGAAAACATTAGATCAAAGGCCTCCTCTTCCAACAAACCGATTGCCTCGGTTACGCTGGCAGCGGTTCGGATCTTATGCCCTTGCTTTGTAAGGATTTTTTCAAACAGCTTGAGCATGTGCTCCTCATCGTCCACCACTAAAATCTTCGCTAACACCGTATCCTCCTCACTCTTTTATCGGAAAATAAAGTCTGCATATAGTTCCGGATACCTTTCGACTCTCTATTTCAATTTTTCCACGGTGGTCTTCCATGATACGCTGACAAACGGAAAGTCCCAATCCTGTTCCCTTGCTGCCCTTGGTGGTAAAAAAAGGATCAAAAACACGATGGATATCCTTTTCAGAGATTCCGATGCCTGTATCTGATATGATAATCCGGATCCAATCGCCGGGTTCCTGGAACAGCGCTTTGCGCACAAGACCGACATCAAGAGCAAGAACACCTGCGGCAGGCATTGCTTGAACGGCATTAATCATCACATTAAGAAAAACTTGCTGGATAAGCTGTGCATCAAGCTTGATGTGGGGAAGTTCCATTTCAAAATTTTTTTTGATACTCACCTTATTTTTCTTGATTCCGGGCATCAGTAACACAATTGAACCTTCAAGGAGTTCGATGATATCCACGGTGGTCTTTTCCGGAGGCTTTAATCGGGCAAAGTCTAAAAGGTTCTTTACCACATCCACACACCGGGCTGTCTCCTTTTCGATAATCTTGATCGATTCAAAGAGGGGATCATCCAAAGGAATCTCATCTAAAATATCCTGGACAAACCCGAGGATAATGCCAAGGGGATTGTTGATTTCGTGGGCAATACCGGCGGCTAACTCACCCATGGAGGCAACTTTGCTGGATCGATGGAGCTGATCCTGCAATATATTCCGTTCTGCAAGAAGCCTGCGGTATCGCTCCTCATCTTCACGGATTGTTACTTCCCGAACCCGCTTGGCGGTTACGTCCCTGATAATTATAAGCAGATGCAGCGCCTGCCGGTAATTAAAAGGGGAAAAAGAAACATTTGCAGTAAATATCTCATCATTTTTTCGGTAAAAATCAATATCAACCTCAATCGTCCTTTTGATATCATGCAAACGCGAGAAAATATATCGGCTTTGTTCATAAGACGCGCACAGATCTCGCAGGTTGCTCTTCAAAAATTCCCGCCGGGTATACCCCATACACTTTTCCAACCATCTGTTCGCAAAAATTATCCGACCTTTGCTGTCTGTGATCATCAGGGGAAGGAGCGCTTCTTCCATTATAGTCTTAAACAACGGCATCTCCGTATCTTCCCGCCTGTCTGCCGTGTCCGCCAAAGCACTCTGGCGGACGAAAGCGGGAATCCAGTCGCTAAAACCTCAACTTATTGAGAAGTTGCTAAAATTCAAATTACTATACAACACTTTGGCACAAGCTTTCAACAACTAAAGCTGGTAACCTCTCCACAAAAAACGGTTTTTCTCCTTTTCCCGTCCTTGAACCGCAACAGCGAGCGCATTTTTTGCGATTTGCCGATTTCTTGTCACACCGTTTGAAATCTGCATTATCAAAATCCTTGCATATAAAATTAAATAATTGTATCAAATTGTTTAAGGATTAAGGGGTAAGGGGTAAGGGGTAAGGGGTAAGGGACTAAAAAAGGGGTAATTAATACTTAGGGGCTTCGCCCCAAATTGAACTTATAAAATTCCAAATTTCAAGCATCAAATTACAAATAAATCCCAAATCCCAATATTCAATGAAACAGGATAGTCGACTACTCGACCAAAAAGGTACGGGTTTGGAATTTTGAATTTTGGTTATTGTAATTTATTTGATATTTGATATTTGATATTTGATATTTGATATTTGTGATTTCAGGAAAGGAAATTCCTATACAATTTAATTATATAACTATTCATGAAAAATCTTTCAATACTTGGATCTACCGGATCAATTGGTTGCAAGGCTCTTGCAATTATAGAAATGTTTCCAGAGCAATTCGGCGTTAAAGCCCTTGCAGCCGGAACCAATGTTGAACTGTTAGCCGGCCAGATCAAAAAGTTTTCCCCTGAGCTTGCCGTTGTTATTGATGCAAACAAGGCGCTTGAACTGAAAGGGATGCTTCCTTCAAAGGCCCGCGTTGAAATAATGTATGGGGAAGATGGATACAGGGCTGTAGCTACACATGGATCTGTTGAAATGGTTGTGTCTGCAATAGTGGGCGCAGCAGGTCTTGCGCCGACTCTGGCAGCAATAGAGGCAAGCAAGGACATTGCGCTGGCCAACAAAGAATCCATTGTAATGGCAGGCGAAATTGTTGCAAAAAGAGCTGATGAAAAAGGGATAAATATACTTCCAATCGACAGCGAACACAGCGCTATCTTTCAATGTATTGTCGGCCAGCGAAAGGAGGATCTTGACGGTATTTTACTTACAGGCTCCGGAGGACCCTTTTTGAACCGGCCGGAAAGTGAATTTGCAAGCATAACACCGGAAGAGGCTCTTGCGCATCCAACCTGGCAGATGGGCAAAAAGATCAGCGTTGATTCGGCCACACTTATGAACAAGGGGCTTGAGGTAATAGAGGCCAAATTCCTTTTCAAGGTTTCTCTAAATATGATAAAGATTGTGATTCATCCGCAAAGCGTGATTCACTCAATGGTTTCTTTCAGGGATGGAGCTATAATTGCCCAGCTTGGCATACCGGAT
Organism: Desulfobacterales bacterium; assembly: GCA_030610995.1. Taxonomy (GTDB): domain Bacteria; phylum Desulfobacterota; class Desulfobacteria; order Desulfobacterales; family ETH-SRB1; genus Desulfaltia. Next base: position 10,663 of record JAUWQO010000016.1, read on the forward strand.
ATGAAGGGGGCGATAGCATATGCCATATCATATCCAAAACATCTTCCTCTAAGACAGCCGATACCTGACTTTGCAAATATAGATCCTCTGACATTTAAAAAACCTGATTTAGATAAATTTCCATGTTTAGCTCTGGCTTACACGGCAGGCAAGACGGGTGGGACCCTTCCCGCGGTGTTAAATGCATCAAATGAGATGGCTGTGCAGGCTTTTTTAAACAGGCGCATTCCATTTGTAAAAATACCCGGGGTTATCAGTAAGATAATGGAGATTCACCCTGTTGTTGCAAATCCGGAGCTGTCCGATATTATCGAAGCTGACAGGTGGGCTCGGGAATACGCAGAAAAGGAAATAATCGGCAGTGTAACTAAGGGGCCTCAGATGATTGTAAATTCTAAATAACAAATCACAAATACCAAATAAATTACAATGACCAAAATCCCAAACCCGTAAATGAGGGAGCCTTTGGCTACATTTAGCCAATGGCCGATAGCCAATAGCTAAATGTAAAGCGAAGCTTTTTTGGTCATTGAATATTGAAATTTGGGATTTATTTGTAATTTGATGCTTGAAATTTGGGATTTTATAAGTTCAGAATTGAGAACAATACCAAACATATTTCAATCATTGCAAAGTTCAGTAAAACAAACCGTAAACCGTGAACGGTTATCAGACCGTTAAGGACTTATAATTAATTATGTTTACTACCATATTTTCATTTGTCGTAGTTTTGGGAATACTTATTTTTTTTCATGAACTCGGCCATTTCCTTGTTGCAAGGCTTTTGGGAGTGGGGGTGGAAAAGTTTTCATTAGGGTTTGGCCCTAAGCTGTTCGGAAAAAAGATAGGCAGAACCGATTACATTGTTTCTGTACTGCCGCTTGGCGGATATGTTAAGATGGTAGGGGAAGAACCAAATGCAGATATATCTCCTGTTGACATCCCTGTTTCATTTACACATAAGCATGTGTTTAAACGGATTTTAATCGTTGCGGCAGGTCCTTTTTTTAATTTTTTTCTTGCTATAATAATATTTTTTGGAATTTTTCAAATTCATGGCTCCTTTATTATAAAACCTACTATCGGAGATGTTAACGACGGTTTGCCGGCGCATCAGGCAGGATTGCAGAAGGATGATCAGATAATAGAGATTAATGGGCTTGCTATCAAAAGCTGGGAGGAGATGGCCGGAATTATTACCGACAGCAAGGGTAAAAGCCTTGACTTAACGGTTCGTCGGGAAGAATCGATATTTATTGTAAAGCTCATCCCAAAGCAAATTTCGTCAAAAAATATATTCGGCGAGGAAATCAAGCGATATGTAATCGGGATTCAATCCTCCGGTGATACATTTGTAAAGGATTTGAATCCGTTTCAGGCTCTTTCAGAGAGTATTATCCAAACCTGGAAAATTTCAAAATTAGTTGTAATTAGTATTGTAAAAATGATACAGGGAACCCTCTCTATAAAAACCATGGGCGGCCCTATAATGATTGCCGAGATGGCGGGGGACCAGGCCAGGGAAGGAGCGGCCAACCTTATTTTTTTTATCGCTCTCCTTAGCATTAATCTTGGCATTTTAAACATACTCCCCATACCGGTTTTAGATGGCGGTCATCTGATTTTCTTTTTTATCGAAGCTGCAATAGGACGTCCGGTCAGTATAAGAGTTCGTCAAATCGCTCAGCAGGCAGGGATCCTAATATTAATATTGCTGATGATCTTTGTGTTTTATAACGATATTTCACGCATATTTTTTAGTTAAAGGCCGCCACGTAGGGTGGCCCTACCGGGATGTAACATCCAAATGGAAAAATACCATATCGCGCTGGGGTTCAAACCCTTGATTAACGGTAGGGCCGCCCTACGTGGCGGCCTTTAAATCTATCATCATGCCAAATCGACTCGAAATAGCTCTTAATCCGGATCTTTTTGATGCTGAAGGAGAAGGAATCCGCCAGAAGGCTTTCCATTATTTTGGCATTAAACTTTCACGGGTATGCGCCATTAACGTGCTCACCATTGATGCCGACCTAACTGCCGACCAGTTAAAAACCATTCAAACGGAAATCTTCACAAACCCTGTAACACAAACATCCTCTTTTGATCCTATTCCGATTGAATTTGACTGGATTATCTGGGTCGGCTTCAGGCCGGGTGTCAGGGACAATCCAGGCAGCACCGCTGTTGAGGCGGTAGAAGATATTTTAGGAGTAAAGTTTAAGCAGGGTGAAGCGATCTATACTTCAAAACGGTATTGCCTGAAAGGAAAAGGTCTGACATCTGAAGATGCAGATAAAATTGCAGGTGAACTGTTAGCCAATGAGGTTATACAGAGATGGAAGATATATTCAAAACAGGATTGGGACAATAAAAGCGGAATTGGGATTATTATTCCCAAGGTTAAGCTTGATCATAAGCCGGTTGTTATGTCTATTCCGATTGACAGCGATGAAACGTTGAAAGGGATAAGCGACGAGCGGAACCTGGCTTTGAATCCAAACGATATTCCAACCATAAGGGCATATTTTTTAAGCGAGAAGGTGCGGGCTGAGCGGGCTTTAGTCGGTCTTTCAGACCCTACTGATATTGAAATTGAATATATCTCCCAGGCAAGAAGCGATCATTGCAACCATAATACCTTCCAGGGATTGTTCCACTATCAGGACCTTTCAACAGGCCATGCAGAGGTTGTGGACAATATTTTTGAGACCTGTATCAAGGAGCCGACACTCTTGTTAAAGGAGAAAAAGCCGTGGGTTGTATCTGTGCTGTGGGATAATGCCGGCGCAGGACAATTTGATGACGACCACTATTACGTTATCACGGGTGAGACCCACAATTCTCCATCCAACATGGAGGCTTACGGCGGAGCAATAACCGGCATTGTCGGCGTGTATCGTGATCCCATGGGCACGGGCAAGGGCGCAAAGCTGATTATGGGGGGCTATGGTTATTGTGTTGGGCAAAGGGATTATAATGGCGATCTTACCCCGCATCTTCATCCAAGACGCCTTCTGGACGGGGTTATAGAAGGTGTGCGGGACGGTGGCAACAAGAGCGGAATTCCCACAACCTTTGGCCAGCTCCTTTTTCATCCCGGTTATATGGGAAAGTCCCTGGTTTTTGTGACGGCCATCGGTATAATGCCCGCGCAGATAAAGGGAGAGCCTTCAGAACAGAAAAAAACATCGCCCGGAGACCTGGTAATCATGTGCGGCGGAAGGGTCGGCAAAGACGGGATTCATGGCGTGACCGCGGCATCCGAGGTTTTTTCTGAAAGCACCCCTGCCGGTCATGTACAGATAGGTGATCCATACACCCAGAAAAAGATGCATGATTTTATATTAGAGGTACGCGATAAAGGGCTTATAAGATTTATTACAGATAACGGAGGAGGAGGGCTTTCATCCTCTGTCGGGGAATCGGCTCTATTTTCAAACGGATGCGAGATTGAGCTTGAAAAGGTTCCTTTAAAATATGAAGGGCTTGATCAATGGGAAATATGGATTTCAGAATCCCAGGAGCGTATGACTGTAGCCATAAGGCCGGAGGATTTAGACAGTTTTCTTGCACTTTCAAAAAAGCATGCTGTTGAGAGCGCAGTTATCGGCAAATATACGGATTCAGGAAAACTTCATATCACCTATAACGGCAAGACCTGCGCTTATATTGATCTTGATTTTCTGAGTTCAGGTTTCCCCCAGTGGGAATTTGATGCGCACTGGCAGGAGCCTGAAAAACGGGGACTTTTTGAACCGGTTGTCAGGGAGCCCGGCGACTATGAAGCTTTGCTTACAGACATTTTGTCACGCCCAAATATATGTTCCAGGGAATGGATATCCAGGCAGTATGACCATGAAGTGCAGGGGACAAGCGTTATTAAACCTCTTGTAGGCGCCGGCCGCGATGTTAACAGTGACGCGTCTGTTATAAGGCCGGTGCTTGATTCCGAGAAGGGGCTTGCTTTTGCCCAGGCGCTGTTGCCTGCATATTCGGCAATAGATGCATATCACATGACAGCCTGCGCCATTGATGAGGCTGTGCGCAGGCTAATTGCTGTCGGGGCTGATTTGGATATGATAGGCGGTGTGGATAATTTTTGCTGGCCCAACATTCAATACGATCCAGAAGATAATCCTGACGGCAGATTCAAGGCAGCGCAACTGGTTCGCTCATGCCTGGCGCTTCGGGATATCTGCCTAACATATGGGATACCGCTCCTTTCAGGGAAAGACAGCATGTATATTGATGGATATCTTGCAGGCCGATATGGTGAAACCCACAAGGTATCCGCTCTTGAAACCATCCAATTTTCAACTATATCTGTTATCGATGATATAAACAAATGCATTACAATGGACTCCAAAATTCCGGGCGATTTGGTTTATATACTTGGAGAAACTGGAAACGAACTTGGAGGCTCAGAATACTACGAGCATTATGGATATGTCGGCCTGAATGTCCCGCAGGTGCATTCCAGGCAGTTTGCCACGCTTTACAGGGCGCTCGGCAGCGCTATTGAAAAAGAGGTTCTCGCATCTGCCCATGGAATATATCGCGGCGGTCTGGGCGTGCATCTAACAATGGTTGCCATGGGCGGGGATCTGGGTATGAAAGTCGATCTTGCTCTTGTGCCTTCTGCTCAGGTTAACCGTATTGATACGCTTTTATTTTCAGAATCTGCGGGTCGCTTTATAGTGACAATAGATCCTGAAAAGAAAAAGATCTTTGAAGATATTTTTAAAGGGCTTCCTTGTGCCTGCATAGGGGTTATAACAGATAAGTCCGGCGATTTGATTATCAGCGATTCTAAAAACAGGGGAAAAAGCAAAACCATTATTTCCATTCCGGTTCAAGACTTGAAAGCCGCCTGGAAGAAGCCTTTTAAGGACCTTTAGGGATTGATGACTGATGATTGATGATTGTAAAAAAACTGTGAACCGTGAATCATTGCTGTAATCTGTAGGGTGCATTCTATGCACCACTATGGTGCATAGAATGCACCCTACTGTAACAGGGCTGAACTGTTACAGATTTTGTTTGGTTAGGCGGAGAAGAACCATATGAACAAAGTAAATGCCCTTGTCCTGGCCGGATACGGCCTGAACTGTGATAATGAGACAGCTTATGCCCTTGAACTGGCCGGCGCTTCAGCAAGGAGGGTGCATATCAACTCGCTTATCGACGGTTCTGTTAGTCTTGATGATTTTCAGATAATGGTCTTTGTGGGAGGATTTAGCTGGGGAGACGATCACGGCGCCGGTGTAATTCAGGCTGTCCGCCTAAAGACAAATCTTGGAGATAAACTACTTGAATTTGTTGACAGGGGAAATCTTGTGCTTGGAATATGCAACGGATTCCAGACCCTTGTCAACATAGGGCTTTTGCCTGGTTTCGCAGGCGATTACAAGACACGATCCATTGCTCTTACATTTAATGATTGTGGAAATTTCAGGGATGATTGGGTAAGCTTAAAGGTTAATCCTTCATCTCCATGTGTATTTACAAAAGGATTTGATTTTCTGGAGCTTCCCATAAGACATGGGGAAGGAAAGTTTTATTCAGACAAAGTCGTAATTGAACGATTATTTGAAAACAACCAGGTGGCTATGCAGTATGCCATGCCAAAAGGTTCTCTTGCTGACAACAGGTTCCCATTTAATCCAAACGGGTCAATAAATGATATCGCAGGGATATGCGATCCCACCGGCCGGATTTTCGGCCTTATGCCTCATCCTGAAGCTTATAACCACCGAACAAATCATCCGGACTGGACGCGTGACAAAGAAATAATAAAGCGCCGCGGAAGTGTTGTAGATACAGGCGCTACAGCCGGCATACGCATGTTTCAAAATGCCGTGGATTTTTTTAATAAAATGTAGATTTTATAATATTGGTTATAAGCAATAAGAATTTCAAATCAGACTTTTTACGAAATCATCATAGTTAATTTTCACCCGGAACTGGTTATTTTCACTGGTTTTTCTTTTATATTTAGATTTAGCCACCCCCGGTTAAATAGTCCTTCGGTCCCTAAATTTAGCTGCCACGCAGGACGGCCTACCGTTAATCAAGGGTATGAACCCCAGTGTGATATGGTATATTTGTTCCATTTGGATGTTACACCCCGGTAGGGCCGCCCTACGTGGCGGCCTTTTAATTTCTCGTTCCCATGTTTCAGCGTGGGGATACTATATGGCACAAAAATTGCCTAATATTTTAATGGGATAATGGGACAATAGAAATTTCAAAAAAAAGACCTAAAATTTGGGATTTATATTTATTTACAATTCATTCTTCAGAGGCTCTATGCAACGTTGCAATAAACAATCGGGTTTCACACTCATCGAACTGATCGTTATCATTGCTATTCTGGGGGTTTTTGCCGCCATTGCTGTTCCAAATTTTCTGTCTTACATGCCAAAAAGCAGGTTAAACGGAGCGGCCAGACAGGTAATGGGGGATTTGATGGCGGCGAGGATGAAGGCGGTGAGTCAGAACAATGAATTTAAGATATTCTTCTTAGCTAATGGTCATGAGTATATGATACTGGACGATGATGATAACGACGGCACTGCCGACGGTGGCGAGTGGACAGAGACAAAAGATATTCAAAATGGATACCAAGATGTAACCATTGGTTCCAACAATGACCCGATATTTTCGCCGAGAGGGACGGCTACCAATCTGCCTACCATCACCTTAACAAATCCGAGTGGATCGAAGATTATTACAATTAGTATCGCCGGCAGGGTAAAAATAAATTAGCTGATAGGCCAAAGCAAAAATGAAAAGCATGAACATTATGAACATGCACAAAGCAAACAACAACAGCGGCTTTACCCTGATGGAAGTTCTGGTCGCCATGCTTATTCTGTCAGTAGGACTGCTTGGAACAGCGGCGCTGATAACAGGGATAATTAACAGCAACAAGCTAAGCAACAGGATTAGCACTGCCACGGTTCTGGCGCAGGATAAGATTGAAGAGATCAAAGGGCTTAACTACTCAAGTGTTGTATCAGAAACAAAGGCTCCCATGCCATCTCTTTATGCTCACTATGAAAGGGAAGTAATTGTTACTCCCAACAGCCCTTCAAGCGGCATGAAAACAGTAAACGTAACCGTTTACTGGGAATCAAGCAAATCGGTTGTTTTGCAGACGATCCTTGCACAATAAAGACCATGTATTATTCACCTAAAAATAAAGAAAGCGGTTTTACCCTGGTAGAACTGCTGATTGCCATGACAATTGGTCTGATTATCCTGGCGGCATTATCAAGCACTTTCCTTATGCAGCGCAAAATCTATGACGTTCAGGAACAGATTGTCGAGATGGTGCAGACTGCAAGAGCTGCCATGGATATGATGACGAGAGAGACCAGGATGGCCGGGTATGGGGTTCCAACATCTGATCTATCAACGTGGATTGACTGGGTAGCGTCTCCTACTCCTACCATCAATGCCAATCCAACAATCGAGGAAGGGGGATCGGATCCCGACATAATTCACATCGTAGGTTGTTTCGATTCGCCAGCCAGTCTGTCAGCCAGCGCTTCTTCAGGTACGACTTCGCTTACTTTGCAAGATGCAGCCGAGGCTGGTAAATTTAATACTAACGAAAAGAAACTTATCTCTATTGATGGCTTGGAAAATGCCATTATTACTGGTATTTCTGGCAATACTTTGACCATAGATACAAATCTTGTCGCCACAGGCAATCAGGGTTTAAGCAGAAATTATGCGGTGGGTACCCCTATATATCTGGTCAAAGTTATTGGCTATTCTATAGTAGTAGAAAACAATATCCCAATATTAAAAAGGAACGAAAATACAGGGGGAGGCCGTCAGCCATTAGCTGAAAATATCCAAGATTTACAAATTTCTCAGTCTGGTAATTCTATCAATGTATCCTTAACCGCCAGAACATCAGAACCAGATGGTGATTATTCCGCAAATAGCGGATACAGGATACACACTTTAACCTCTTTTATAACGCCGAGGAATCTATAAAAACTGGTTGCTCGTTACTGGTTACTCGTTGCTCGTTTCGACCACTTGACTACTCGACTACTCGACTACTCGACCAATTGCGAAGCGGAACTAAGCTTATAAAGGAAGGCTACCAACTTAAGCCGGGACACCTTGTAATCTCAAAGAGTTATAGAATGGTGGGCAGTGCCCACCCTACGAATTGTCCCGCTTTAAGTTGGTAGCCCAAAGGAGGCAGGGATGCCAAATTTAATATATAAAAATGAAAAAGGAATGGTTCTTCCTCTTGGGCTTATGTTTCTGGCTATTATATCGATTCTGGGAACCACTGCGGTTGTGGTAACGACAACAGATCTTAAAATCGGCAGCAATTACAGGCAAAGCGTGCAGGCATTTTATAATGCCGAGGCTGGGTTGGCAAGAGCCGAGGCCGAATTGATGAATGATTTAAATACCGATCAGGATCTCTCCAACACTAATTTTGCGGCAATATCAGGCGACATAACCATAACACCCGACTCTACTGCCTTTTACACTCCTTCAGGTTTTAGCAACATTTCATTCGGTGCGGGGGACTATACTATCCAATTCAAAAACTATGCGCCTGACCCCGCTTTCCCCGCTGTTTTTGACCTAACAACCATCTGGGTCAGATCTATTGGAACAGGCCCGAATTCATCCACTGCTACGCTTGAAAGCTACTTTTCGGCAGAAAACATCTCGCCCTGGAACAATGCAATATTTTCCGGTGGTAGTGGCGGCGCTGTACCAATCACAGGTAACGTTGTAATAGCCGGTTCTCTTCACATACTTGGGGATGGTCTTGATCCTACGACCACGGTTTTCAGCAACCAGACCGGTGACTGCCGAAACACCAATGTCCTCATGGATGGAATACTTGCTGCTAAAATTGCCGGAGGGACTTCGTCTGATCTGAATGCAAAATTCAGAATCAAAAACGGGCTCGTGGATATGGCGCTTGGAAGTGCGAGCATAGGGTCATTGACAAGCCCATTTAAGGGAATCTATGTGACGGATGGAGATGATGGAGACAGTAATGGTGTAAATGACGATATTATCGGCGGGATCACCGATAATAACCTTTATGCAGACGAAGGCGCAGCTTCCGCAAAAGCGTATGACCTGGGAGATTATAATATAACGCTGCCGAGCATTGATACTGCGTGGTTTGATGACCCTGACGCTGACCCTGCCAACTGTTTGGACTTGACAGGGACCACCGACCAAACAGGCGGCCCTCCGAACTACCAAACGTCTTCGGCAACCGACGATGGAAAAGTTGAAAAGGGTCTGATAGCCGGCGTGTTGGAATTGACAGGAGACTATAAACCACTATCGGTGATATACTACCCTGATATTGAGCAATATGATGGAGCTACTTTCGAGGACTCCGATAATGCCATCCGTTTCGACTCGATTACAAACATCCTTGAGATAAAGGGGATAGTTAAGGTATCATCGTTGAACATAAGCAATGACATAACCTATTCTGGAAACGGCACCATATATACAACAGGCACGACTCTGATTGATGGTGATATCCTGCCTACCACACCCGCAAGCTACCCAACCATCAATGGATTTGGTGTGGTTAGTACCGGGGACATCACGTTGGGCGCTGTTTCGTCTCAGTTATTACTAACCGGTGCATACTATACTGCCGGCACAGCAACCAGTAGTATGCAGACTGAGATAGCCGGCACAATTGTCTGCAAGAACTTTAACATAACTGCTCAGGTACCCTGTATATGGCAGGTGCCATCATTGGCTGCAAATCTCCCCCCTGGAATGCCTGGTTCTACTGCGATTTGGGTTTTTACAGACAAGACATGGCGAGTGATAACTGAGTAATGCCATACATCTAAGGCTTTTCTTTCCACCAATCAGGCAGGACACCCTTGTTCTTTTTCTTCAGCTCTCTGGAAAGTTCGGTTAGTTTATCAAGCGCTTCCTTGATCTCTTTTTTTGCGTCATTTCCGACAAACTCATCACGATGCAACTTTGATTGATCGTATCTTTCTTTTGCATCCCTGTACTTGTCCCAAAGTTCCTCGTTCATCCTCTGATAATATTCGACATCTATCTCCTTGCTCTCCACCTCGGTTTTTTTTCCTGCTTCTTTAGGCGCTACCTCTGGTACATCCGGTGTAGGCGGGACCTTTTCTTCGGCCACAGCTTCCTTATATGGTAAGTCAGACTCCCTGATTTCCCGGACCAGGTTTTTTTCAATCCCCACGACTCCGCCGCGATAGTAGAACTTTATCTGTTGTCCTTCCTTCCAATAGTGGTTAGTTATAAATGTAGAGCCGTTTTTTAACTCTATAAGATAAGAGGAAAGGCAGACAGAGGGATATATGAAAAAGGCGATAGTTACAATTATTAGAATAAACTTTTTCATAAGATTCTCCAACCTCAAAGCTCTCTGCTCTTTGCTCCCTGGGTGTTTCCCCTACTTTTTAGGCAAAGGGCTGCAGATTCTATCGCCGGGAGCAATGCTTTTATCCGACCTTGTAATAAGAACTGTAGATGCGCTCTGTTCGGTGCGCAGGACAAACAATGTCCCAAAATCTACAATCGAAAGAAGGGTATATTTTTTACTTTTTGGATCGAGCCGCTTTTTTTCCTGGTAATATATGCTGTAGTGCTGTCCGGGCATTACGCCGTCTTGATTGCCCCTGTCAATAAACGCTATTGTGCTGTCTCCGATGATCGTTGCTTTTTCTTCCGACCCTATGATTGATCCTTCAAGCCCTTTTTTGCTCTCGGTTATGAATATTTTCTTGGACAGCGGTTGATACGGCATCAAAAGATCATTGGCTTCGATGACGCGGAAAGATTGAACGATCCTTGCTACAGCAAAATCGGGATGCTTTTCTGTAATTTCAAGCATGCCTGTCAGATAGTGCTGAAATCCAATAGGATCCTTTGTTTTTTTGTTTGTTACAGGGTTAGTTCTATATATTATATGCTTTTTTCCTGGAATAAATGATGAGTTATTGTTTTGCCTTATGTAAACCTTATCACCATGACTGATCATAATTTTATCGTTATATGACTTGAATATATAGCCCGAGGGAGTGACAGGTTCTTTTTTAATAAAACCTATTTTGTCAATATCGGGACAAACAAAATATGGCGGTTCCTTTTTCGACGATGGTTTTTCTTTTACCTCTGTTTTAGCCGTTGTTCTAACCCACCCTTTATGAAACAGGCGTATCCTTTCGCCCGGGTAAATCAGATGAGGGTTGGAAACCTGGCTGTTTTCCTGCCACAAATCAGGCCATTGCCATGGTGAATCAAAGAATCGCTCTGAAAGATCCCATAGCGTGTCGCCCTTTTGAATAGTATAATAAAAGCCTGTCTCATGTTCGATTCCCTTTTCATCTTCAGCAAAAACGGATAAAGGGGAAGTAATTATTGCTGTAAATATACACAGGCAGGTAATTATTTTGATAATTTTACTATAATTCATAGATTGCTCCGATATTTGATGTTGGCTTGTTTATTTATTTTTCCATTCGCCGGGTTTAAAACCTTTGCCTTTTAGGCGAACAAATTTAGCCTGTTTTGCATTTTGAATATCGAATATCGAACAAGGAATTTCGAACAGCAGAAGTTTTTTAAAGCAATAAGGCAATATTCTTTACTTCGACATTCTGCGGTTCCTTGTTCTGCGGTTCTGCGGTTCAAAATAAATGACTTGCAGTCGCAATAAAAATTTACCTGATTCAGCAGGTAGATTTTTAATTTTATATTCCTTTTGTTATTAATTTGTCAATCTTTTCAAAAAAAAAGCCCTCATGCTGCAACAGCAAGAGGGCTTTCTTTGTTAACCTTCACTAACCCGGAACCTTGAACCTCTGAACCCCGGAGCATATATTTTTACATCATTCCGCCCATTCCGCCCATTCCGCCGCCCATTCCCGGAGCGCCTGCCGGCATGGCCATATCTTTTTTATCTTCAGGCTTTTCCGCTACCATAGCTTCTGTTGTCAGCATCAACGCGGCAACACTTGCCGCATTTTGCAGAGCAAAACGGACTACTTTGGTAGGATCGGTAATGCCTGCTTTAATCAGGTCTTCGTATGTGTTGGTTTCAGCATTGTATCCAAAGGCGCCTTCGCCATTTTTGACTTTTTCAATTACAACAGAGCCTTCTACACCTGCATTGTTGGCGATCTGGCGCAGGGGCTCTTCCATGGCGCGCATAACAACCTTTACACCCAGCTTCTGATCTGCCTTGATTTTAATCTTGCCCAAAGCGTCTAAGCAGCGCACCAGCGCAACGCCGCCGCCGGCCACAATACCTTCTTCAACAGCAGCCCGGGTGGCGTTTAACGCATCCTCGACGCGTGCCTTTTTCTCCTTCATCTCGGTTTCGGTAGCAGCGCCTACATTAATAACAGCCACGCCGCCGATTAACTTGGCCAGACGTTCCTGGAGTTTTTCACGATCATAATCAGATGTTGTATCATCTATCTGAGCGCGAATCTGTTTTACGCGGCCTTCCAGAGCGCTGCGAGCGCCGGCGCCGTCAACAATAGTGGTGTTGTCTTTGTCAATGGTAAGCCGTTTGGCTTTGCCAAGGTCTTGCAGCGTAATGCTTTCCAGTTTGATTCCAATGTCTTCTGATACAACCTGGCCTCCGGTAAGAATCGCTATATCCTCAAGCATGGCTTTTCTTCTGTCGCCAAAACCGGGAGCTTTAACAGCGGCAACCTGCAATGTTCCTCTCAGTTTGTTTACAACCAGAGTGGCAAGAGCTTCGCCGTCCACATCCTCTGCAATGATTACAAGAGGTTTGCCCATTTTGGCGATTTGCTCGAGTATGGGAAGAAGGTCTTTCATGGTGCTGATCTTTTTCTCGTTGATGAGAATATAAGGATCCTCGAGTGAAGCAACCATCTTATCAGGATCTGTAACAAAATATGGAGAAAGATATCCACGGTCAAACTGCATGCCTTCGACCACCTCAAGTGTGGTTTCCATGCTTTTTGCCTCTTCAACGGTGATAACACCCTCTTTGCCGACCTTGCCCATTGCCTCGGCAATGATATTGCCTATTGTTTCATCGTTGTTTGCAGAAATGGTGCCTACCTGGGCTATTTCACGCTGATCTTTGGTCGGTTTGCTCATATTTCTAAGCTCATTGACCGCAACCTCAATGGCTTTTTCAATACCACGTTTTATAGCCATAGGGTTGTTGCCTGCGGCAACCAGCTTTTGTCCTTCTTCATAGATACCCCTTGCCAGCACTGTAGCGGTTGTTGTTCCGTCGCCTGCCATATCGCTTGTCTTGCTGGCAACCTCTTTTACCATCTGGGCGCCCATATTTTCAAACTTGTCTTCCAGTTCGATTTCTTTAGCCACAGTTACTCCATCCTTTGTAACCGTGGGAGAACCCCAGGATTTATCAATAACAACGTTTCTTCCTTTTGGCCCGAGAGTCACAACCACAGCATCAGAGAGGGTTTTAACCCCGTTGAGCATAGCTTCACGGGCCTTCATGTCATATTTTATAATTTTAGCCATCTTGATCAATCCTCCATTATAGTATCAATTTATTATTCGATTATTCCAAGAACATCATCTTCACGCATGATGAGATATTCTTCGCCTTCAATTTTTATGTCTGTGCCGCCATACTTGCTGAATAAAATCTTGTCACCCTTCTTTATCTCAAGAGCGATTCTCTTGCCGTCATCTCCAATTTTGCCTTTGCCTACAGCGACAACCTTTCCCTCTATCGGTTTTTCCTTAGCTGTGTCGGGAATGATAATTCCTCCCCTGGTGGTGGTTTCTTCTTCAACACGTTGTACTAAAATTCGATCTTGTAATGGTCTGAGTTTCATTGTTTGCAATCTCCTTTTTTCTTTTCACGAATTATCAAAATCATTTACACCAAATCCCTAACTTTGGTTTTTTTTGCAAAACACCCTGTGTTTATATCTTAAATAAAATAGTTACAGATTTAAATTTGTAAAGAGCAATAAATGTAATTTTTTAAAAAGCCAAAAATGATGAACTCGTAAAAAGTCCCTCTGGCCTGTCATTTCGAGTGAAACGAGAAATCTTTATTCTGCAACCTATTGAAAAGATAAGATTTCTCCCTGCGGCCGAAATGACACATTCGACGAATTTGACTTTTTACGAGTTCATCAAAAATAAGACGACTTTATAAAAAATACATTTATGCGCTTTTTCAAAACTCTCTAAGGCGCATTGGATGGACTTTTTAAAAAGTCGCCATCTTTAATCATTTTTATTTTTAATTATTTTTTTTAGCTGTTTTGTCTGATTTGTTGGCCTTTGAAGTCGATGCTTTGTCCTTTGCTTTACTTGAAGCAGCAGAGCCTTGGGATTTGTGTGCATAGTCTGTCACATACCAGCCCGTTCCTTTTAGACGAAAAGTGCTTTGCGAAATAAGTTTTTGAAGTTTTCCCGCACAATGTCTGCATTTAGTTAGCGGTTTATCAGAGAATTTTTGTATTACCTCTTCAAGTTCGCCACATTGAGTGCATTCATATTCATAAACCGGCATTGTTTGATGACCTCCTTTATAAGCTTTGTTTTGTATTATAGTAAAAGTTTTTTTATTGTCAAGTGGGTGGCTATCGGTTTTTTTATCAGTTCCGCAATCCATCAAAGGTAGTGTGCCATTTACTATAGAACTTTAATACATCTGCCAGCCCTGCAATCTTTACAGAGCTTAAAATTTCACGGGTTTTTTCATGCACCCGTTTTTCTTCAGCAGTTTTTTCTTCACATGAAGCATCAAAGCTCTGGATAAATTTGCTGAACCTGACAATATGAATTAATTCATGGGCTACAATATATAGTATAAATGGAAAGAGTTCCATATCGGGTGATTGTTTTAATGCTGCAAGAATGGAATGGTCCTGAAGGCATATTTTATAAAAATCATACGTTGACGAACTGAGTGATGTATCTTTTAGCCGGCCTTTATAGCGGATAATCTGTGCAAACGGCCCGTCGGTTGTTTCATCGGGACAAAGATCAACCACGGTTTTGACATCATACCTGCGGTGAAGCCACTGAGCTTCCGACATCTTATAGGAGTTGCTGACAAGTTCCTCTGCCATTGCCACTGAATTGTTTACCACTTTGAGCTGATCCGGGTTGAAATTTTCCAGTTGTTTCATAAAGCTAAACTGTTACGTATGACTCGTTCCCACGCTCCTGCGTGGGAATGCATACCTGCTTTCTCCCAAATTTCTAATTTCAAGTTTCAAGCCCCGCCACGGCGGGGCTACAATATGTCAATGTTTTAATGAAACATTCTATTATCAGAAATTTACAAACTCAAAAAAGAGTGAGTGGTTCTTCGTAGATTAGTGTGAAAAATTGCGTATTTCACACAAATCCACGATGAGCTAAATGAGTTTGTAAATTTCTAATTATTAATAAAATTGTGGACAAATAACAATAGATAGTGTTAGAGATAAAACCTATAAAACCTAATTTATTATGATTGGAGGTGATTTGTTGAGTAGTGTAGTTAAAAAACGGAAAAAGAAAATGCGAAGACATAAACACAGAAAGCTTTTGGCCCGCACACGCCATCAGAGAAGAAAAGGTAAATAAGGATTAAAGGATTAAGGAATAGAGGATTAAGGATTAGAGGATTAAGGATTAAGGATTAAAAAAATATCGTGATCTGCCGTTACAGATACAGCCATCCGCTTGACCTGGCTTGTTATTATTCAATAAGTAAGTTTCTGCCCTTAGAGCCTTAATCCTTTAATCCTTAATCCTCTAACAATCCTCTAACAATCCTCTAATAATCCTCTAATTAAAATCTCCTTTAAGATGTTTAAAAAACTCTGAATCTGTTGAAAGAACAACAGAGCAGTTTTCATCAAGCGCCTCATTGTAAATTTCAAGGGTCTTGACAAATGAATAGAACTTCGGGTCTACTCCAAATGCTGCGGCGAATAATTTAGTTGCCTCTGCATCGGCCTTTCCTTTTATTTCCTGGGCGGTTCTGTAAGCTTCTGATGTTATCTTTTTTAAGTCCCGCTCTTTTTCGCCGAGAATTTTTCGGGCTTCCCCCATTCCTTCAGAACGAAACTTTTCCGCTATCTGGCTGCGCTCCGCAATCATTCTGCCATAAACAGATCTTCTAACCTCTTCTACATAATTAATACGCTTGATCTTAACATCGACGAGTTCGATTCCGAACTTAGCCAGTTTGGGTTGAGCCTGTTTCAATATCCCTTCTGTTATCTTTTCCCTGCCCGTAGTAATTGAGTATGTGTCACGCTCTTTTTTCTTTTCACCTTCCATGTCTTCTTCAAGCGCTTCCATGCTCCTGTTTGACTTGCGAACGGTTTCAATAAGCTTATAGGAGGTTATAAAGTTTCTTACCGCCGGATCGATGATATCATCAAGCCTTCCCAGAGCTCTTACAGTATTGTTTACGGTCTGGAAAAATTTGATGGGATCGACAATTTTCCACCTGGCAAATGTGTCAACCCATATATAGGTTTTTTCCAGGGTCGGTATCTGCCCCGGATCCCCATCCCAGGATAGGATGTTTTTTGGAAAAGAGTTGATATTCTGGATAAAAGGGATCTTGAAGTAAAGACCCGGGTCTGTTTTTGGATCGCCGACGACCTTCCCGAATTGAGTAATTATCACCTGCTTAGTTTCATCGACAGTATAAGCTGAAGCAAATGCAACAAGAAAAAGTGCAATTGCAGCGACAATTAAAATCATACTTTTAGGTTTCATTTTTGCGCACCGATTTGTTTTCCAAGATTAAGTAAAGGTAAAAGATTCTTTTGTTCAGAATCTATAATATATTTCTGGCCAAGCTTTGGAAGCACCTCTTGTATCATTTCAAGATAAAGTCGCCTTTTAGTAACATCCTTTGCTTTTGTGTATTCTTTATAGACGGCCGTAAACCTTGCGGAATCACCCTTAGCCCTGTTTATCCTGTCTAAAGCATACCCTTCAGCCGCCTTGATGGTTCTTTCCGCCTCGCCTCTGGACGCAGGTATGGCCTTGTTATAATCCTCCCTGGCTTTATAAATCATTTGTTCCTTTTCCTGGACCGCCTGGTTGACTTCGTTAAAGGACGACTGTACAGGGCCGGGAACATTGGTCTTTTTCATTTCTATTGTTACAATATTAATGCCTGACTCTGCCTTATCCATCTCTCTTTGCAGGATGTGCCTGGCTTCAATTGCGATCTCTTCCCGTTTTGTAATAACTTCGTTGATACTCCTGTCGCCCACTACAAGACGCATCGCTGCTTCCGACATATCATTGAGCAGTTTGGGGACACCTCGCACTTTGAACAGATAATCATAAGGATCCTTTATCCTGTACTGGACAATCCATGGAACCAGCCCCACATTAAGATCTCCGGTAAGCATAAGGGATACGTTGATATCACTACCGCCGGTTGGGACACGTTCTCTAACATCCCTTCCTAGTGTACGGAAGCCGAACTCCTCTTTATAGACACGTTTTATCTTTACCTTTGTTATTTTTTCAATTCCTGTAGGCATCTTGAAATTAAGCCCCGGTTGGCTGGTGCGGACATATTTTCCAAACCGCTGGACAATCCCGACCTCATCCACTCCGATAGTATAAAACATCGAAGAGCCGAAAAACAGGGCGATTAGAAGAACAATAATAATCGGGCCGCCAGGCAATTTGAACCCTTTAAATTTCTTTATAAGTTCATTCACACCCGGCGGAATTCCGCCCCCGCCCACACCTTGTTGCCGCTGCTTAAGTTTGTCCCAGTCCCAATTCATAGATTTAATATCCTGTAAATTTTATCCAGATAATATTTATAATGTATCGTACCAATTAATTGTAATATCTATATTGCCTGATATTGCAAGTCAAGCTAAAAGCAGAAATTATATGAGACCAAGGTTTTTCTGGGGTTTTCCTTGACAATAAAGCTTATCACTTTATAGTTTTGTCATTATGGTGGAAAAAAGAAAAAATATCAAAGAATTTGAACATATAGGCAGTGTTATTAATAAGGTACTGAAAACATGCCGGCATGAATCTGATGAAGAGTTAATTAAGGTTTGGAATTTGTGGAATAGCGCGGTAGGAGATATAGTTGCGGAAAATACCAGGCCTGCCGCATTCAAAGGAAGGCTTCTTCTTGTGCATGTAGTTAGTTCAACATGGATGCACCAGCTTCAATTTTTAAAAACAGATATTATAGCAAAGATAAATGATGCTCTCGGCAAGGACATGGTCGGAGAAATAAAATTCAAGATCGGCCCTTTAAGCTAAAACAAGGGATTGAGGGATTGAGGGATTGAGGGATTGAGGGATTGAGGGATTGAGGGATTGAGG
This sequence comes from Desulfobacterales bacterium, assembly GCA_030610995.1. Lineage (GTDB taxonomy): Bacteria > Desulfobacterota > Desulfobacteria > Desulfobacterales > ETH-SRB1 > Desulfaltia. Next base: position 29,026 of record JAUWQO010000016.1, read on the forward strand.
GATTCAAATCAAGAAAATACCTTTAATTCCTAAATACCTCAATTCCTAAATTCGCAATTAAGCGAAGCGAATCCCTAAATTATGAAAACTTTAACCACAGATACTTTTTTTAACGGCCGCCTGCAGGTCAAACAGAATCGGTCCGGCTACCGTTTTTCGATTGATGCAGTTTTGTTGGCAGGCCATATCAGGTTGCGGCCGGGTGACAAGGTCCTTGATCTTGGAACAGGATGCGGAATTATTCCCTTGATTCTTGCGCATCGGCATAAAAAAATACAAGTTTACGGCGTTGAAATTCAAAAGGAACTTGCTGATATTGCATCTGGAAATGTTAAAGAAAATCGTATGGAAGATCGAATTACCATCCTCTGCCGTGATATGAAAGAGCTGAAACATGACATGGTTTCCGGTCCCGTGGATCTGATTGTATGCAACCCCCCATACAGGAAGGCCAGGTCAGGAAGGATGAATCCGGATCAACAAAAAGCGGTTGCCAGGCACGAAATTAAGGTTAACCTGAATGATGTTATTGAAACAGCCCGTCGCATGTTACGAACTTCAGGAAGGTTTGTTATGATTTACCCTGTCCAGCGAATGATTGATATGCTCACTCAAATGCGTTCAAATTATATTGAGCCTAAATTTTTTCGTATGATTTATTCAGACCTGAGTTCGGAAGCAAAACTTATTTTAGTGGAAGGGATTAAAGGCGGCCGCCCAGGCACAAAGATCGGACCGCCCCTTATCATCTATTGTAAAGATGGTTCCTATACAGATGAAGTAAAAAAGATGATGGAAGGAGTAGTCGAGTAGGTAACAATGCCCTTATATGATCTGGAAGAAAGGCTGTTTAAGGAAAAAATGAACATCGAACAGCATACTCCGCCGAAGCGGCTGCGAAGGCCGGGTCGAACGTCCAACATCGAATTTTGAATAAGGTATTCTGTCAATTTATAAACTGGCGGAGCGAAGCGATTTCATTATTCGACGTTCGACGTTCAATGTTCGATGTTGGACGTTCATCTTTTAGTATGTTCGATGTTCATTTTTTAAGGGATTAATCTGTTTATCACCTGGCCGGTTATCACCTTGGGATAAAAATAAGTTGATTTCCTCGGCATTATCAGACCATGTTCGGCTACTTCACGAACCTGGTTAATCTTTGTCGGGTTAAGAATAAAGGTAATATCGCATCTGCCTGAGGCAACCTCCTGGATCGCCTTTTCTTCGCTGCTTGAATAGACAATCAATTTTTCATTATCAAGCATTGATTGATCAAAACCAAGAATCTCCATTAATATAAGACGGGTCAACACGGTCACGTCAAGATTTTTCAGTGGATCCGGGAGATTATCGCCCGTGACATGCTTCAAGACGTTTGGCTTTAATGTCAGCAGATAAAATTCCGGACGGGTTTTCATAAATGCTCCAATCATATTTTTTGATCTGTTTGATTTAAGAGCCGAGATAAAGTTTGCCTGGGCTTTTTCCATTCCTTTGTTTTCAAATGGCATTTTCTTTACGTAAAAATAACTTTCGGCTTTTTGGATAAATGAAGCGAGAGCTGAATCTTTAATCCCTGTCAGCATTCGATGGGCCGGCAGTATAACCAGCCCTGGATCTTCCATGCTGCAAAGATACATCATTACATAGTTGGCTGGATGATCGTCATTAAAATCGGGCTCTGTGCTCGATATGTGGTTTTTGTAGTTAAGGGCTGTTTCATATCGATGGTGACCATCGGCTATAAAAATGCTTTTTTCTTGCATTGCATCGGCAACATATCTGTGCATAGAAATATCGGTTATGCGCCATAGCCTGTGTTTCATCCCTTGTTTATCGATAAAGCTTATGTCCGGTTTTTTGCTGCAGACCGCGTCCTTTAATGAATTCAAAATAATGTTTTGATCTGAATAGAATGAAAATATCGGACTGAAATTGGCACGGCAAGCCTTTATCAGCTCGAATCTTTCCGCGCTTACCCTGGAGAAGGTTTTTTCATGGGGAAGAATTACACCTTTATTAAAGGGTTCAAGACCAACCAGAGCGATCAGGCCATAGCGCGTAACTTTTTTATTTCCCAAAGTAAAATCAACGGTTGTCAAATAAAAGGCCGGCGATGTATCCTGCACCAGTATCTTCTCTGAAAGCCACCTGTTAAGCAGGTTTGCGGCTCTTGTATGCCAGTTGTTTTTATCTGTGTCCTTTTTTGTTGATTTGCCCAGATCCAGCCGGATAATGTTATATGGACTTTGTTTATAAAAATTACTCTGATCCTGTTTTGAGATAATATCATAAGGCGGTGTTACGACTTCAGCCATGTTATGAATTTTGTGCTCATTGTAGAGTATTCCTCTGAACGGAATAATTTTAGCCATGGTTTTTCCTGTTTGTGCCGGTTATCGCTTCAATTGTGATTAAATTTATTTTGGTCCGCAGCGCCGTAAAGCGGCATAATGTAGCTTTTTACGACACCGTCAATAATAAAAAGGATAACTTTGTTCAAGTCAAATAATTATTCAAAAAGTTTTAACATTTTAGCCTTTTGAAAAAGACTCTGAGAGGATAACCCTCCAGGAGGGTTAATCCTGTCAAAAAATATATTTTAAAAAACTAAACTGTTACGAAATATAAAGATTATTGACATGAAATGAAAAACGAATATATTTAAAATTCTTTTGCTGCCGGAGAGGTGGCCGAGCGGCTGAAGGCCCCGCTCTCGAAAAGCGGTATCCTGTGAATAACGGGATCGTGGGTTCGAATCCCACCCTCTCCGCCAAGAGATTTAACGTTGTTAAATCTCACCATTGGCTTGTAGCCAGTAGCTCAAAGGCTTTGCCTACTTGTAGCTATCAGCTATTAGCTAATAGCTACAAGTAGCCGTTAGGCTCTTAAGGGATTCTATGAAATTTAGATTCAAAGAGTTTAGAGTTTACAAAGACGCTAAAGACTACTGCAGGTTTTGCCGGGACGTTATTGCAAATCATATAGCCAGACGAGACAAAAGTTTAACAGGCCAATTGGATAGAGCACTGAATTCAATTGTGCTTAACATTGCTGAAGGATCTGCTGACAATTCTGATGCTGAGTTTGCAAGACACACTCTCTGGTAAAGCAATTAGCATCATTTCGTAACAAGCTTAAAACATAATGCTATAAGCTAAGAGCTATTAGCTAATAGTACCCCCGCTATACCGGGGGTCACGGAGAGATGTCCGAGCTGGCTGAAGGAGCACGACTGGAAATCGTGTGTGCTGCCAAAAGCGGCACCGAGGGTTCGAATCCCTCTCTCTCCGCCATTTAGAACATGGCTTGCCATCTGCGAACTTGTCATTGCGAGCGAAACGAAGCAATCCCCTCTAAGATAACTGCTTGTATTTATTAAATTGTTTCGTCGTTGCGATCCTCGCAATGACTTATGGTATGACTTTCAAATAACTAAATCATAACCTTTTGATATGATTGGCAAGTTATTTTCGGTTACAGTGTCGCGAAGCGGCATAATCTAGCTTTTTACGAAACCGTCAACAATCCAAACGGTTGCAAAAATTGCAAAGGGGTTAGGAATTGCTATTTGATGAACCTTAAATAGTAAGATCTATGATTTATATATGACTAAAGAACAAAAATTTTTCAAAGCGCTTCAGGATATATTTATTGGGGCAAAAATTGAAGGCGAAGGCGGTTTTATCAATTTAATGCGGATAAAGTCCAGTTATTATTCGCAAATAGAAAAACTGCTTAAAGATGATATTGATAACGCTCTGGAAAAATATCCCAAATTCAGGGAAGAGCTTTTTGACAAGCTGTATTCTTTTTTCAGCCGTTATTTTACTGAAAGCGGATCTATTTATTTTAACTCCACTCCTTTTCATAACAATATTTACGAAAAGGTTTATACAGATGAAAAAGATGTCATTCTTTTTTGGAAAACTCAGATGCTCTACTATGTCAAAACCGACAGGATTTTTCGTAGTATGCCGGTAGAGTTTGAGGGCATTAAATTTTATTTTGACGCAAAAAGCATTGAAAACAAAAAGGCAAATGAAAAGAGGTCTCTTGTTTTTGAATTAAAAAAGGTCAGAGAAGATGGGACAATTGCTTTTGATGTGGCATATTCTGAAAGAGGACGAAAGACAAAAACAGATGAGATATTAAGAGCACTAAAAAAGAAAGGCGTTGCGATAAAAGAGGAGGAATTAGAAAAAGCTTTTCGTGTTTTCGGCAAGCAGTCTGAAGTAGATTTTTTTATTAATAAAAACGCCAGAGCATTTTTGCAAGAGCAGTTTAAACTTTGGAGCTATCAATATTTTTGGGAGGGGGCTAAAGAATGGTCTGCTGAAAGAGTGGATCAATTGCAAATCCTAAAAAATATCGCTTTTAAGGTTACTGATTTTATCAGTCAGTTTGAAGATGAGCTGGTAAAGATATGGAACAAACCGAAATTTGTGCGAAACAGCAATTATGTGATTACGCTGGACAGGATTCTTTCCGCCTGTCATTGCGAAGAACCCGCCAATTCGGCGGATAAATTCCTCGACGACGAAGCAATCTCGTTGATAGAAAAAATACTAAAAACCAAAGGAATAAAAGAGCAGATAAAAGAGTGGCAGGAATTAGGAATTGTAGATGAAAGTTTTAAAGTAAAAGATGTTTTTGAAACTGATTTAACGGGAACATATTTAGCAAAGAAATACGAGTATCTGCCGATTGATACAAAGTATTTCAAAGAGTTAGAGTTTGAAATATTGGCTTTATTTGATGATTTGGACAATCAATTAGACGGCTGGCTGATTAAAAGTGAAAACTATCAGGCTTTAAATACAATTTTGCCGAAGTTTAAGAAAAAAGTGCAATCTTGTTATATTGATCCTCCGTATAATACAGGTAGCGACGAATTTATATATATGGACAAGTATAAAGAATCTACATGGCTTTCAATGATCAAAGACAGACTTAATATAGGATCACAATTTATTAAAGCCTCCGGTAACATATGTTCAAGTATAAACGAAAATGAGCTTTATAGTTTAAAAATTGTACTGGACGATGTTTTTGCAGAGCAAAATTATCTCGCTAATTTTATTGTTAAAGTAAGACACGAAGAAAGAATTTTAAAAGGTGATAAGCCCGTTCATGAAGTTACTGAAAACTTATTATATTATAAAAAAACAGCAGATCACTTAATTAAAAAAAAGGAAGTTGATAATTCTAGTGTCGATGAATACATCTGGGAGGTAAATGAATTAAAAAAATGTTCATACAATGTGAATTGGGGAGGTAAAAAAGTTGAGATTTTTAAGCCAGCAGATTTTGAATTCACAAAAGATAAGCCGTCTGAGAATAGACTAAAACGTATAAATATTCGAGGTTCAATAAGAGAGGGCAATTCCAGCGGTAGGTTTTATGTTAGGCACTTAGAACCAAACTTTGAGAAATATAGAGGACATCTTTTTAAAGTATATGATATGGGAATAGATCAATTTCCGTATAGATACTTTTTTATTCCGGAGAATACATCTAAAAGAAAAAATGGAGATTATTTTCAAGGAATTCCAATCAACAGAGAGGATATTAAAGAAGTACCATACCCAAACTTTTTTGATATGGTAGATGAATTTAATAGAACAGGTTATGAAGGTCCGAAATATTTTGGAAGTGGTAAAAAACCAGAAGCTTTTGTTAAAAAAGTGATAGAGCTTTCCAATATTGAAAAGAAAGGATTAATACTTGATTTCTTTTTGGGATCTGGGACCACAGTCGCTACTGCACATAAGTTAGGCTTAAAGTGGATTGGAATAGAAATGGGAAATTGCTTTTACCATACTGTACTGCATAGGATCAAAGAAATAGTAGCTGCGAAAGGAAATAATGAACCCTGCGGAATCTCAAAAGAAGTTAAATGGAAAGGCGGCGGTTTTTTCAAATACTGCGAGCTTGAGCAATACGAAGAAACATTGGCAAACTGCAAATATGCGGACGGTGATCTGTTTAATAAAGCAAGTGATAAAGCGTATCAGGATTATGTGTTTATGAAAGATGAAAAAATGCTTAATGCTTTGGAAATTGATTATAAAAATAATAAAGTAAAAGTAGATTTAACTAAACTTTACCCCGACATAGACATTGCTGAAACATTATCAAACCTTACTGGCAAATGGATAAAAATCATTAGAAAAGATGAAGTGGAATTTGTAGACGGGACAAAAATAAACACCAGGGATTTGGATTATAAGCTTATTAAGCCTCTAATCTGGTGGGAGTAAATTAAAGATATGAAAACAACAAAAATCGCTTTATTTAAAGGAAAAAAAATTAGAAAAATCATTCACAATAACGAATGGTGGTTTTCGGTGGTTGATGTAGTGCAAGCGTTAACCGATCAGTCTGATGATTATAAAGCTAGAAAGTACTGGAATAAACTTGCGCAAAGGTTGCGAGAAGAAGGAAGCGAAGTGGTGACAAATTGTCACCGTTTGAAATTATTGGCGCCAGACGGGAAAATGAGACAAACAGACTGCGCTGATACTGAAGGCATTTTCCGCATTATTCAATCCATTCCATCACCTAAAGCCGAACCATTTAAGCGCTGGTTGGCAAAAGTCGGTTATGAACGAGTACAGGAAATAGAAAATCCTGAACTGGCGACAAAACGAACGAGAATGCTATATAAACTTAAGGGTTATAGCGATGATTGGATAGAAAAGCGAATGCGGGGCATTGCCATCCGCGAGGAATTGACCGATGAATGGAAAAAACGAGGCGCGCGGGAACAAAAAGACTACGAAATCTTAACCGCGGAAATTTCCAAAGCGACTTTTGGCGTAACGCCAGGCCAGTATATATAAGAAGATTAAGAGTTTGAAGCGGGAAAATTTACGCGATCATATGGACGATTTGGAATTAATTTTTAGTATGCTGGGCGAGCGCGCCACCACGGAAATTCACCGTGTGGAAAATTCCAGGGGCGTGCCGAAATTGAAATCAGATGCTGTATCCGGCGGAGCTATTGCCGGCGGAGCAAGAAAAAAATTAGAAAAACGGCTTGGGAAGTCAATTGTTTCCAAAGAAAACTATCTAAAAAATCCGCAAGACCTGCCTCTCCGTCAGGCAGGTAAAAAATCGTTAAGCGATAAAAAATGAAACTTTATTTGCAGTCAATAATTGACGATATTTCTTTTGATAGCTTGCCTCCAAAATGGCAAAATTTTGATTTGGCAAAATTTTCTAAAGACAAAACTCTGTTTGATTTTCAAAAACAAGGATTGCAAAACGTGCTTAAACTTACATTTCGCACTTAGGGAAATTAATTTTCCAGTTTTATACTGGATACCGGCTTAAATGCGCCTAACTGATTAATTTAACAACAAATAAAAAAATCTAGACTTTTTGTTTTAATTGTTCTATAACGTCCTAAAATA
>JAUWQO010000143.1 GCA_030610995.1 Desulfobacterales bacterium
CCCCGGAAATAGCGATCAAAACGAACGCCATGTTTACGTTCTGGGTGCTTTCGATACTCAAGGCCGTTGCCTACCGAGACCCACTTTATTTTAGTCATGATGCCTCACCCTGAAAGGTTAGTACAGTATAGGTACAAGGATTTAGCTGAAATGATGGGAAATCTTGGGAATACATGGGAAGGAGTATAATCGACAAGTCGTTAGAATGTCAACAATAAAATGCACTAAAGGGAATTTAAGGGAAGGCTAAGAAAAATGACTGGCAGTCATGAGGTCAGGGGTTCGATCCCCCTCAGCTCCACCAAAATAAATTCAAGCGCTTAGAAATAAACTAAGCGCTTTTTTTATATTTAACAATTATAATGTGACACTTTTGCAACAGTGTCAATGGTAGGTTTTGAAAAAGTCAGTCCATGATACGCCCTATCCCTTGCTGGCGCAAAGTGATTACAAAAACCAAATTATTAGCGGACATATCCAATTGAAATTATTCGAATGTTAACCGGACACTACTGTTCAGAAATCATTTCCTTTTTTGCGTAGTCATAAAAAAGACGTTTTTTGATAAACAGATCATAAATATCTGGATCAATATGCTTATCCTTTTTCATACACTCCATGATTTTTACTGCACTGGAGAGCTTCATGGGTTTTTTATATGGTCTGTCCTTGGCAGTCAGCGCTTCAAAAATATCAGCAACAGCTATGATACGCGACTGAAAAGGCATTTCCTTTGCTGTCAAACCGCTTGGATAGCCTGATCCATCAAGTTTTTCATGGTGTGATGCAGCGTATTTTGGCACATTTGCCAGTTTTTTTGGAAAGGAGATCTGTTTTAATATCTTGAGAGTCATTTCGGCATGGTTTTCTACAATTTTGCGTTCTTCCATGGTTAGGGTTCCTCTGCGAACACACAGATTCTTTACCTCGTCCTCAGTAAGATAATAATGTTCTTCATTATTTAGTGAATAGGTTTTTTTTGCTATATATTTAATTCTTTTGATTTTGTCATCATTCATAAATTCTTTTGTCTTGTTACACGCTTTGATAAAATCAAGTTCATTATAAAGCATTTTTAATTCATCGCCAAGGTCCTGATCTTCGATTTTCTGCTTCAAATATCTGTTTTTAATTAAGCTGGCTATAAGATAAAATCTGGTTTCAATAAGAAATATACGGTCACATATGGCCTCAAGTTTTGTTGACTTGTCAACCACGTGCTCGGGTGTAGTAATTTTGCCCACATCGTGCATCCATGCTGCAAGCCTTAGCTCTTCAATTTCATCTTCATTAAAATAAATATCTTTAAACGGACCATCATGAGATTTGTTTATTTCTTTTGCAATCATCATGGCAAGAAAGACAACACGCCTTATATGGCCTCCTGTGTATGGAGACTTTTCGTCAATAGCTGTGGCAATGCTTTTGATAAAGGAATAGAATAAATTTTTCAGATCCTGGATGAGTTGTGTATTGGTCAAAGCAACTGTGGCCTGCGAAGCAAGAGAAGCGATCAGATTTACATGTTTTGTAGAAAATGACACCACCTCGTCTGTTTTAACATTCTTGGCATTTAATAACTGCAACACGCCAATAATATCATTTTCATGATTTTTCATTGGAATAACGAGCATGGACTTTGATCTGTAGCCTGTGGTTGCATCGTATTTTCTCGGGCCGGTAAAATCAAACCCTGATGATTCATAGACATCCGGTATGTTGATGGTTTCACCTGTAAAAGCAGTATATGATGAAACATTGGAATGATTTGGACGTCCATTTATATAAAGAGGAACTTTCGGCAGGGTAATTTTGTTCCCGATGGAGTCATTCTGAATTATCTCAAAACTAAGATGCAATTTATCATCATCGACAGCATACAATGTTCCTGCATCAGCATTTGAAAAATCTCTGGCTTTATCAACAATCATTTCCAGCAGCTTGCTGATATTTTTTTCAGCAGACAGTGCCAGCCCTATCTCAGTAAGCTGTTTTATCTGCTTTTGCTGGTTGTTGATTTTCTGATCAAAATCTGACGAAGAGGTCATGTTATTTAAATCTCCACCTGATTAACGAGACATGATTTTTAATAAAGCTTGTTCCAAATAGTTGACAATTTTTCCAAGATCATCATCAGAAATTATTTTTACGTTTTTAATGAGTTCTTTGGCTTCTTCTTCAGACACATTGAAAATTTTTGGGTGAATTCAAATTGCAAGTGCACCACGAGTGGGCTTCCAGAACACTTCATTGGGTGTCCGGTCGTCGAGACATTTTCGTGGACGATGGCAGGCGATTTCATTTCAAGCGAAAACGTCGACTATATGCCCTTGCATCTCAGCTTCGGTCTCTATAACCTTAACATTAGCGGTATTGGAGTATTGCGTGGTAATAAGGTTGACGAACTCTTCCGCAAGAAACACATTGGATGATTCCAGCCCATTGGGCTGAATTGTGCCAGGTGTATTTACCTTAGTTATCGTTACATAAACACCGGGTAAATCTCGTGTCTGAAAAATAGCCCGGCTCTTCTTGAACTCATCTGTGTTTATATTTGCGATATTATTGGCCGTTACATCAAGTTTCTTTTCTAGAGCCAAGATGGAAGATACGGCTATATTTGAAGCTGGAACCCGTGGCATTCGCTTTTTCCTTTAAAAAACGCTCTTGTTGTTATTATTATCGGCACTTTTTCCCAATAACTTAAAAGAATAACTACAAAAATTTGTATTTATTGTTTATTGGGAAGGCTTTTCAGTCGGAAAATCCAGCTTCAGCCGCTGCAACCAAGTGTTTCACCTGTGGAATCCCTTCCGGGTTCAACGAAAGTGCATCGATCCCTGCTTCCACCAGCAAGGTGATCAACTTCTGAGACCTGCTGAACGTCCGGCCACGAATGGTTACACCATACCCAGCCCCGTGGGCAGCCTCGATCAGACGTTTCAATACACCTCTGACAGAGATATTCACTTTTTCGTCCGGCCGGAAACTCCTTGTCGATTCAACTTCTTTACCCGGGATCAACCGGCGAAGCTTTCGGGCCGCGACGGAAAAACCGTCGAAACGCTCGGCAAGAGCTACTGCATCGCCTACATTGGATATGAGGTCGCAGGATAGATGGATCTGAAGCCCGTTTTCGCCTCGTTTGAGACCGTTTTCTGCGAGAGTTTCGAGAACTTTATCTGCTTCCGCCGGACTTTGGCAATACGGGATCATGATATGGATGTTCGTAAACCCTATTTCTTCGCGAGCACGCTTGACAGCCCAGCACTCAAGTGCAAAACCCTCGCGATAATGGTCACTTAAATATCTTGAGGCACCCCGTAACCCGAAAGCGATGTCAGTTTTGAGAGGTTCAAACTGCCTTCCACCCTTCAAGGAGGCATATTCATTGGTCTTCAAAGCGCTCATGCGGACTATGACAGGATCCGGATATCGGGATGCGGCAATCTCGGCTATACAACTTGAAAGGCGATTAACAAAATAGGCGGGTTTGTCTTCATACCCGCGAGTCAGGATTTGAATTTCATGGCGGTCCTTTTCATCTTTTAACTGTTCAAAATGAACCAGGGCCACGGGATGAATCTCAATGATGTGCTCCAGAATGGCATCCATCCGCACCATGCCTATGCCGTCACAAGACAGCGGCCACCATTGCAAGGCCACAGCTTCGCTGGAAACATTCATCATAATCCGCATACGGGTCCTGGGAAGATCCCTGAAATTGATTTTTTTCTCCTCATATTCCAGGATACCGTTGTAAACATAACCATAGTCCCCATCAACAGGTGATATTGTGATTCTCTGTCCTGATTTCAAAACCTCTGTTGCTTTAAGCGTGCCGAGTATCCCCGGAATGCCCAGCTCGCGGCTGATAATGGCGCTATGAGAAGACCTGCCACCAAGGTCAGTCACGAGACCTTTGACTTGCTTATCTCTCATCGCAGCCACCCATGTCATGTTGGCCGATTCAGAAACAACAATGCAAGACTCGACAAGATGCTCGACCTTCTTGAAGCTTTCGATCAGACACACTTCTCCGGTGGCAATGCGATCCCCTATGCTCAACCCTCTTAACAGCGGCTTTCGCTTTTCCTTTGGCCTTCGGATGGTTATAGAATCGCGGCTGCTTGGAGCTTGAGCGGTTAGCGGACGGGCCTGGACGATGTAAAGCCTCCCCGTAGTTCCATCCTTGGCCCATTCAATGTCCATGGCTTTGCCATACTGTGCTTCGATGACACAAGCCCAACGGGCCAGTTTTATAATCTCGTCATCTTTCAACACAAACGAAGTCCTCTCTTGTTCGGAAGTCTCAACATTTCTGGTTCCGCCTTGCCCACCCGTGACATAAACCCGCCTCTTCTCCTTATCTCCTAAAAACTTCTTTACGATAGGGGTATAAGTCGTTTTCTGGGAAAGAGCTTTGGATACTCTGTATTCATCCGGAATGACCATTCCCTGCACTACATTTTCTCCCAATCCCCACGCGGCGCTGATAACGACCAGATTCGGAAAGCCGCTTTTCCTATCGATCGAAAACATGACCCCGGCTCCAGCCTGATCTGAGCGCACCATCTGCTGAATGCCGATTGAAAGCGCAATTTTCATATGGTCAAATCCCATCTTTTCCCGATAGCTGATCGCCCGATCTGTAAAAAGCGAGGCGTAACACCGGCGACAAGCATCCATAAGCTGGTCCTGGCCGCTGACATTTAAGAAACTCTCTAACATGCCGGCAAAGCTTGCTTCCGGCAGATCTTCGGCTGTGGCGCTGCTTCTAACAGCCACATCAAGGTTTTCCTTATTATGCGATAGACATAATTCCTGATAGGCGTCGCAGATCTCTTCAGACAGCCTTTCAGGGAACCGGGCATGCAGAAAAAGCCTGCGGATGAAAGACCCAACGTTCTCCAGTGATATTTTTCCGCTTTCGAGTTGATTCAGAAGCGAACTCATCTTTGGCCCCATATCATTGGCCTCCAGTAGTTCCCAATACGCTTCCGCGGTCGTTGCAAAACCATTTGGCACAGAGACGCCTTCACTCTTCAGTTTCTGTATCATGTCTCCTAAAGCGGCATTCTTCCCTCCAGCAATCGGAAGATCCTTGGAACTCAAGTCCTCCAACCAACAGATGTACTTACGTTTTCGCACTCCGAGTTTCTCCATGCCAATTATCTTTAAAAAAATTATACAATTATAGCGAGATTTACATCAACTGACACAATATCAGCTAACACGTGGTTTCTCGGTTAACACGTAATAACCCATGATGTGAATAAATTTCACTCACAAGTTTTGATGAAAGAAAATGGAGAAATTGTGATCCCCATTGCCCACCATCACCAATTATTCCGGCATGAGTCAGGCTAATAACATTTTCTGGAACCGGCCGGGGATCTTCAGCGGTTCCCCCCAAAGGAACCATTTCAAACAGCGATGGGAAAATACGCGTATAACGTAAGGCCAGATGATAATAAACAATGGCGACGTCAGCACGGCCATCCATGATGGCCTGAGGCGCCTCCCTGTGGTGAATACGTTCACCATACTCAACTTCTGTGCCTGAAAGTTCATCTGACAGAAAAGATAAATCAACGTCTTCCCGGGCCGCTATGCCTTTTAGGGTATCAACATATCCTTTGTAGCTCATAGCTTCAGTTTTGGGATTGGATAGAAATAGTCTGACATTTGTTCGCGCCAAGTCAGCAATACCTGAGATATTTTGGGGATTCCCTTTTTTTATTAGTAATACATTCCCTCGATTTTGCATAAATGGCATGTGCTGTTGCATGTATCCTTCATTGACCAAATTGTCGAGCACAGGAGGTGGACTGATAAAAACATGGGGTTTGACTGATAAAATAAAATTGCCTATCTGTATGCTCCCATGTTTCAGTAATTTTAGAACAGGGCCTGGTGGGGTTGTCGCATAAAAAACCTGTTCTACTTCAGGATTATTTTTATAAAAATGCTGCAACGTTTCCATCAAGGCCATGTGATGATTCCCATCAGAAAAAACCACCAGCTTTGCTGTTAATGGATCACCATGAAAATCCAGACACAGGTTTGATCCTGTGTGGCGCCATTTTGGTATATCTCCTCTACCAGGGAATACCATTTCCTCCGGCCAAACTAACATTAAAAAAACTCCTACCCTAAATGAGCCACGAAAATCATTTGGATTTAAATTTGGTCGTTGCCATCAACATTTCAGGCAAATTTAGAAGGTAATTCATATTGTCAAAACAAATGAGATATAAAACCTCATTAGGTCACTCCCGCCCCGTTTGTCATTGCGAGTGTTAGCGAAGCAATCCCGTGGTGTAGATTGTAAGCCTTGTTGAGATTGCTTTGTCGCTTGCTCCTCGCAATGATAGTATAAAGATTTTCATAAAACGCAATACTATTTCTTGCATCGTAATATCCGCTTTAATTGATGGAACATCTAAGGGTTAAGAAGCGATCTTTTGTCTGGCTTCTGAATATGTATAAACTTGCAAGACCTCCAATCTTAAAACAGATATTTTCACTTCAGTTGGCAGCCCCGTTATGTGAATCAGCCCCCTTTCCTCCATTGCCTCCGCCGCTTTATTACAGGCTTTGTTCGGCAACTTCTCAGGTACTATGGAGCTGTCCGACTTCCCATATTCGTTCATCATTGGATTATGTCCTTAGACTTCCCAGCGCGGTCTTTGAAAAATTTCAAAGACAAATATGGGATCTCCCGGTTCCCGCGAAAGATGCTTCCGTACGTGCTCAAGGTCTCTGACCGCGCAGGGTCCGAATGTATCTCGCGATTGCGATACATTCGATATTGCCTTCCATACCATCCTACTACGTCGGCACCCTGAAATATCGGGATTTCGCGGCTCAATACTTGGCCCATACGTTCCCCTGTCAACGCTTCAGACATGTCGTTACCGCCACAGCCGCATGACTCGGGGTCAGCGTGGTTCGCTACTCCTTCACTGTATGAATCTTTCATTCACTACACCTTTCCGGTTTTAACCGGCGCTCTCAGGATGTCCCATAAAGCTTACATTTCGCACTTAGGGAAATTAATTTTCCAGTTTTATACTGGATACCGGCTTAAATGCGCCTAACTGATTAATTTAACAACAAATAAAAAAATCTAGACTTTTTGTTTTAATTGTTCTATAACGTCCTAAAATA
>JAUWQO010000054.1 GCA_030610995.1 Desulfobacterales bacterium
AAGTTATTTTTGAGCGAGACCTTAATCCTCTCAAATCCCCTCTAACAAGAGGGGTGGACGCGAAGCGGACGGGGTGTGTAAAAAAGGATGTAGCAGCATATCATATGAACACACCCCTAAATCCCCTCTTATTAGAGGGGATTTGAAAATTATCTGACCATACAGGTTCAAAACCATTTTGCGCTTTTTGCGACTTTTTGCGGCAAATTTTCGTTTTTATAAGTGTAAACTACTTACAGGAGAAGCCCTATGAAACTTACAGATATTGCGCCAATAGAAACATGGCTGCAGATGGTAAAAGAAATTTATGAGAAGTTCGGAGTCAACTGCGGTGTGCTCGACACCGATAATGTTGTTGTTCAGCCGCCGGTCGGATGGGCCAACAAGGCCTGCCCCCTGATAAAGGGCAATGAAAATAGCCGGGTGGTCTGCGCATCCGCTCAACAAGAGATGTCCGGCAAAGCACGGAATACTAAAAAAACCGTTATTGGAAAATGCGACGTGGGCTTTACAAAATTTGTTACACCGATATTTTATAATGATGAATTCGTTGGGACTACAGGTGGATGCGGCGTGCTTCTTGAGAGTGATGAACTGGATGAACTGGATGATTTTTATATTTCAAAAGTTCTCAATATATCTGAAAAAGAAGCCAAAGAGCTCATCAAAGACGTAAAGATAGTTTCTACTGATGATCTTGAAAAAAATGTCAAATATATGGAAAAAGCGCTGTTAAAAATTATTGGAATTAGTTAGCCACAGATTCACACAGATAGGTTTAAATACAAAGAACCAACAGAACATTAAGAATTATAGGCATCTTTCATTTATCGGTTTACACTTTTTGTGGGAGAGGCTTTCAGCCTCGAAAATCGTGGCTAAAAGCCACTCCCACAATAATAACGAAAAACTTGTAAATGGAAGAGAGATTTATTTCCAAAAAGTGTCAACTACTTTCATACGATTATGAAGGATGCCGAATTATATTATAATCCCTGCCGGCCGGCAAGTTGGTAACTTTGTGGCTGAACTATTCCAATAAAAGAAAAAATATCAGTGATGATCAGCGTAGATCTGTGGCTGAATAACTACCATTATTGTTAAAAGAAAAATATTATGGACAAAAAAGTATCTGTAATCGGCGCCGGCAATGTAGGCGCTACTGTTGCCCAAAGACTCGCTGAAAAAGAGTTGTGCGATGTGGTATTGATAGATATTGTTGAAGGGGTGCCCCAGGGAAAGGCATTAGATCTTTCCGAGGCCGCGCCTATTGAAAAGCACGACGCTCACCTCACAGGTTCAAACACTTATGAAGCCTCCGCAGGATCCGATATCATTATTATTACAGCGGGCATACCAAGAAAGCCGGGCATGAGCAGGGGCGACCTTATAAGCGCCAATGCAGGAATTGTGAAAACTGTTACACAGCCGGCTGCAGAGCTGTCTCCAAAGGCCATTCTTATTATTGTAAGTAATCCTCTTGATGCCATGTGTCACGTTGCGTATGAGACAAGCGGTTTTCCAAGAAACAGGGTAATTGGTATGGCCGGAGTCCTTGACTCCGCGCGGTTCAGAGCCTTTATCGCAATGGAGCTGAATGTTTCGGTCGAAAATACACATGCTTTTGTCCTTGGCGGACATGGCAAGACTATGGTTCCGCTTCCAAGATATTCCACTGTAGCCGGCATACCTATTATTGAATTGCTTTCAAAAGAAAGGATTGACGCCCTAATTGACAGGACAAGAAAAGGCGGCGCAGAGATAGTGGGACTGCTTAAAACAGGAAGCGCTTTTTATGCTCCGGCTTCCGCTGCAGTGGAAATGGTTGAATCTATTTTAAAGGATAAAAAAAAGATCCTTCCATGCGCAGCATATCTTGAAGGAGAATATGGTTTAAATGATCTGTTTATAGGCGTTCCCGTAAAGCTCGGCAAAAACGGTATAGAAGAGATTGTTCAGATCAGTTTAACCGATGATGAAAAGGAAGCCCTCCAGAAATCGGCGGATGCTGTCGCGGAACTTAAAGCTTTATTATTTAAGAGCTAATTTTACAGCTTTTGCGAGAGCATGACTTATTCCCGGCAGAGCGCTTAGTTCTTCAATTGTCGCGGCCCGGATTTTTTTAATGCTTTTAAAATGCTTAAGCAGAATCGCTTTTCTTTTTTTCCCTACTGAGGGGATGGTATCAAGGACCGAATGAAGAGAGGCTTTGCCTCGACGCTTCCGGTGAAAAGAAATGGCAAAACGGTGAGCTTCATCCCTGATTCGTTGCAGAAAAAGAAGAAGGTCCCCTTCCCTGCCAAAGTTAATCGGGTTAACCCTAACAGGTTTATAGATTTTATCCTCCTTTTCCCCTCTTTTTTCATCCTTTTTTGCTATTCCAATAATTTCAAAACAACTATCAAGCTTTAAATCCTTAATTACAGACACAGCAATATTCATTTGACCCTTACCGCCGTCAACCATCAACATATCAGGATATGGCTTTGATTTATCACCTTTGCCGTAACGCCTTTTCAAAACTTCGGCCATGTAAGCATAATCATCCTGTTTTGGAACAGTTTTAATCCTGTACTTCCTGTATGATGATCTTTTTGGTTTCCCTTTTTCAAAGACAACCATGCCTGCCACAGGTTCTTTGCCGGATATATTCGAGTTATCAAAACACTCAATGCGCTGCGGGATCCTGTCCATCTTCAGCCGCGTCTGAAGCCTGGCAAGCAAATCGATCTCATCAGCAAGGGAGGCGATTTGTTCCTTAAGCCTGTTTTCTGCATTCAAAGAAGCCATCTTTATTAGACGAACCTTTTCACCTCGTTTTGGTTGTAAAATAGTTACCTTTTCCCTTTTGATTGAGCGCAACCATTCTTCAAGCGAGGAAGCATCCTCAAGAAATATCGAAACAAGGATTTCTTTGGGGATAAAAGGGGATTCTTCATAATACTGCCTTATAAAAGATCCGATCAGTTCCGCATCGGTTGACATGGTTTCAGAAAAACTGAAATGCTGCATTCCCAAAAGACAGCCTCCACGAATAAAAAGCAAAGTTATCAGGGAAGACTCATCAGTCCCGGCCATACCAAGTATATCTCTATCTATAAAATCGGTTGTAACCATGACCTGTTTTTCAAGGGTTTTTTCAAGAGCCGACATTTTGTCCCTGAGCGCTGCCGCCTGTTCAAATTCCAGCGCCTCAGCAGCGATTGCCATTTCCTTTTTTATCTTATTTATCAGCTCTGGTGTTTTTCCTTTTAAAAACTGCGTTACCTCTTTTACTATCTCATTGTAAGCGCTTTTATCAACATTCAGGCAGCATGGGGCAAGACATGCCTTTATCTGGAAGTTAAGGCACGGGCGTGACCTGTTTTTAAACTCCTTTGTTTTACATTTGCGAAGTTTGAAGGTCTTATTGATTATATTAAGAGTTTGACGCACAGCTTTGGAAGAGGTAAATGGGCCAAAATAGATGGATCCGTTTTTATTAATTTTTCGAACTATGGACAGGCTGGGATACGATTGATTAATATCCAAACGCAGGGATGGATATCGCTTATCATCCTTTAAAATAACATTATACCTTGGCTTATATTGTTTGATCAGGGTCGATTCAAGGATCAGCGCCTCTTTTTCGGTCTTGGTTATTATTGTCTCAAAGGTTGAGATTTTATGAACCAGCGCCCTTGTTTTATTATCCTGCTGAGCGGGCCGCATAAAATATGAAGAAATACGCTTGTGAAGGTTTCCGGCTTTGCCCACGTAAATGACCTTTCCACGGGCGTTTTTCATTATGTAGACACCGGGTTTTGAAGAAACTACAGATAATTTTTTATCCAGACTTACTTCCATTATCCCTCTTGATTCTTCGAGACCTTTGCAAAACGCCCCCTTTCGTCCAATTCCGGCGTCAGGCTCAAATTTTGGCACGAAGTGACACGAAGTGAAGCATCAGCGCTAACCTTTAGCGCTATCCTCAAAATACTCAATGTATTCCTGCGGTTACACGAAGTGAAGCTTTAGCGCTCATATTTTCGCCTTCCTTGAACTTGAACAAAATTGAACATTTTTCAAAGGTCTCTCCTCCTGATAATATTGAATGTAATTTAATCTCTTTTGGTCTAATTCCCCGAAGCTTGCTTCGTTCCTGTCATTCCCGCGAAAGCGGGAATCCAGTTTTTCTGGATTCCGTGTCAAGTACGGAATGACAAAACATGTTATCCTTTGACACCACATAACATAAAAATATAAAAAATAATACCACGTTAGCCCTTTAAAAAATTCTCTTTGCAAGTTATAAGTTGACAAATTGTAGATTTAAGGTTGGAATAAATTATATGGATACCAGTGAAAATTATGTCCAAGAAGAAGCGGAATGGATTGAGGAGTCCGGGGAGATACCAGAGGTAGCCTTTTATGAAGCTGTTTCTTATCTTACTGAAGAGGAAGATGGGCCAAAGCTGACGCTTGCTCCATCAGATATTAAACTCTTAGAAGACGCAGTAATATATCGATACAAAAATATTATATTACGCGATCTTGACTACACCAACAGAAGTTCTCCTGTCTTTCGGGGAATGAAGAGGGCTATCATAAATTATGAAAGATTAATAAAATATCAAACACGGAAGGATAGAGCGGTTTCCGGCCAAAAAGAAGAAATCGGCCGGTCTCTTATAGAGTATATGGTTCGGGAATTCCAGGATATTTCAGAATGGAGGCTCTACAGAACAATCAACTGTGGGCGGGAAAAATTAGAGAAATTTGCAAAAGAACTTGGTGTCAATATTGCCCCGGAGTGTTTGGAAATCTGTTTTAAACTGGTTCCTTTATCATTTGATGAAGTGTACCTGGCAACACTCCTTGCTGAAAGAGATGATTATCCATACAAATCTCTCCACGATAGAGGAGATTATTTTGAGATTGTGATATCTAATGAAGATAAACAACAGCTTTCTATTTCTTTGAAGATATGCATGGATGAGAAAACAGACAAACAGGATATGAGGTTAAAGGCAGATGCAATTTATCGCTCTATCCCCAAATCAGCGGCGACATGGGATATTTCATAAACTTTGGAATCAGGAGAAGATGTTTTGATTAGCGGTTTCGGAAAATTCTGTGTTATACAAGAAAGAACGGAAAGGGAGAAATCCTCAAACAGGGCAGTTTTGAAGTCGGACAGGAGACGGGTAATGGTTTTCAAGTGTTCATCGCTATTGAGGGATAAGATCAATGGGAAAGGGCAGTGTCCTTAAAATCGGCCTTTGGAATCGATTAATAGAAAATTTCAAGCTACTATATGCTTTGATAAAGGATTATAGGAAGGGAGAATACCGAGACATTTCTATTTGGTCTATTTTGGTTTTTGTTTCAGGAATTCTTTACGTTATTAGTCCTATTGACATCATCCCTGATTATATTCCATTGATAGGCCAAATTGACGATGCTCTAATTTTGCTCCTTTGCATGTATTTTTTGGAAAAAGACCTCTATAAATACAAAGAATGGAAAAATAACCAAATCAAAAGAGGCGACTTATGATCAGGCGCAGGCATACTTAGATGAAGCAAAGGCTTGGTACGCCCGGGCAAAAGAGGAAGCCGGGGAAGAGGTCAGCCGGAAAATAGCTGCGTACCTTTCCAAAAAAAAAGTATTTGGATTTATTTTGGACAATAATGGCACACTATATGCTTCTAAAATAATAAACCGTTTGATCGCTTGAGAGTAATTTTATCATTCTGACACAAATTTATATTGGTTTCATGAAGAGGTTTACTGAATATTGTAAAGAATTTATAAACATAGGAATCAAGATTATAACGTTTACCCTTTCGATTCTTAATTATGATTTCCAGTCTTTATAATTTTTTACAAGTAACATTTAAATAAAAAGCATTTTTTGCCGATATACCAGTAAAGATTTTCCTACTTTTAGAATGAAGGCAAGCAAACTGTAAGAGACCTTTGAAAAATGCTCAATTTTGTTCAAGTTCAAGGAAGGCGAAAATATGAGCGCTAAAGCTTCACTTCGTGTAACCGCAGGAATACATTGAGTATTTCGAGGATAGCGCTAAAGGTTAGCGCTGATGCTTCACTTCGTGTCACTTCGTGCCAAAATTTGAGCCTGACGCAGTAATTGGGCAAAAAGGGGCATTTTGCAAAGGTCTCTGTAAGAAAGGATGCCGTAACATGAAAATAATACCGCATGAGATTTCAGGAATCGCCAATGATCAAAAAACTAACAATGTCGCAAAAACTACAGGGAATAAATTTGAGGACATTCTTCAACAAACGATTAACAACTCGTCGTCTTCCAAGGATCAGACCATGACACTGCCGCCGATTCAAAACATATCAAATATAAGATTTGATCCCATTTCCAACATTGACAAAACCCAAAGCATAGAAAGGGTGGAAAAATTTCTGGATGTTCTCGAAAATTACCAGAAGAAACTTGAAGATCCGTCTGTCAACTTAAAGGAGATGTATCCTCTTGTCACCGAGATGCAAAGTGAAACAGAAAATATGTTACCCCTTTTAAATTCACTGCCAGATGAAGATGGAATGAAGGATATCCTCAACAAAGCCCTCGTTACCTCCACTGTCGAGGTAATAAAGTTCAACAAGGGGGATTACATCTAAATATTTTACCGGATTCGATATCTCTAATAATCACATGCAACCCTTTAACATGTTATGAAACGCATATTTTCATGGGCATCCCTCTGTCTACCACGTCACCACTTATAAACTAATGTACATCCCGCAAGTCTCGCGCAAGTCTCGTCCGATTTTTCTGTTGACCACGCCAATTGTTTTTTCCTATTCTTGAAAATCTCGCAAAAAGTCGTCACTCCGGTGAAAACCGGAGTCCAGAGCCCTCGTAAGCAGTTGAATAGACTGGATAGCGCTAACGGTTAGCACTGATGGTTAGCGCTTTCGCTTCACTACGTGTCACTTCGTGTCACTACGTGCCCGGCTGGAGTTTATCCCGCACTTGATGCGGGGCCGGAATGACAGTTAATAGGTATATATGAACTTTATCGCTGTAATCATTCTTGTTGCCATTGTTAGCGACTTTATACTGCACTTCTGGGCCGATTGTTTAAACCTTAAAGAATTGCGGGCTGAACTTCCTGAAGCATTTCATGGCCTGTATGATAAAGAGCGTTATAAAAAATCCCAGGAATATCTGCGGACAAACACGCATTTCGGATGGACTGCATCCGTGTTTGACATCACCGTGCTTCTCATATTCTGGTTCGGGAAGGGGTTTCCCTTTCTGGATCAATGGGCGCGATCCCTGAACTATGGATCTATTGGTACAGGCTTGATATACATAGGTATCCTGCTGCTTATCAAAGCTATTTTGTCTCTGCCTTTCAGTATTTACTCAACCTTTGTAATTGAGGAGCGTTTTGGTTTCAATAAAACCACCTGGCTCACGTTTTTCCTGGATATAATCAAGGGATTGATACTTTCGATACTGCTTGGGGGACCGCTTTTGGCTGGAATACTGATCTTTTTTGAATATGCTGGAGCCAATGCATGGTGGTATTGCTGGATAGTTGTCACCCTGTTTATGCTGATACTGCAGTTTATAGCGCCTTCATGGATTATGCCTCTGTTTAATAAATTCAATCCGCTAAAAGATGGGGAGCTCAAGAATAGTATAATGACTTATGCGCATTCTATAAATTTCCCGCTCAAAAATATCTTTGTCATGGACGGTTCGCGACGCTCAAGCAAATCAAATGCTTTTTTTACAGGTTTTGGCAAAAATAAACGGATTGCTCTCTTTGACACAATAATAGACCAGTTAACTGTAAATGAACTGGTGGCAGTGCTTGCCCATGAAATGGGACATTACAAGAAAAAGCATATTCTCCAGAATATTATTATCGGGATATTGCAGGCAGGACTGATGCTTTTTCTCCTGTCTTTGTTTGTTTCCTACCAGGAGCTTTTTGACGCTTTTTACATGGATAAAATATCCGTATATACAGGGCTGATTTTCTTTGGTATGCTATTTTCACCAATCGACTTTTTTATCGGAATTTTTAAACATATGCATTCACGCAAAAATGAGTATGAAGCTGACAGGTTTGCCGCCAAAACAACCGGCAACCCTGTTTCTATGGCCGATGCTCTTAAAAAGCTCTCGGTCAACAATCTCTCTAATCTTATGCCGCACCCTTTTTATGTATTTCTAAACTATTCTCATCCGCCTGTTTTGAATCGGCTAAAAGCTATTTTATCTGACAGGATAACAGGATAAACAAGATTTTGTTTCAAGTGAATAAACAAGGTTAAGTCTCACTCTAACTATCCAGTAAATCAAAAAATCATAATCATGAGGAAGGCGTATAAGTGAAACACAGAGAATTGACTGAAAAAATTATTGGTTGTGCATACAGAGTTTACAACCGAATGGGTTATGGCTTTTAGGTTTAATTATTAATTTTGGCGCTCTCGTAACAACTCGAAAATACTGTCATTGCGAGCGAAGCGAAGCAATCTCGTGTTAGTTAACTGCTTGTAATATTAGATTGCTTCGTCGCTACGCTCCTCGCAATGACTAGTGGAAACACCTTTTACTAAACCATCAATTTTGCTGAAAGGATTTTGATGAGGATTTACAGGATAAGTTTTGATGTTTTAATCCTGAATATCCTGTTAATCCTGTCAAAAAAGTCTCTTTGAAAGACCTGTCGTGAGTTCTAAAATAAAAAATATTGCCCAGATGAGAAAAGATGCTGAAAAGATCTTTTACTCAGGGCTGCGTGCTGTTGATCCCGGCCTCGCTGTAAAGAGATATTGCAGGCGTGAAAACGACCATCTTTTTATCGCCGATTTGCGTTACGATCTTTCCGAATATAAAAATATCTTTGTAATCGGGGCTGGAAAAGCAACAGCCCCCATGGCTGCAGAGATAGAAAACATTCTTGGGGACAGGATTACAAAAGGCATCATCAATGTCAAATACGGGCATACAAGCAAACTTGGTCGAATCAAACTGATAGAGGCAGGGCACCCTATACCTGATAAAAACGGACAGCAAGGCGCAGGCGCTATTATCGATCTTGTAAATAATGCAGGTGAAGATGACCTGGTTTTATGCCTTATTTCAGGCGGTGGTTCCGCCCTGCTTCCCCTCCCCTTCCCTGGCCTCACATTAAAAGACAAACAGGATACAATAAAAATACTTCTTTCCTGCGGAGCGGCTATACACGAAATTAATGCATTAAGAAAGCATATTTCCATGATAAAAGGAGGAAGGCTCGCCCAGGCTGCCCACCCTGCATCGCTCGTATCACTGATACTTTCAGATGTTGTTGGAGACAATCTGGATGTTATTGCGTCAGGGCCTACTGTGCCGGATTCAAGCAGTTTTGACGATTGCATGAAAATTATTGATAAATACAATATCCGGGGAAAATTGCCAAAACCTGTTGTGAAACATATAAAGGACGGAATTTCAGGCAGGGTCCCTGAAACACCGAAGACAGGCGATCCGGCCTTTGATAAAACACACAATTTAATTATCGGCAGTAATATTGAAGCAATATTAGCGGCAAAGAAAAAATCCGAAAGCCTTGGCTATAAAACAATTATACTTTCCTCCATGATCGAAGGTGATACAGCAAATGTCGCCTGCCTTCATGGGGCCATAGTTAGAGAAATCATTAAAACCGGCAATCCAATTCCCTCGCCTGCGTGCATCCTTTCCGGCGGCGAAACCACGGTAATTATCAAGGGGAAAGGGCTTGGAGGAAGAAATCAGGAGTTTGCGCTTGCCGCAGCTATTGATATTGCCGGCATAGAAAACATTGTGGTTCTTAGCGGTGGGACAGACGGCACTGACGGGCCCACAGATGCCGCAGGGGCTGTAGCTGATACAAATACTTTATCAAGAGCCATGGCTATGGGGCTTAATCCAGACTATTTTCTGGCAAACAATGACTCTTATCATTTTTTTCAAAAACTTGGCGATCTGCTGATAAGCGGCCCGACAAACACAAATGTTATGGATTTGCGTATACTACTAACTCAAAACGGACCGGAACTCTAACCCACATATCAAGCTTTTTATGCCCTTTCATTCCCGGTTCAAAGAGCCACACCTTTACTGATTCCATTGCCTTTCTGTCTAAAATTGAATAGCCGCTGGATGTAAATAATCGAAGGTCACCTACCCTTCCATTTTGATTAACCAGAACATCGAGAACCACAGTGCCCTGATAACCTCTTTTTCTTGCCAGCCTGGGATATTTTGGAGGCGGATTTACTTTGTATAACGGCACCGCCTCTCTCACAACAGGCGTTTTCTTCTCGATATCAACGGCTGCCGTAACATCAATATCTATAACAATCTCTTCTTGAGTTTCAGATTCTTCAAAGATCACCTTCTCCGGCTTAACAGGAGCGCTAACCATCTTTTGGGATATCAGCGGCTTTTTCTGCGTTTTTGGACTTAAAACACTCTTAGCAGGAGACTTTTTTACAACCGCCATCGGCTGTATCACCTGTGGCTGCAGATATGCCAGTGTCATAGTAATAGCCCTGGTCTCAGGCCTGTATGCATGCTTGTTCTTGGAAGAATCAAACTCCATACCCAAAAGCAAACCGTGTATCCCAATTGCCAGCACTGCAGCAAATATTATTGGTCTCACAGTTAGTTGTCCGCCTCCGCCTGTAGAGAAATTCTATTTATGCCTGCCATTCTGATACAATCCATAACCTTAAAAAGCTTCTGATATGACAGGTCACGATCTGCGAAAAGAAGAACTCCCGCCGCATCATCCCCTTTGACTGCTCTCTTTAACTCTTCTGTCAAATTATCCAGACGGGTCGATTTTTTGTCAATAAAAACCGTGCCGTCTGTTTTAACCGTTACAGACAAAACTGTTGTTTTATCGATCTTTGCGGTGGAAGATGAAGGAAGAATAACCGGCAAACCGCGATGCACAGCCATTGAGAGCATTGCATATATAAAAAAAACTAGAACCAGGAAAACAATATCGATAAGGGGAAGCATTTCAATGCGAGCCTTTCTGTTTGTTTGAAGGCTGAGCTTCATTTTAGATTCCCCTTTTGTGTGGCTGAACCCTGCGCCAGTTTTTCATAGACAATCTCTAAGCTGGTGGCGTATTTTTCTACGGAAAGAACGGCATTTTCAACCCGTGAATTAAAGTAGTTGTATGGAAAAACCGAAAGGATAGCAATGCCAAGCCCTGTTGCAGTGGTAAGCAGGGCCTGAGCTATTCCTGCTGTAACAGCTTCAGGATGTTCGATACCGGTTGTCCCTAATACATCAAAGGATGTAATAATCCCTAAAACAGTGCCGAAAATCCCAAGCAGGGGGGCCACGGTAATCATAGTATCTATCACCCCCATATACCTGCGCATCCGCTTGATCTCTTCGGCGCCGGCCGATTCCATAGCCCTGGTCATGGAAAATTCACGATGTAGAATGCCTGTTATTAGAATCCTTATAATATAGTCTTTTGATCCTGTTGTCTTTTCTCTAACCAACTCCCAGTCCCCTGTTCTACAAAGTTCAAGGACTTCATCCACAAGGAGCTGGTTGCGGTGCCTATTCACTCTGGCCCAGAAGATTATCCTTTCTATGATAACGGTCATCACAATGACCGAACAGGCCAAAAGCGGATACATTACCGGCCCGCCGCTAATAAATATTTCCAGCATTATTCCTCCAATTAAATTCAGGGTTCAGGTTGTACTTACCGGTGTCATTGTAGTTCACATTCCAATATATCAAGAAAGCAATGCTGATCCCGGGTAATTTTATCAGATTTCAGGATGCCGATACTCTTCTTAAATATCGGCCCGGATACCACGAAAGTATGGTATTCCCCGTTTTCACCGGAGATATCAACTCCCTTAATTTTCGAAATATCCCTGACAAAATCATGATCAATCCTGCGCCCCAGCCATTCCGGACCCAACAAATCTTTTCTGGTAGCCACAACAACTGCTTCGAATCCGGCTTCTATCAACTCCTCTATGATCTTTTCTCTCTTCTTCTCTCCCCACAGTGGTAAGGCAGCCATCAATCCTGACTCTTTACTGACTCTTTCCACCCATTCCCTGTGCTCTTCAAGATCGATATCCCCGAAGATGCCTGCTTCAACCCCTTTATCCTTCAAATCGGACAGGGCTTTCTTAAATTCTGTTTCGTATGTTTCCCATGAGCTTCTAATCTGAACAACAGGAAGACTCATCGCCTCTCCCTGCAATCTCATAATGTCTGTCCTGATACCGTGGGATCGGGATATTATACCGTCTTCAGCAACCATGTTTAAAAGATGGGTTACATGAAAATCTTTCATCGCCCTGTAATAAGAAAGAGCTGCATCCTTTCCTCCACTCCAGGAAATAAAAGCGTTTAGTTTCTTATTTTCTTCCATTCTATAACATCCCCGCAGACTTTACAGTGAAAAGCGCTTTGATCCATCCCGGCGCCGCAACATTTACATATTTTCTCCTTTTTTTGGGGGGCTGGAATTTCCCCGATCACCTGCCGGTAAATACAGTAATAATAGAAATGTTCCTTATTCCAGAATGTTATCGGATATTTTCTCTTTCCTTTCTCGAACTCTTTGTCTGATACCTTTGATTCGATAATTTTTCTCAGTTCCGTCATACCGGAACCGTATTCCAGAGCCCTCTTGCTCTGCCATAGTATTTCTTGCGGTAACACACCTTCAAAGGCCTTTCTCAGTATCCACTTTCCCCAAGTCCCTCCATTTTCTTTTCGGACCTTAAGATCGAGATCAATCCCACGGCCAAAATCCATAAACTCACTGTCCAGAAAAGGTTGTCTTATATCGATTCCAAGGGCATCTCCTATCTTATTGGAACTGAATTGCATAGCGGAATGCATACGAACCAGGTATCCTTCCAGATTTTTCATCTTCAACATGAAATCATAGCCCGCAAAGATCTCATCACTTCCGTCGCCTGTCATCATGCTCTTAATACCCATGTCTTTTGCACATTTAAGCCCAAGATAGGCTGTTACATCGTTTGGGATGGCGGGATCAAAGCTCCTCAGTATCTTTATAACTTCAGGTATAGCGGCAATGGCTTCTTCAATTTTCACGGTCTTGTGATAATGGCCCAGTTTGAGAAACTTCGCCACCTCAGCAGCATAATATTGATCCTCACCATGTGACTCAAGCCCGACAGAAATGGCCTTGCTGTTTTTGGCATAAGCAGCCACGAGAGCAGAATCAAGGCCGCCGGAAAAGAGTATCCCTTCTGCTCGATTTCTACTGACCGTTTCAGCAAATCTTTTCTTCAATTCATGGAAAAGAAATTTCTCATTCATCTGCAACTATAAAGATCTTTTCTTACCTGCTTAACTGCAAGCACCATATTTTTTAAACTTGGTTTTACTTCTTCCCATTTTCTTGTTTTTAAACCACAATCAGGATTTATCCACAACTGTTTCCGGGGAAGCACTTCAAGCAGCGCATTGATCTGTTTAACTATTTCATCAATGCCCGGGACTCTTGGAGAATGGATATCATAAACTCCAGGCCCCACTTCTTGCTTATAGCCAACGGCCTTAAAGACTTTTCGAAGTTCATTTCCACTTCTGGCAGTCTCTATTGAAATGACGTCAGCATCCATTGCTTCTATAGTCTTTATGATATCATTAAACTCACTGTAACACATATGCGTGTGTATTTGAGTTTCCATTTTAGCTGGGCTAACAACGATTTTAAAACTTCTTACAGCCCATTCCTCATAATCAGGAATATTATCCTTTCTTAAAGGATATCCCTCTTTAAATGCTGCTTCATCAATCTGAATGATTTTAATTCCAGCATCTTGAAGATCGGTTACTTCATCACTTAAAGCAACTGCGATCTGCTCTGAAACAACACTTCGCGGCAAATCATCTCTTACAAAAGACCATTTTAAAATTGTAACCGGGCCTGTAATCATTCCTTTTACAATCTTTTCAGTTTTACTCTGAGCATATGTGATCCATTTAACGGTCATAGGCTCAGGCCTGCTGACATCTCCATAAATTACAGGGGGTTTCACGCATCTGCTGCCATAACTTTGAACCCATCCGTTCTTTGTAAACCCGAAACCATCGAGCATTTCGCCAAAATACTCGACCATATCATTCCTCTCCGGTTCACCGTGCACCAATACGTCAAGTTCAATTTCTTCCTGAAAAGCAATACAATTATCGATATATTCTTTAATTCCGGTTTCATAAAATTCTTTTGAGATGTTGTTATTTTTATAATCTCTTCTTAATTTTCTAATTTCCGGTGTTTGTGGAAAACTGCCGATTGTAGTTGTAGCCAGTTCAGGATATTTTAAAAAAGCTCTCTGAGCTTTTATTCTGTCTTCAAACTTATCGTCTCTTTCCTTTTTTACAAGGTTTTTCAATCTGGACTGGACCGCGTTATTGTGGATTTTCAAGGAAACTCTTTTCTTTTCAATCACATCTTTGTTGGCAATTACTTTTTGTTTATCCCCTTCACATAATTCTACACCATGAAAAAGTTTGGAAATCAAATTAACCTCTTCAAGTTTTTCCATGGCAAATGATAACCAGCTTTTTAAATCATCATCTAAATTATCTTCGTATTTCAGAGAATATGGCACATGCAGAAGTGAACAGCTGCTTGATACGATTATGTTTTCCCTGTTGACCTTTTCTGAGATTTTATTTAACAAAGCTATGCTTTTTTCAAAATCATTTACCCAGATATTTCGTCCGTCGACAATTCCGGCAATCAGTTTTTTATCTTTTAGAGTTTCAATTCCATTAAGATTTTGTTTCCCATGTATGAAATCTAAACCAATCCCCCATATTGGAGTATCGATTAAAATAGTTGTGGCTTCATTTGAATGCGAAAAATAGGTTGCAACTATGATTTTTACATTGTCCGCACATTCAGTTAATTCAGAATAAGCTTTCTTTAATAGATTTAATTCCTTTGAGCTTGTATCTTTAACAAAAACAGGTTCGTCAAACTGAACATACACAGTATCATCCAACTCGCTAATTTGTCTTATCAGGTCATTGTATACTGAAAGCACTTTATCAAACAATTGATATGTATCACCTGTTTCATCAACTCTCTTTGATAGCGCTAAAAATGTAACAGGACCTACTATATTTATTTTCGTTTTTATGCAAAGACTTTTGGCCTCTTTATATTCATGTAAAATTTTGACGGCATTTAAACTGTATTCATCTTTACTGCTAAGCTTAGGCACAATGTAATGATAATTTGTGTTAAACCATTTTGTTATTTCCATGGCGACACAATCTTTACTACCTCTTGCCATTGTAAAATAGCGCTCCGTCTCATCGATAATATTACGAAATCTTTCTGGGATAGCGTTTAGCATAACAACGGTATCCAGCATATTGTCATACCAGCTAAAATCATTACTGCTGATTAAATCAATTCCTGACTCTTTTTGATAATTCCAATGTCTGATTTTGAGTTCGTGTGAAGTTTTTTCAAGCTCAGACAGGCTGGTTTTTCCTGTCCAGAAACTTTCTAATGCTTTTTTTAATTCTCTTTGTTCTCCAATTCTGGGAAATCCTGTTATACTTGTTTTAATTTCCATTTACTTCTCCTTTTTGTTTGCGCGACAAAAAAGTTTTCATTCTTATAGACAATGCCGTTGACTTAACGGCCGTTCCTTTAAATTCCCCCTTTGAAGGGGGGATTAAGGGGGATGTTATTTTAATGGGTTACACCCCCCCTGCGCCCCCCGCAAGCTTACATTTCGCACTTAGGGAAATTAATTTTCCAGTTTTATACTGGATACCGGCTTAAATGCGCCTAACTGATTAATTTAACAACAAATAAAAAAATCTAGACTTTTTGTTTTAATTGTTCTATAACGTCCTAAAATA
>JAUWQO010000160.1 GCA_030610995.1 Desulfobacterales bacterium
AAGTAGTTGACACTTTTGGGAAATAAATCTCTCTTCCATTTACAAGTTTTTCGTTATTATTGTGGGAGTGGCTTTTAGCCACGATTTTCGAGGCTGAAAGCCTCTCCCACAAAAAGTGTAAACCGATAAATGAAAGATGCCAATTATTTATCTGAAAATCTATAGCTGTGTAAAGTATATCACTAAATGTCTTGCAGAATTAATCTTGATAATATTGCCATTATTCTTCATCAGCCCAGATATTCTGAAAATATCGGAGCAGCCGCTCGTGCCGTTCGAAATATGGGGATTGGACGTCTTGTCGTTGTCGATCCACAAAACTATGATGTTGACAGGGCGCTTAAATTAGCGACTCATGTTGCATCAGATGTTGTTGAACAAATTGAAATTTACGAAAATCTTAAAGAGGCGCTTTCTTATTACAGTTATGTTGTTGGAACTACTGCTCGTTTGGGAGGACAGCGTCAGGTCGTAAGCACACCTTCAAAGGTCGCGGAAAATCTTGTAACTATTTCCCGTGAAAACAGGGTTGCGATTCTATTCGGTCCTGAGGACAGGGGACTGAAAAATGAGGATATCAGATACTGCCATGTACTTGTCAGTATTCCGACAGCCGAATTTTCGTCCCTTAATCTGGCTCAAAGCGTAATGATAATGTGCTATGAAGTCTTTATTGCAGATCTTCAGGAGAAAACGCAATTTACTCCCCGGTTTGCAACTATTCATGAACTTGAAGGAATGTATGATCAACTCAAAGATATTCTTGTCAGAATAAACTATATCAACCCTGAAAATCCCGATTACTGGTTGGACAAACTGCGCCATTTTTTTAACCGGATGCAGTTAAGGGCAAAAGAGGTAAGCATTATACGTGGAATATGCAGGCAGATAGACTGGTATGGAAGGAAACGCTTTAATGATGGGCAGAAGAATGGAGATTAGCTTTCCAACTTTCCTTGACATAGCGGATTAATTGGCATAAAAACGAACTCTTTTTTGTGAGTTTGTCAAACTTGATGAACTCGTAAAAAGTCTCGAAATCGTCATGCCGGACTTGATCCGGCATCCAGAACGCATTGAATTTACTGGATAGCGCTAACGGTTAGCGCTAACGCTTCACTTCGTGTCACTACGTGCCCGGCTGGAGTTTATCCCGCATTTGATGCGGGGCCGGAATGACGGTTAAGTATGTTATTAGACTTTTTACGAATTCATCAAACTTTTTTAATAATCTTCGTGCGCTTCGTGGTAAATCCGTTTTTATTATGAGCAGAAAACTCCACTTATTAAATGTTGTTTTGGCTGGGGCCGCTGTATGCATGTTTTTTTTGAATATGCCTGAAAAATCATATAGTTCTGATCAATCGGTTGTCCACCTTTATTTTGCGGACAGGGAAAATAGGTTTTTAATAGCGGAAGATAGAGCTGTTTTGCATTCTGATGAACCAGCAGAGTTAGGCAGGATAATAATCAAAGAGCTGATAAGGGGGCCACGGGAAGGGCTTATGCAAACAATCCCCGCAGGAACCAACCTGAGGGCATTTTATATTACACAAGACGGAACAGCTTGCGTGGATCTAACGAGAGAGATTACAGAGGAGCATCCAGGCGGAGTTAAATCGGAAATTTTAACTATATATTCAATAGTAAATACTTTAATATTAAATATACCTGAAATTAATGCCGTAAAAATACTTATCGGGGGAGGCGAATCACTGACTTTGACCGGTCATATTGATTTGCGTTCGCCCTTTAAGGCCAACATGCTTTTAATAAGATGAAAAGTAACCGTTCACGGTTTACAGTTATCGGTTCACGGTTGAAAAAACAGAAGGTAGAAGAGAATTATGGGGCAAATTTTTTTGCCTTTTGGCTTGGTGGTAAATGTCTACAACAGCAGATGGTTTGTTGCATAATGCTAAAGTATTCCAAAAAAAACAAAATTAAGAGCATACGAAATATCGGTATAATAGCGCATATTGACGCGGGCAAGACAACTGTTACTGAGCGTGTGCTTTACTATACCGGCAGGTCTCATAAGATCGGGGAGGTTCATGATGGTGAGGCTGTAATGGACTGGATGCCGGACGAGCAGGAACGGGGCATTACAATAACATCTGCCGTTACAATATGCGCCTGGAAGGGTTGTGAGGTTCAAGTCATAGATACTCCCGGGCATGTCGATTTTACAATAGAGGTGGAACGTTCTTTGAGGGTACTTGACGGCGCTGTCGGCGTTTTTTGTGCTGTCGGCGGTGTTGAACCCCAGTCGGAAACGGTATGGCGTCAGGCCGATAAATACCTTGTCCCTAAGATCGCCTTTATTAATAAACTCGACAGAGTCGGCGCTGATTTCTTTAATACAGTTGAAATGATGAAAGAGAAACTTGGCGCTAATCCTCTTATCTTGCAACTACCGGTTGGCCTGGAAGACAATTTTGCCGGTGTCATAGATCTGATTAATATGAAACAGATAGTCTGGGATGATGACACACTGGGAGTAACCTTCTCAACAGAAGAGATATCCGGCGACCTTCTTGATAACGCCATAAAATATCGTGAAAAACTTGTTGAAGCAGTAGCCGAAGTAGATGATGAAATTATGGAGGCATATTTATCTGAATCCCCTGTTGCCACGGAAAGGCTCCTTGATGCTATACGAAAGGCAACTATTGACCTGAAGCTGGTTCCGGTCTTATGCGGAAGCGCCCTGAAAAACAAAGGGATTCAGCCCTTACTTGATGCTATTGTCAGGTTTCTTCCGAGTCCGGCAGATATTCCTCCAATTAAAGGTTTGCATCCTGAAACAGGGGAAACTATTGAATGCTTGCCGGTAGCTAATGCGCCGCTTGCCGCCCTAATATTCAAGGTGTCCATGACAGAAGGAAGGAAACTCTCCTTTGTCAGGATTTACAGCGGAAAGATAAATGCCAAAGAAGAGGTGTACAACCCTTTCCGCAAAATCAATGAAAAACTTACCCGTATATTAAGGATGCATGCCAACAAGAGGGAGAGAATCGATGTTGCCGGGCCAGGGAGTATTGTCGGAATTATTGGATTAAAGAAATCTTCCACCGGCGAAACCTTATGCTCCAGCGATTATCCTGTTTTGTTAGAGAAGATAGAGTTCTACAAGCCCGTTATTTCGGTTGCAATAGAGCCAAAGACCCATGCTGATCAGGAAAAGTTCGATGAGGTTCTTGAGAAATTTATTGCCGAAGATCCAACATTGACGATTAAAAAAGACGAAGATACCGGGCAGACAATTCTATCGGGCATGGGCGAACTTCATCTTGATGTTATAATAAACCGTATGCGGCGTGAATTCAAAACAAGCGTAAATGTTGGAAAACCACAGGTTGTATACAGAGAAACCATTGGGGCAGAGGCTGAAGCATCTGCTGTATTTGACAACGAGATCACCGGCCAGCGGCATTTTGGTGAAGTCATTATAAAAGTACATCCTCTGCGTAGAGGAACCGGCAACAGATTCGTATCAGAGGTTGCGGTTGATACAATACCTGAGCTTTTTATTCCTGCCGTAAAAAAAGGGATAATGGAATCTTTTGAAAGCGGAGCATTAATGGGTTATCCTGTTGTCGATGTTGAAGCTGTGCTCACAGGAGGATTATACAAAGAATCGCTCAGCACAGAGCTGGCATATACAGTCAGCGCATCCATGGCATGCAAAAATGCACTCGCAAAGGCTATGCCGTTCCTTCTTGCTCCTATTATGTCTGTCGAGGTATTTGTTCCGGAATCATGCATGGGAGATGTAATAGGCCACCTTAATTCCCGCAACGGTAAAATCGAATCAATTGAACAGAAAATAGGTATACATACGATAAAAGCAATTGTCCCGCTTGCAAAAATGTTTGGTTATTCAACTGCATTAAGGTCTGCCACACAGGGGAGAGGGACATTTACAATGCGGTTTTCGCATTTTGATAAAAGCTGAGATTT
Organism: Desulfobacterales bacterium; assembly: GCA_030610995.1. Lineage (GTDB taxonomy): Bacteria > Desulfobacterota > Desulfobacteria > Desulfobacterales > ETH-SRB1 > Desulfaltia. The sequence continues at coordinate 3,964 of JAUWQO010000160.1, forward strand.
TCGTAGTTATTCAGCCACAAAGGCACTAAGACACCAAGATTACAATATAACTTCCTTAACATTTTTAATCCCTCAATCCCTGACCTCTATGTTAAAAGATGAACGTCCAATCACGCCAAGGCGTGAAACGTCGAACCACGCCTTGGCGTGGTCGCTCCGCTCCTCAAATTATTCTAAAATCGAATAAAAAAACAAAGACCAAATGAGAAACAAAGGTTCAGGGTTCAAAAGTTGCTGTTTTTCTGACCCCGCCAGACTAACGGCGGGCAAGCTCTGGCCTTCGGCCTCCGACTCCAATTTTTACACACCCCGTCCGCTTCGCGTCCACCCCTCTTGATAGAGGGGATTTAGACGAATTGACCTCCTACCTCTGTTTCTTTTGTTTTCATTCGATGTTGGACGTTCGATGTTCGACGTTCGTCTTTTAATCCGTTCGATGTTCATTTTTTTCCCTAAATCCCTCAATCCCTCAATCCCTCAATTCCTCAATTCGCAATTCTCCAGTTCCGTTTAGTTTTCGCTGATTTCTTTCAATAGCTCTTCTATTTTGCTTCTTTTGCCCGGATCGATTATTGTCTTTAAAGCCCTATTTAAGTGAAACAGCGCATTTTTGTAGTTTTGGTTGTTTTTATAATAAATCCCTAAAAAATAATGGGCTTCTTCAAGCTCTCCCAGCTTGCCGTAAGTGTTGCCAAGGAAATATAATGCCGGGGTATAATCAGGGTTTTTTGCGATTAATTTCTCAAATGTAGATATAGCCTCTTTAAGTTTTCCAAGCTCTATTTGAGTGCGTCCAATAAAAAAAAAGGTTTCCGGATCGTCCGGCACCATGCCGGCTGCGCCTTTAAGAGAATTTAGAGCTTCCGGATATCGACCGTCTAAGAAATAGATTCTGCCGAGATCTCTTAAAATATTCGGATCAAATGCCTTTTTTTCTAATGCTGTTTTAAGATGAGCTATCGCGTCTTTTCGGTTGCCTATTTTCGCCAGGATCAGAGCGTATCCGTAATGCGCCATAGGGTTTTCAGGATGTTTGTCTATATGAATTTGGGATTTCCTTAAAGCCGCACGTTCATCTCCATACATAGCAACCAGTCTTGTGTGGGCTATTGTAAAATCATAACAGGCTTTACTTGATGTCCGGCTTTCCGATTTTGTATTGTTTTCAAGCCACGAGCCGATATAGGCAATGCGATCCTCAGTTGCCGGATGTGTGGTGAGATAGGTGGGAATCTGCTTCGAACCGAACCACTGTCTGCTCCGGATTTTTTTTAGAACTGATAACAGACCCAAGCCACTGTATCCCGCCTTTGTGAGGTGCTTGAGCCCTAACTGATCTGCCTGCATTTCATCTTCGCGGCTGTAAGCAAGCGCAATAGATTGACCGGCCGCCATTGAACCGATGGTTACTGCGCTTGCCCCCACTGCTGCGCCACCGGTTCCAAGAAATATTCCGGCTGCAATGCCGGCAAGGGTAGCCAATCCAATTTTTTTTGATCTTTCTATTTTTTGGGAAATATGCCGGCATACCACATGAGCGATTTCATGGCCTAATATGCCGGCGAGCTCTTCTTCGTTATCCATTGCTTCAAATAAACCGCTGTTAATAAAAATGTGGCCCGCAGGACTGGCAAAGGCATTATAAACATCATCCTTTATTATATAAAAGTGATATGTAAAGGGCTGTGGAGGAATCACGGAGATAATCCTTTTGCCTACATTATTCACATAGTTGACAATGACTGGATCTTCTATAAGTTCAACATGTTTTAAGACATATTTCATAAACTCACGTGATAGTTCCTCTTCCTGCTTGACTGTGATGCTGAAAACCTGGTTTGGAATAAGCATGCCGGCAATCAATATTATAATCACAATGTATTTTCTTGTAATAAGTTTCATGGCCTAATCTTTGATGAATTCGTAAAAAGCTAAGTTATGCCGCTTCGCGGCGCTGTAACCAAAACTAACTTGATTGTATAGGAATTTCCTTTCTTGAAATAACAAATAACAAATCACAAATATCAAATAAATTACAATGACCAAAACCCGCCTGCCATGCGTTGTAATTACATTAACAGTAAAAGCACGTTGGTAGGCACCTGATTATGATACTTCGGTAAATCCATACAAAGGCATTGCGGGCAGGTTCAAAAT
>JAUWQO010000165.1 GCA_030610995.1 Desulfobacterales bacterium
GGCAAATAATGACCGGCACAAAAAATATGGATGAATGCATTATCTTTTTCATGTTATTTTTTCCTTTCTTAATTGCGTATTCCGTTTAGCTCGAAAGAGTCGATTTCCTGCCGGTGCAATTGGGCAAAGTGGGTGTCAAACGTTCCTATTGCCCTGCTCAATTGGCGCTCATGCGCAAGACCGGCCAGCTCCATCAGCTTTTTGCGAATTAGTTTTGAATAATTATGTGTCATATTTTATAATATTATCAAGATCCTAAGCCGACAACTGATTTACAAATGGACGTCCCGCAAGTCTACGCAAATGGATTTTCAGGTAGCTGCCCTACCTCAATAAATTTTTTCATAGTGATCTCAAATTAAAATTCATAACCAGTTATTATATAGTTTCCGTATAACTTTCAGAAAATAAAAACTTAATAAAGATTATTTTTGATTTACTATGTTTTTCTAACGGCATAACTCCGAATATGAATGTTATGCAGAAGATGGATAATCTCATAAAACCGATCCCCTCTGAGATCAAGATCCTTTATGACTATCTTCTGGTCAAAAAAAAGTGTACCGCTGACAGTTCAGTTTAATTATAGAAAGTGGCTGAGATATTATAAGAAAAATCTTTTATATTTTATTAAGAAATTGAAGAACGAGAACCAGTCCGGGCAGCAACAGAAGCAGGCATCCCCGTGAAAGGCTTTGTTCGCAGCTATTTAATTAGTCTTTTTAACAGGATATCCTCGATGTTTTGTTTTGAATCCAGAACAGATAAAACGTAAATTTTTATTTCTGCTATTCTAAAAATAATTCTCCAGGGTGGTACAATTAATTCTCGATACTGGGAAATACCCTGGTCCTTAAGCTCAGGAACTATGCAGCATCTTTCCGGCATAGTATATAGACTTGATGCTTTTTTTTTGATTTTTTGGAAAATTTTTAACGCGTTGGCCGGGCTATCAATTGCGATATAATCAATTATCTCTTTTAAATCGTTTTCTGCAACACTAGCCCATGCAATTTCATAACTTTGATTCATTTAAGCTTATCTTTCAGTGAGCTTTCTATTCCTTTGAATACTTCCTCTTGAGATTTAATTTTTCCATTTTTAATATCTGATTCGCCCTGGGAAAGAGCCTTTAATATTCCGATTGCATTGCGCATGTTCTCATAGCTTTCAGGGTCTTGAAGAACAGCGCGCGGTTCACCGTTTTGGGTTATAATAACGGGGCGATGGGTATCGTTTATTTGATTTAACAAATCGGCTGCTTTTGATTTCAGGTATGTAACCGGTTTTATATCACTTGTAATATGCATTTTTCACCTCCAGTCCGAATATGATACTAAATAAAGATCGGTTGTCAAGAATTATTTCAGGGCAAGATATCCGGAACGCCACCTATTTGTTTTCTTTCCCTTTGTCCCCTCTTTTAGCATAAGTGGCCTTCTTTTCCTTTACACAGATAATGGAAAACTTAATGACTGGATATTGTTTTTCCTCGAATCGTTAAGAAAGCAGGTCTCTGTTCTGGAAGCCAAGATCAAGACTGAAAATGTTATTGCCCAATTGCCGCCATTGTCTCAGGAGATTGTACAGATTGCCAAACAACACGGAAAAGTCATGGTACGTGATGCTCAGAGAATTACCGGAGCCAACAGGAATACCATTAAAGCTCATATTGCAAAATTAGTACGAAAGGGCCGGTTGAAGATGGTTGGAAGGGGTAAGGGCACATGGTATAAGCTTCCTTAGTGTCTACGACAGCCTCCTATAGTCTTCAGAAAATAAGTCTAAAGTATTTTTGCTTCTGTGCCGATAATCCTGTACATAGTTGTGAAAAAGGCAAACCTTTCGAAAGACAGGGACGCAAAGCTTCCGACCTAAGTCCTCACGGTGAGGGTAGGGTAGCGGGGTTGCTGAGAAGTTACTATGCATATCCGCCTTTTTGTCTTTTGGAGGCGGATTTTGTTATTTAGAGGAGGTAATACCATGCAAATATCAGGTTCCTATAGTAATTATCTGACAATAACCAATCTTCTTGCACCTCTCGGCGTGAAAGCTTCCGGTGATTTGGTAATGCAGGTCTTTGAATCAGCCGTAGGAAACCTCCAGGACAAAATCGACGAGCAAATATTCACCGAAGATTCACAGGTGGCTCTCAATCAACTTTACAGTGATATGTCGGATTTGGCTGCTAAAGCGAAAAAATTAACATTAGATGATTATAATTCTGTTTTCAATGACCGTACGGCTTCTTCTTCGGATGTCAATGTGCTTACGGCTGCAGCTACGGACGCCTTTTCCGCAAGTTCGGGAGCGACCGAAGCCACTTATGACATTTCGGTTACACAACTGGCGCAGACTCAGGAAAATACCGGTTTGGAGCTGGATAAAGATGCTTCCAGCGTCGTTGATATTGGAACCAATACCTTTAATGTCAACATAAAAGGTCAGGACCACGAACTCAGCGTTACTATAGCAGAAGGTGATACAAATGAAGAAGCGTTGCAAAAAATAGCCCTCTCCATCAATGAGGCGAATATAGGAGTCAGCGCCGAAGTCATCGACGGCAGTGAAGATGGAACCGGAAAATTAACCCTGACATCCAATGATACCGGAGAGGAGAACTCTTTCACGATTTCGGATATATCAGGAAATACGATAACGGCAACCAGCGCAGATAGCGTGTCCAATGCAGCCCAAAATGCTGAATATAATGTTGATGGAATCGACAATACTTCGAACTCCAATACAATTTACCTTGATGAAGGCTCGGTTACGGTCAATCTAAAAGGTGTAGGTGAATCGATTCTGGAAGTCGCCCCGGATGAAGCTAAAGTTGAAAATGCCATAACTGATCTCGTATCCGAGTTGAATTCGTTTATTGATCACCTGGGGGAAAACAGTGATTACATAAAGGATGAGGTTCTTTCATCTGTTAATTCTTTTATCAAGGACAACAAAGCCGGGTTAGAATCTATTGGCATCACTCAGGATGAAAATGGAAAGCTTGAGATAGATGACGATCAGTTATCCGCGGCAGTAAGCCAGAACATGGACAATATTAAAGATGTGCTTGGTGGTTTTGACGGATTGGCCGTGCAGGTTAACAGTTATGCTTCCCGTGTATCGACTGACTCCCCTCTCAATTATGCCAAAGAAAGTGAAAATATAAGCATTGAGTTTACTGATTATATCTATGGCGCTTCAACAGCAATGTTACAGCAAGCGCTGACAGGTTCTTTAGTGAATACTTTTATATAACAAAGGTAATAGTTCAGCCACAAAGGCACTAAGACACTAAGATTATAATATAATTCTCTTAAAATTCATAATTTAGGAATTTAGGGATTCCGAATTGAAGGATGTTGTCACTTTTAATTCCTCAATTCCTCAATTCGCAATTCCTCAATTTATTAATCATGTCTTTCTTTTGTGCCTTTGTGCCTTAGTGGCTGAACTCTTACTAAAAAAGTTGAATTATTAATCAAAGTATATTGAAGATTTCTTTGGAGGTAAAAATCCTTTATTCTTTATAGCATCCTGAAGATCGGCTTTTGAGTCTTCATCCAGCCACCAGTACCAGTAAGCGCTGCTTTCATTTCCGTATTTGGATAAAACAGTATCTGGCGTCCCGAATTTATTCCAGTAAAGAAGCCTTGTATAATTGATATTCCACAAAAGCACATACGGATAAGCATTATAAATAATCTGATCAATTTGCCGGTATATTTCATTTCGCTTTGTTATATCAAAAATAGACTTCTGTTTTTCTATAAGCTTATCTACCGAAGGGTTTTTAAAGCCCGTAATATTGTTTCCCGCCTTCCTGTCAGCCTCTTTTGACGACCACATGCTCTCCGGGTCTTTAAAAATACCCGAGCCCCAGGCAGCCCATGTCATCTGAAAATTATACTCATCCATATCCCTTGCCCACGCGGCCCAGTCCTTTTTGTCGATGACAAGCTCTATTCCAACATCCTTCAGATCTTCGGCATATATTGCAAGGAACTTTTCGGAAGAAGAGCTTCTGGTTAAAAATTTAAAGGCAAATACTCTCCCGTCCTTTTCAAAAAATCCGGTTTTTGGATTCACCTCCCATCCAGCCTGCCTGAGAAGATTTCTGGCCTTTTCTTTGTCCATCTCAACCAATTGGTTCGGGCATTGATGATCTTTTGTATATAGATCTTCAAAATATGACTTATGAAGAAAATACTGGCCGTACATCAGGGCAGCGTTCATTTTTCTTCTGTCAAGAAGAAGCGCCATTGCCTTGCGAACTCTAATGTCATCAAAGGGCGGCTTTCTCATATTCATCGCAAATCCCTGGAAACCGATTGGGTGATGATTATAGATCTTTTGCTTTGTTATCCGGTTTTTTAAAAAATCGTCCCCTTTGGTTTCATTAACCCATATCCTGGCAGTATATATGGGGAAAAGATCGATCATGCCCTTTTTAAACGCCTCGAATGCATTTTCCCTTTCAGCAAAAAATTTGAATTTCATTGATTGAAAGTTCCCTGTCCCCTTGGATCTTTTGGAGCTTATATCCCACCAGTCTTCACGTCGCTTTAAAGCAATATAAATTCCTTCATTGATTTCTCTAAGTTTGTAACGACCGGAAACTACAGGAAATTCAAAATTGAGTTTGTTGAAATCCTTTTCCTCGTATGCATGTTTGCAAAGAATATGAAAACCCCCTGCAACACCAAGATTTTTCCAGTGAACAGTTTTAGCAGTAAAACGTATTGTATGTTTATCGATCACGACAGGAGGCTGAAAACGTTCCACGTCCAGCTTATGCGGGCCTGTAAGGTTTTTTGGATCCATGATTGTGTCATACGTCCATTTTACATCATGCGCGGTTACAGGTCTGCCGTCACTCCAGTTGGCCCCTTTGTCCATATAAAAGGTAAAACTCTTTTTATCGTCAGATATCAACCATTTTTCAGCAATGCCCGGTTCATACTCCAGCGTAACAGGATTTATGGACAGCAAAGACTCGAACATGGCTCCAAATATCTCTGCAGTTAATACATTGTTGTCTAAGTAGTAATTGAGGCTTTTTGGATACTGGCCTGCAAAAATAGAAATCTCTCCTCCCTGCACAGCATACCTGCTTGCAAGCGGATTGAATTTGTCAGACCAGCCTTTTTCAGGAAACAGTTCACCGGCAATAGAAGGGGCGGCCAAAAATAGAACGAAAATAAATATTAATTTTTTGTAATACTTTAGCATTGTTAAGGTTCAAGGGGTGCAATACAAAAAAGTTGCATCATTGATGATAATATCTTTAGCCATTGAACATACTGATTTAATGTCGAATGTCGAACAGGGAATGTCGAATTACGAAGTCTTGTTCTTGTTTTGTTTGGCAGTACCTATGCTTGTTAAAAAAATCGAGATCACGAGATCAATTGATTATTTTCATTTATCAATACGTTAAATTAGCGCACCTTCGGTGCGGACATTAAGTGCCTTGTAAGCTAAAGTATATTAAAGTGCCTAAAGTTGTGGTACGCCTTCGGCGTGCTAATTGATAACACTATACTAGGAATCTGCCCAATTGTGTATTAATGACTTAAAAAACCTATATCAAATGGCAGAATTCCTTCCTTCGACATTCATTATTCCTTGTTCGACATTCGATATTCAAAAAAGCTACCCATTTAATGTCCTATATCTTATCACTTTTTTGTATTGCACCCAGGTTCAA
>JAUWQO010000092.1 GCA_030610995.1 Desulfobacterales bacterium
TCCTTAATTAACAATTAGTTATTAACAATTGATTATTGATTATTTGTTTTATGTTTTATGTTTTATGTTTTTATATTTAGCCCAAAAAGCCAATAATAATAGTTAATAATCAATTGATAACTGTTAATTGCTAATGAAGAGATAACTTATGGGTAAAGGGCAGGGTTAGGGGGATGTTAATATCGGCATTGGTTTTTTTATTTTATTTTAAAATAACCTGCCCGCCATTGCCATGCATGCCGACATACAGGCAGTTTACTGTGACAGGCGTTGGCAGGCGGGTTTGAGGAGCGGAGCGACATCATTATTCGATGTTCGACGTTCAACCTGCCCGCAATGCCTTTGGGTGGTCTTGGTAGAATGTCCTGGTGTCTTAGCCCGGTGACAATGATCATGCCACCATCGTTTGTAATGCATGGCAGGCGGGTGTTCGATGTTGGACGTTTATCTTTTAATATGTTCGCTCAACCAACACTCTTGAATTACACCCGGATTCAAGGACATTAATTATTAACAATTAACAATTGATTATTAATTAGTGCCTGAACGAAAACTATCCAAAGCTGTCATTTCGAGCGGAGCGAGAAATCTTATCGTATTGTTAATATTGAAATTTAAGATTTCTCCCTTTGGTCGAAATGACAAAAAGTGGGGTTTTCGTTCAGACACTAATTATTAATTGTGAATAGAGACGATGATATTGACGCAGGAAAAATAATCAATAATCAATTGTTAATAATTAATTGTTAACTTAGCGCTTATGGGGTCAATTAATCGGGAGAAGAACCCCAAATAATAAGGAGGCATAAGTGTTTGAAAGTGGTGACCTGAGAAAAGGTCTTAAAATTGAGTTGGATGAAGATCCATATGTTATCGTTCAATTTGCCTTTGTAAAACCCGGTAAGGGGAAGGCTCTCTATAAGTGTAAGTTAAAAAACATGCTTACAGGGGCTCAGTTTGACCGAACATTTAGATCAGGCGAGAAATTCAAAGAGGCAAGTCTTGAAGAGCATGAAATGGAATATCTCTATTCGGATAATAATGGTTACTGTTTCATGAACACATCTACATATGACCAGGAGTTTTTATCCAAAGAGCATGTTGATGAGTCGATGAAATTCTTAAAGGAAAATACTGTTTGCAATGTGCTTTTTTTTAAAGGGAACCCGATCGACATATCGCTTCCCAACTTTGTCGATCTAAGGATTATTAAAACTGATCCCTGGGTCAAAGGTGATACCGCGGCAGGGAGCACGAAACCGGCAACACTTGAGACAGGTTTTCTTGTGCAGGTGCCTCCATTTATTGATAAGGGGGAGCTTGTCAGGATAGATACCAGAACAGGTCAGTATGTTGAGCGGGTGAAGGATTGAAGATTGAAGGATTGAAGATTGAAGATTGAAGGATTGAAGATTGTTGATTTGTAGAATCGCTCCTGCCCGCCACCTGCCCGCTTTGTTTCTGTGAGCATAATGAACAAAATGGGTAGGATATATTCAATGCATGATAGGCTGGTCGCTGAGCCCTATTCAATGCTCTTTGTCCTTTCGTTAACTTGCTTAGGCGAGGCAGGCGGGATAGGATACCTCTTCAATCATCAATCGACAATCCTTTAATCAACAATCAACAATCAACAATCTTCAATCTTCAATCTTCAATCTTCAATCCAAGGTCTCCACAATAACCTCATGGATTGATTTTTTGTCGGACAGCCCGATAGTAAATTTTATATTCCTGTATATTATTGTTTCTCCCTTTTTCGGGATCTTTCCCATCTGTTTCAGAAGAAAACCTCCAATGGTTTCATAATCCTCTTTGGGAAGATTAAGATTCATTTTTTCGTTGGCCTGCTCGATTTCCATTACGGCATTTACCAGGAACCGGTTTTTGCCGAGACTGACAAACTGGCCTGTTTCACTGTCGTATTCATCTCGGATTTCCCCAACAACCTCTTCAAGAATATCTTCAAGTGTAATAATTCCCACAGCTCCGCCATATTCATCAACAACGATTGCAATGGAATCGTGGGTTTTCTGGAACGAAAGCAGAAGATCATCAGCCCTTTTAAGTTCAGGCACAAAAACCGCCTTGCGCATAAATTGACCTATATTTGCCAGGGTGTCGGGGGCGTCAAGTAGATCTCGGGCAAATATAACGCCTGTAAGGTTGTCAATTCTATCTTTGAACACAGGGAGTTTGGAATAGCCGGTCCGGCCGATTATTTTTATTGCATCCTTTACAGTGGCTGTGTCTGGTATGGCTGTGACATTAACCAGCGGAACCATTACATCGGCAACATCCGATTCAGCAAGATGAAAAACCCTGCGTATGAGTTTTTTTTCTTTTTTCTGAAGATCACTTTCTTCGCCGGACACCCTTAATATTAGCGCCAGATCCTCTCTCGTTATAAGATGTTGTTTTTTAAAGGCTTCCCGTCCTGAACGGCCGTAAAACAGCCTGCTGGCCAAAAAAACCAGATATGTAACAGGCGATATAATACGTGATGCTATCCATAGGGTTTTAGCGATCCTGGGGGCGATTTCCGTTGCATTTCGCTGGAAAAGCGTTCTTGGGATTATTTCTCCAAACATCAAAAGCACGGGAGACATGATAATAATTGTCAAAGGCGCGCCATAGATTCCGAAAAAGTGATGAAAGCATGTAGCAGCGATAACTGAGGATATTATCACGAACATATTTGTTCCTGTGCTGGTAGTCGCAAGGAACCACTGCTGGTTGTTAATCATATTTAGCGCAAGCCTGGCCCCTTTTGTCCCTTTTGCAATCTCTCGCCTGAGTTTTAGCTTATTTGAAGCTATCAGCACTATCTCAGAGCCGGAAAAAAAGGCCTGAATAAGGATGCAAAGGGCTATTATAATTATATTCAGGCTGATCATCGGGCTCCACCCATATCATGTTCATCGTAGATTTCACCAAAGAGCTCTTCTAAAAGATCTTCCATTGTGACAAGTCCTGAAACCATTCCCTGCTCATTCAGGCAGATGGCAATATGCGTGTGTTTTTGCTTTAAGGTATAAAAGAGCTCATCAACCATTTTTGTTTCCGGTATAAAAAAGGGTTTTCTGCATATTTTTGGCAAAAGTTTTGTTTGGCCGCTGATCTTTTTAAATTTAACATTTAACAGATCCTTTACATAAAGAATTCCAGTGATTTTATCAGCAGTTTCTTTGCAAACCGGTATCCTGGAAAAAGGGGTCTTCTTAATATGTTTTAAAATGGTGTCTATATTCATATTTTCAGTCAGGCAGAACATTTTTTCCACGGGAGTCATGACCTCAAAAACATGGGTGTCGCTAAACTCGAAAACATTGTGGATAAGCTCCTTTTCCATCTTTTTCAGTTCGCCCTCTTTGTGGCTCAGATCAACCATGACGCGGAAATCATCCTCCATGATAGCAGGCGAAGCTTTTCGTCTTTCAGCGCCAGATAGTTTTATGATAGAGTTTGCGACATAATTGAAAACCCACCGCAGAGGGAAAATTAATCTTCCAAACAGATCAAGAGGTTTTGATACAAAAGGGGCGACACGCTCATTATGGGCCACTGAAAATGTTTTTGGTATCACCTCGGCAAACAACAGAGTCAAAGGGGTCATGATAGCAATTGTAGCCCATTTGCCGTGTTCGCCTAACATGGACCAAAAGAGATATGTTGCTGTGACGGATGCGGCTATATTTACAAGATCATTGCCAATAAGGATTGTAATTATAAGCTGTTTCGGATGCATAAGAAGCCTGTCAATCAGAGCGGCTCTTTTAGGTTTGCTCCTTCTTATGCGTTCACGCTGCATTAGCGAGAGGGAAAACAGAGCGGTTTCCGATCCTGAGAAAAAACCGGAAAAAATAAGCAGAAAGAATATTATACCGATTTTGATGATTATCGTGAGTTCCAATTCGTCATCCTATTCTTAGGCCGTAATAGTTCAGCCACAAAGTCACTAAGACACTAAGATTCTAAAATGATTATGTATTTCTTATGCACAGTAAAAAGCAACACCTGTAAATCTTTTTTCGGGATGAATTTTTCCTTTCATATTAAGGTGTTGAAAAATATGTTTTTCCTTTGTGACTTAGTGGCTGAGCCATTTTCCTTATTTTTGTGGGCAGATTTCAAGTCTTTGATCATACATCTTGCCTATGCCGTACTCTTTGCGTCTCATGAACCTTTCTTGCGGCGGCCCGATAATTTGCATTTCCGGATATTTCTGCTGCACTTCAAGCGCGATTTTCATTTCTTTTGTGCATCCTGTGCTGAATGTGGCATCCTTGCCCACCCATTCAGGCGGGACCTTTTTATTCATAATCTGAAACGCCTGAACAATATCCTCATATGTCTGAAATCGCCATATATCTACAAAGCCGCTTCTCTGGACGATTTCCCACATATATATAAGGTCATCCGCATCCATTCCAGGCTCATAATATTCCGAAGGATTTATTATAAAGGTCATTGCAAACTGTTTTCTGAGGAGATTGATGGAAACAGACATTATTTTCTTTGCCATTTCTATCTTGCCCGGTATGGAACCGATAATTCCACTGTAAAATATTACTGTCATCCCTTTTTCGCCGGCCTCTTTCATCTGATCAATAATTGTTTTAGCTTTATCTTCAAGGTCTGCATGAGAAAATTTTATTACACAAGGATGCTTAGGTTTGAAGCTGATTAAAACCGATCCGTCATCACCTGCTGAAATATTATATATGTTTTGAGTAAATTGAAAATGAGTGTCAAAGAAGCGCCGCCTTTGATCATGACCTCTGGATATTACACCGTCAACCTCTTTGAAAATTCTGGCAAATGTTGTAGTTGAAAGAAGGAGGTTGAGATTTTCATGTGTTCCGTCAGATATGACAATGATATTTTTATCGATTTTAAACATATTAGCGAGTTCATTTTTCCCAAGGTTTTTTTCGGAAATAAACAATGCCCCTTTAAGCTTTTTGCTCAACATTTCGTCTTCAACAGCGTCATAATAATCGATTTTGGTAAAAAGAGGTCCATCTTTGAAAGCAATAATGATTTTATGCCCTAAGTTCGCAAGATAATTAATCATGGCAAGATCCACCATAATCTTTCCTGCTTCATCCGCAAGCCACAGTATTTTTTTGGGTAGAGACTTTTCCTTACTCAGAGCGCCTAAAAAGTCAAACAGAGGCTCGACGCCGTTGCCGGAAAACCGGCGGTTAAAAAAACCAAGGTAATCATTTTGCGTGTAGCCCATGGCTTTATCGGACTCCCACAGAGAATGTTCCACAGACAGAGAAAGAAATCTCTTTAGTTCCACATAATTCAAAATTTTTCTAATGCCCGAAAGGGTTGAAGGGGCGTTTTTTAGATCGTCGATATCTCTATGATTCATGGCATTGATTAAGGCATCCGAGCTTAATGCTTTGTTTGCGCGGCTATTTTGCAGGGCTTTTTCACAAATGTAAGGATCTTCAATTTGGGTGCGGTTTAGGAAGATTCCCAACAGGCGCTTTTCAAGGCGGGATGGTATCATGATTTCATCCCTTGTTTCATGCTGGTACTTGATTTTAATCAGCGATTCAAGATAGGCCCTTTCATCTTTATTCTCTATTTGACTGTCAATAAGTTTAAGTATTTTCTGCAAAATCTCATGATATTTTTTCTGTAAAAATTCCGATTGGTTTCTGTTCATGATGGATTCAAACATGCGATCTGAACATGGATAATACCGCTCATCTTCTTCTGTAAAGACAATGAATCTTATTTGTTCAGGTGTGGAAACATGGTCGGGGTAGGTATAATAGTCAAGATGGTTTTCTATAAAAAATGCCGTAAACCAGGCATCGGTCTCAGGGCTTTTCTTAGGCAATTTCGGTCTTTTTGCGTCAATATTTTTCATCTTTCATCATCCTTTATGTTTGGAATTTTTTTCAACCGTGAACGGTTACAAAATACATTGCTAAAACCATACACTATAAATATTATCAATACAACAATGCGATTTTCATGCTATCTCCTTGTGCCTGGCATGACAAAATCCACCAAATTCCGGTCAAAGCTGATGTTTAAATCTGTATTGTTGACGGCTTTCATTCCAATCCCGTCTAAAAAAAGATAAATACCGACTTGACAATCTATCACGAACTATGAACGGTTACTAAAATTACATGTCTGAAGAAGATATTAGAGACAAAGCATACCTGAATCATAAAGACATACTTGATCTGAACTTTATAAGAATTCCTGGAATATATTATTTCAGGAGATATTATCGTGAAGGGTTGCGTTCTCATATCATGGAGGTCTTGAAGCCCGGGGATGTTGAAAATGAAACAAAAGGCATAATTAAAAATGGAATTAAGTTATATCCAAGAGCTGAGCCATTAAAAATATTAAGGATATTCAGGACAAAATTTAAAAGCTTAAAAGATGCCGAGGAAGAGTTAAGAAGAGTTAAAATCATCGCCAACTACCTCGCTCCTGATTATCTTGCCAGACCTGAAGAATTTCTTGTTAATTATAGAAGAGGCGAAAAATGCGAAATCCTGCTGTGCGGACTTCAGGAGTATGTCAAAGGCGAACTTATTGAACCGTGGGGGCATTTTGATGATGATCATCTTATTTCGATGTTGGGTGACATGGGTGTTGATGATTCGTCAATGATAATTAGCCAATGGCCCCGCAAGATTCGCAAAAATGCTGAAACCTTTGTAAGCAAAATCAAACAGATGATTATGGAGACAAATCATGTGCCTGATCTGGCAGGTGTCGGCAACCTTCTTCTCACTAAATCAGGAGATATCAAGCTGGTGGATATCAATAATATTTCCACTGTCTCATTTGATCATACCATTAAGCTTGATGACAGGGGATATCCTGTTTGTGATAAATCCATTGAAGCCTTGTTTCTCCTTGAACGCAAATCGTCAGGAGGATCTTTACTCATAGATACTCCTCTTTACAAAACATTCCTTGATCCGGAAAGGATGAAAGAAGTCAAAGCAATAGAGAAAAAATTCCATGAATCAATGGAGGGCTCTATGTATTATTGGCCTTCTTAATGGTCGAGTGGTCGAGTGGGAAATTGGTCGAGTGGTTGACTACTCAACTACTCAACTACTCGACCACTTAACTACTCAACTATTACGATTAAAGTAGTTCGTGGAGTTTCTGTAGAAGGTCATCATATTCGCTGTCACTGAAGCAGAATTTAAGTGTACTGCATTTTTCACGCAGTTTTTTGACCTGATCAACAACGCCGGCATTGTTCATTACAACTTCATGGATAAGGCCCGCCAGTAATTGAAAGTCCTTTTCTTCCATTCCGAAGCGTGTCATTTCAGACACACCCATCCTCAATGCCCCTGAAGCGGTAAACCCTTCTTCATCTGTGCTTGCCTGGTAGTTGCATATGATGTTGTTTGCTTCAAGCCGGCTTGCGATTTCCGGGCCGCGGCTGTAGCCGACATGTACCAGCGCCTGATGAGTTTCTGTAAAGTCGATTGCCGGGTCTCCGGCAACATTCAGGCCACAGTCTTTAAGCGCGCGCGCAAATGTCTTGGCATTGGCGATAACCTTAGACTGGTATTCATCCTTGAAGTAATTCATTTCGTATGAAGCCATCAGCAAACCAAGCAGAGTGCCCAGGTGGTGGTTGGACACAGACCCGGGGAATGTTCTCCGAACAAGAGCTTCCCAGAAAGCATAGAGTTCTTCGTGTTCTTTGAAATTTGTTCCAACAATACCGCGCTGTGTGCCAAAAAAGGTCTTATGTGTCGAGCCTGTAACTATGTCGGCGCCTTCAGCAAAAGGTTGCTGAAAGTGAGGACCGATAAGCCCCAGAACATGTGCCATGTCGTACATTACCACAGATTTGATAGCCTGAGCATTTAAAAACTGACGAATCTCGGCGACAGGCTCTTTATGTATAACCATGCTTTTCCCGAAAATAATGAACTCAGGCCGGTACTCATCAATTAGTTTCAGAGTCGCCGGGACATCAATCTTGAAGGGGTTGTCGGCTAATACGGGAAAATTTACAACAGCGGGTTTTTCCGTGCGGGGATCCCTTGCAACATAGTCCTTCAGAGCGCCCATTGGCTGGGCGCTTAGATGTCCACCTTTGCCGATATGATTGTGCATTACCTGACGAATTCGATGTGGCTCGGACTTGCGGTCAGCGCGGTTAATGAAGTCGACCATTGCACTGAAAACAGCGGTATTAGCCATTTGGCCGCTGATAAGGCGCGTTTCAACATTATCGCATCCTAAAAATTTCCTCATTTCTTCTTCCAGCATCTGCTCGACTTCACATATAAAATCGGTTCCCTGGTAATAGAAGATATCAGCGTCGTAGAATGCAATGGATTTTCTGTGTTCCGCATAACGGAAGGCCGGATCCATCACAGACAAAAGCCTGGTCATAGGCGATATCGTCATCTCTGATGGAATCAGATTGATGCAGCTTTTCTGCCGCCAAAGAGTATTCTCCAGGGTTTTTTCGAGCAATCTGCTGACCCTGGATTGTGTATCTCCAGCAGGAAGCTCCTTTTCGGCCAATTGCTGATCAAATACTATGGGACGGGCATAAGGAGGCGCTTCTGAACGCATATGATACTTGACTACAACAGCATCAACAGCTTTGCCTCGAATTTCTATTGTGAGCTTTTCGTCTTCAAGAATGTCGCTGTCTATATATCCCAGACATATAGAGCGCAACTGATGATGTTCGGTTTGCGAGGATGCCAGCCCTTCACCTTCAACAGTCCAAAGCGGTACCATTGTACCGCTGGTGATGTAGCCAACTTGCGTATTACCTTTGAACACCTTTGCCCCTTCACGGGCAATGCCACGCCCTGTAACAACGATGGGCTTAATCATACGCGGCAGATCATTTATCAGGGAGTAATCGCGTGAGACAATTTTCTTAAAAGCATTCTGCTGTTTAGCCAATTCTGAACGACCTATATAGTTGTCCTTCAGCGGGGAAAAACTAACGGCAAACTTTGTAAGGGGGCAGGCTAGAATAGGTATTTCCTTTCCATCAGGATCAATACCAAGCTCATGGCCGTAAAGAGGCAAACCCGCTTCCAGCCGGAGTGTATCCCTTGCGCCAAGACCTATAGGGGTTGCTTTTTTGGCAATGATCCGGTCCCACACCATCAAACTGTCTTCCCGGTTGATAAAAAGCTCGAAACATAAAGGCTCGCCTGTGTAACCTGTTCGGGCCAGTTTTACACTGGCTCCTGAGATGGTCACAATGCTGACCGCGTTTCGAATGGGCTCGGGAAGTCTGCCTGGCCCGATAATTTCCTCCAATATATATCGAGACATAGGCCCCTGAAGCGCAATCATGGCAATTTCATTAGTTTTGTCGATAAGCTCAACGTCTTGAAAGTCTTTAAGATGTGAATTCAGGTGTTCCCAGTCTTTTTCGAGATTGGCTGCGTTGACTACGAGAAGATATTCTTCCTCTACAAAGCGATATAGATAAGCATCGTCAACAGCGCCGCCATTTTCATTTGAAATAAGCGTGTACTGGGCGCCGGTTTCTCTGATATTGAGCGCTTTTGCATTATTAGTTAATACGTGTTGAAGAAATTTAAGCGCCCCTGTTCCTTTGACGATAAAACGCCCCATATGGGATACGTCAAAAAGCCCTGCTTTCTTGCGTGTAGCGAGATGCTCTTCCAAAATGCCGGCAGGATAGAAAATCGGCATTTCCCAACCGCTGAAGTCCACTATCTTAGCGCCAAGAGCGACATGTCTGTCATAGAAAATGGTTCGTTGAAGTCCGCTCATTAATTAGCTCCTTTCACTTAACCTGAATTATAACGAGATGCTTAGTATCAGTCTTAACCGGTTTCGTCAACTTAAGAAGAAAATCCAAATCCTTCATCAAAAAAATTATTGGCAAGATCGTGATTACATATTAAGGTGGTTTGGCAATGATGGCCAAAATGGAATATTTTTTGGTGCATAGAATGCACCCTACGATTTACAAACCCACGTAGGGTGCATTCTATGCACCATCAATTTACAAACCCATGTAGGGTGCATTTTATGCACCATCAATTTACAAACAATGATTGAGCATGGCTTATGTCGAACTATCGACGAGCAAATTTTAAAGGTGGTACCTATTTCTTTACCGTGGTGACTTATCGGCGACAAAATTTTCTATGCAATGAAAATGTCCGAAAGGCATTACGCGATGGTATCCGGAATGTACAAACTACTCATCCATTTATCATTGACGCATGGGTCCTGCTGCATGACCACCTCCATTGTATCTGGACACTGCCACCAAACGATGCGAATTTCGGCATACGGTGGGCGATGATAAAACGGTTTGTAACAAAACAATGCGGTCCGTTACTGTATCGTGACGAATGGATGACTGAATCAAAATGGCGGAGAAAAGAATCCACAATCTGGCAACGACGGTTTTGGGAACATCAAATACGTGATAATCGAGACTATGAAATACATATGGATTATATCCATTACAACCCGGTGAAACACAATCTGGCTGCACGTGTAACCGATTGGCCTTATTCGACTTTTCACCGCTATGTTCGAAAAGGTGTTTATTCGGGAAATTGGGGCGGTGGTAATATTATGGATACTAAAGGGGATTGTGGCGAATAAATTTTGGCAGGCGATGCGCATCCGGTTTTTTTGGTGCGTAAAACGCACCCTACAATTTACAAACCCACGTAGGGTGCATTTTATGCACCATCAATTTACAAACCCATGTAGGGTGCATTTTATGCACCATCACTATATGTAATAGGTCAATTAAAATTCGAACAAAATTACAAAGAGAGGGTAACACTCTTCTCCGAGGTTTTAGGATTCAGGAACTGTTCTATCAGTTCCCAGGCTTTTTGTTTTTGCTCCAAACTCAAATGGTTTAACTTCCCCA
>JAUWQO010000093.1 GCA_030610995.1 Desulfobacterales bacterium
TTTGCCATTTTAAGTATAAAAGCGCTTATCCCAACCGAATATAGATCGTCAGGTATATAACTGGGTTTGATTTTCATTTCTCTGGCAATAATAAGCCCTATGATACGATCTTTAGACATTGCTTCATCCACCAGTTGCCCCGATTCCTTTTGCATGGCTATAATAGGCACAACCATCTTAGGAAAAAGCGCTGTGTCAATTAAAGGCAAAACAGGAAGAATTCCCGGAATAGTTTTAGTTCCGGACACGTCATGCGCTAACTGCTCGGTCATAGGTGCCTCCAAAAAATGATAAATAATATAAAACGGCTATCCATCTGCAATCGGTATCCTGTGTGTTCTATCAGGCGGCAATTTCGCAAGCCTGATCTGAAGTAACCCGTTTAAATATGTTGCAATTACTTTGTTAGTGTCAATAGGGGCCGGAAGAAACAATACGCGCTCAAATTTACCATACTGGATCTCTGCCAGTCTGTATGTTGAATTTTTAACTCTGGGCATTTCAGCGCGGTCGCCATAAATTTTGGCTGCCCTGGTGTTGATTTCCACACCCAGATTCTCTTTGTCTACACCTGCAATCTCAGCTAAAATAATTATTTCTTCATCTGTTTCATATATATCCATCTGAGGCTTCCACACGCCTTCGGGAAAAGCAAAGAGCGGACTCATTGATCGGAACATGTCCTCAATACCTCTTACTGTGTCTGAGTTTAAGTGATCGGATTCCTTGCTAAATTTTATTTTAATATAATCCATTTTTTGCTCCTGATTTTATACCGGCATAAAGATAAAACCTAAACGTGAACGGAACGTTGAAATTGGAAAATAGAAATTGGAAATTTGGCCTGAACCTTTTTGTTCCACTTATCAAAGTCGTGCCAGACCATATCTGATAACGCTCTGATAACGCTTCTGGCAGTTTGTAAACATCCAACTCGTAAACTCGTTTCATCTCTCCCAAATTTCTACTTTCCAATTTCAAGTTTCAAGCCGTGAACGGCTACAAAAATTATCATCACAAAAAGAATTTGTAAAGAAGAGATTAACGTTAAACACTTTGATTGCCTTTTATCAATAAATACCTTATTTAATAAATATGATCGGCAGGCGTAACTCTTCACATAAATTCGTTATTGGCTCACAGTACTTTATATACTTTGGCGTAATGGGCATTTTTTTGCCTTATTTTAATCTATACTGTTTTCACATCGGTTTCAGCGGTTTTCAAATAGGTGTTCTATCAGCCTTAAGAACAATAGCTATTATCTTATTCCCCTTGTTCTGGGGAGCCATAGCGGATCGCTTTCACATCAGGAAACCGATATATATATTATGTAATTTTATCAGCACGGCAATCTGGGCATTTTTCATATTTACCGCCGACTTTTGGCCGATGCTTATCATTACCATCTTTTACGGTATTTTTTATGCTCCCATTATCTCCTTCCTTGAAGCATTTACAATCGATGTATTAGGCAAAGAAAAAAAAAGCTACGGCTCATTAAGAGTCTGGGGCTCAATAGCCTTTATAACGATTGTCATAATCCTCGGCAAAATAATCGACCTGTATTCCATAAAAATAATTATTATACTTATTTTCGCAGGATCCCTGGTCCAGGCCTTTATTTCTACGAAAATTCCGGATAGCGTCGTTTTTAAAAAGCGGCCTTATACTTCCAGCACAAAGGTTCTTCTGAAAAGACGGGTTCTTATCTTTCTTTTTTGCGCTTTTTTAATGCTGGCAAGCCATGGAGCCTACTATACCTTTTTTTCCATTCACCTTGCAACTATGGGGTATGGCAGCGCCTTTATCGGAATTGCCTGGGCTCTGGCATCATTTGCGGAAATCATTGTAATGATAAAATCGGACATAATATTCAAACGCTATTCAATGGAAAATGTCATAGTGTTTTCATTTATTGTTGCAACTTTAAGATGGCTGATACTTTTTTTTGCAGAATCTCCGTTAATAATCCTGCTTTCACAGACTCTTCATGCAATAACTTACGGATCATTTCATGTTGCAAGTATACTCTATATCGATTCGCTGACTCCGGATGAGGCCAAAACCCTGGGACAGGCCGCAAATAATGCTGTGACTTACGGGCTCGGCCTGACAGTAGGATTTTTAATCAGCGGCTGTTTGTACGAAAGCATGGGCTCATTTGCCCTGTTTTTTATTAGCGCTTGTATTGCGCTTGTGGGAGGCGCTGTATTTAAAGGATCGCAGATGATTGAACAAAGAGATTCCGGGGCAACTTGAAAAATCGTAAAGAAAGAACCAGCCACAGACCCAAACAGACAGGTATAGACAAGATAATGAAAGTCTGTGTTCGTGGGAACGGCTTTCCAGCCGTGACGATCGCGGCAAGAAAGCCGCTCCCACAAATGGGATGGTTTTCCCATTAATCAATGAGCTATACTTAATGACACTTTGAAATATAATAACGCGCCTGGTCTGAATCTTTAAACTTTTGGAAATATGAAATTGCTTCATTATACTTTCCTGCATTCATATAACTTATTCCCAGACAGATATGGAGCTGCTCACTGTCCGGAAATTTCTCAATACCGTCTGAAAGGGCGCTAATAGATTCCTCGTACAACCCCTTTTTTTGTTTAATAATGCCCAATGCTAAATAGGCTCGATGATCAGGATAATAACCCAGGGATTTTTGATACAGTCTTTCAGCAACCCCTTCTTTATCTTTTACAGCTTCAATCCCGGAATAATCGCCATAGTCAAAGGTCATTGCCAGTCTTGAACAAAAATCGGAATGCATTTTATACAATTCTTTATCATCTATCAGTTCAACTTCATCGGCAAAACCGGAAAGATTTTCGTGAAAGTCGGTTCTGAGTTTTTTCCCAAAAGCCATTATCAATTCCCCGGATAGAGCCGGATCGGTTTCAAAGTACATAATATCTTCTACCCGCTTTAACCAGACATTATCTGTTTGCCTGGCTTTCTTCTTAAAATCCGAATAAAGGGCTGTTCCTGGAAATATATCAAGTATGTAAAAAATAGCGCCAAGCGGTTTGATCTCATGAATCAAATCAATGGTCTCCTGAATCGTATCCCAATTTTCTCCGGGACAACCATAAATAAAATAGGCCCGTGCCAGTATGCCGTACTTTGTTGTCAGCGCAAAGGCTCTTTTGATTTGATCGGTCTTAATCTTTTTATTCAGGAGATCTCTTATCTTCTCAGAACCGCTTTCAACTCCATAGCTAATCTGAATGCAGCCGGCCTTTCTCATCCAGTATAGAATCTCTTCGCTGACATAATTAACTCGAGAGATTGCCACCCAGACTATTTTAAGGTTTCTTTCCAGAATTTTTTTGCAAACCTCAATCACCAGGTCTTTTTTATAGGTAAATGTGTCGTCTGAAACATAAAAAAAGGTAACCCCCTTTTCATAAAGCAGCTCTATCTGTTTGACAAAATAATCTGCTGAATGGAAGCTGACCTTGTGCCCCCAAAGCTTGGGTGACCCGCAAAAGGTGCAGTTTCCCGGGCATCCACGGGTCAAAGCAACGTGTTGATATTTAAAATATTTTGCAGGAATTGGTAGTTTGTCGAGGTTCTGAATTTTATCGGCAGGCCTGGTCTTAACCGCCTTGCCGCCTTTTCTGAAAGCGATTCCCTTAATATTTTTTATATTTTTATGCCTTGTCTTGCCTGGACGATTCTTTTGAAAGCATTTAATCAGATTTAAAAAGGTGTGCTCACCTTCCCCTAATACAGCAAAATCAATCTCCTTGAAATATGTTAAAAGATGCTTCCATAAAAATGTGGCGCCGACCCCTCCAAAAACAATCTTTACATCAGGATCAAGCTGTTTCGCAATCCGGGCAATATCTATGGCGCCCCAACGGTTTGCATGCACTATGGAAAAACCGATCACATCCGGCTTCTTTTCGATAAAGGTTTCTTTTATTCTTTGAGGTGTTTGGTTAATATTATGCCAGTTCAGTATTTCAACATCATAATTATTTTCCTTTAGAAAAGCGCCGATATAGTAAAGACCGATCGGCACAAAACTTACCTCTTCTGCATGAAGCCTGTCTTCAAGGCAATACGGATATATGAGCAGTATTTTCATTTTTGGTAAAAGCATCGCGATTCCTGCAGATTACAATCCAATATCAAGGACGTAGCCGTCAAGCTAAAAGGCTATGAACATCGAACGTCCAACGTCGAATTTTGAATAAGGAATTCTGCTAATTTATAAACTGGCGGAGCGACCCGCCCGCCTCGCCTGAGCGAGACAACAAAAGAACGAAGAGCATTGAGTACGACTCGCGATGGCGGGCAGGAGCGATTTCATTATTCGATGTTCAATGTTCGATGTTCGACGTTCAAAAGAATTTTTACTCTGCCGTTCAATATTCTCTTATCATAAATATTTTATTTCTTAATCTTACGACCATGCCATCATCTGCTTGCAACCCATTTTAGATTATTATATCCTATTTTAATGAAAAAAGATACTATCCATATCATCCCTGAAAAAGAGATTGAAAAAAGGATTTCATCCCTTCAGGCCAAACTTGGCGAGTGCAATCTGCCCGGCTGCCTGATTCAGAATAAAATCAATATTTGATGAACATTTTTTCAAAATGAAAAACGGACCCCGCGCCAATTAAGGCTTTGCGAATATTGTTCCTGCACTGATTTTGGTATAGCAATTGCCTATCCACTCGAAATTATACAATATACTGCTCTAATTATGGGGTGCGAAACTTGGGTTCTTTAGAATATGCTGCTTGATAAATATATCAACTCGGGAATTCTTCCTAATTTTTTCCCTTTTGTTGTGAAAAGTGCAGACCTTTACGTCATTTATCCTTACTATTATTCAACATAGTCAACTACATGCTTCAGTTTAATTACCACGTCAACTTATAAACTAATGTCCCTGAAGCCCCCCAATTGAGAGGTGAATTCCTTTTCATTAATCAACTCGATTAAAGCATAAAGAAATGAAGCAGCCCCCAAGACTTTTTTGGTGTTATCGTTGATGCGGATATGATTATATCCGTTGTCAAATGTGTAGACGCGACCTCTCAGCTCCTTTCTGCTACTTCACCACCTTAATGCTGTATGCACCTGTTCCGCTCTGACTGTTGTAATGTTCAACTCTGACATAGTACGTACCAGGTGAAAGGTCTGCGGCAATTTTTGCATTCCAGCCTGTACCACTATCGTCATCACGTGCAATCAGCTTTGTTTCACTGTCTGGGCCGTAAAGGGCCATAAGTAAATCCGTGCGGCCTTCCGTTTCAACGGTATATTTTCCTTCTCCGGCAACTATGAATTTATAGTAGTCTTTCCGGCCTGGTTGAGTGATCTCTGCTTTATGCGGCGCAAAATCAATAATCGGCAACTCAACCGGTCCCTCAACGGGAGGAGCAAAAATCACAGCAAAGGCTTTTTGCGATCGAAAGTCATCTGTTAAATGCCCGTATTCATTGTACTGAGGCTTCTGGCTTGACCTGATCAACTCGCATATCTTTTCATGCAGGTCTTGGAAAGTTCCAGCAAAAGCGCCATCCTGCCAGGCTTCACACAAAGCAATAGTGAATGCTCCACCATGCTGGTATCCAGCAGACGTAAAGCCGTCACGACATCCTCCCAGATGAATAAGCTGAGCCTTTATATCCACCTCCTCTCTTGGCATCCTTGCTACGGGTCTGAATATGGCCTGTTCATTTACCGACACCGTCATTCTTCCCCTGTAATTCGTACCGGAATTACAACTGTCGCTGATCATTACTATACGTACGCCGGCTTTGAATCTCGTCAGTGCATAGTGAATCTTGTCATCTATTACTTCTCTGTCATATGCAACAAGTGTTTCATCCTTGCCATCCACTTCGTCTCCGTTAAGATCCGGCTGTTGTCCCCCATGCCCCGAATAATAGAAAACAAAGATGTCATCAGCGACCAGGTTGTCGGCCGCGCGATAGAGTGAAGATAGGATTCTGTTCCGGGTGGCATCAGCGGTCTTCAGTATCTTAGTATCATAGTCGAGGGATTTCAGAATTCTCTCTATATTGTCTACATCGAGTTCGCATCCCCAACATCCGCCCGTTCCATCCCATCCGTTGTAAGAGGCAGGATCTACACTTTTCAGTCCAACCAGCAGAGCATGTCCTTTAGCCATTTTCTTCCTCCTTTCTGCATTTTTCTATCTTTCTGATCTTTTGCCTTGATTTCCCCGTGATGTAACATGGTAAAATGCTCCAGGACAGGCTATTCTCAATGGTCGTGCCATAATCGCTCCCTTATCATCACACGATTTGATGGCCTTTGCACATCAAAAGAGCCTATCTGTCAAGAATGAAGACCTGACCTCCCATGTTTTTTAAAAATTGCAAATTGTTTAAGGATTGATTGATCCTTGACACAAATTTGGGCAACAATTCTGCAAATCAGCTTTTCATTGTAAAGTCCAGACACGCCCATAGTTGCTTGGGACAGTAAGCCATGATTGCTCTTCGCAAACAATGTCTTTCAGATTTTCGTGTCCGTGGAGTTCTTCCCGATAATCACCGCCGAATGGGAAAGCAAATGGCACTATCTGCTCCTGGTCACTAAAATTGAGCGCAATCAGGCTAAAGTTGTCACCGTATCTTCGCGAAAATAGCATGAGGCCCTTTGATTGGTACCGGCCATGATGATTGTAGAAGAAATGCTCGCCATAGCGAAACTGGGGGTGTGTTCGACGAAATTTGATCAGCTTCCGTACAAGGGCAATCATTTTCTTGCCGACGGGATCATAGAAATAGTCCCAGCGCACCGGCCTGAACATCAGCACCCTTCCCCAACCTTGCTCAGGTATGGAATAATTTTCGCCAAACTCCTGGCCTTGCCAGAGCAAGGGAATGCCTTTGGCCGTATAGATGCCTATCAGGTAAGGTTGTACTTTGTACCACAGGCTCCGATCACCCTCGCCCAGGAGTTCGTTGCCGCGAAAAACTGTGCGGAAATCACAGACAAAGCGGGAATGGTCATGATTCTCAATGTACTGCAGCGCAGTCTTTTTGATCCGATCATCGTCATTGGTAACTTCTGCCGGATAGCCAGAAAGACCCAGCCGTAGCCCCAGACTGGCCAGTTCGTTTTGATTTCCGCAGGCCACCCGTTTGGCCGCGCCTAATGTCTCGTTTTGCCAAGTGCAGTTACTGTAAGTCTGCTCTAGGACATCTCGTGGGCCTTCCAATTGCTCAGCGCACTGGATGAGATTGATATCTCCGTTTTGAACAAACCGCTGCCAGTGTCCTGCAACCCCCTGCTTTGCCTTTACCATCCGATATGTCTCATAAGTCAGGCAGGCATAACCCTGTCCCACAGGCCCGTCCCAGTAGTTCGGCACGCAATCATAGCGGAAACCGTCTGCATGGTAGCAGTCCAGCCAGTGGTGGTTGACTGTGAAGAAGAAATCCCGGGTAAATGCTCGGCAAAAGTTCGTGCTCTCGCCAAAATAATCCTTGGCAAAGGGACCCATAAAGGGATTTTCTCGGTAAGCAAGCTTTTTATAAACGTAAGCATAAGGAAAGCTCTCGCTAGTATGCCCATAAACGACATCCAGAATTACCGCAATGCCTCTTTGGTGTGCCGCATCTATCAGCCTTTGCAGATCCTTCCTTTTACCAAATCGTTCATCCACACCAAAGTATCCAATAGGCAAAAAGCCCCAGTCCACCGTGTTGGCAACATTGGAAACCGGCATCACCTCGATGCAGTTGATCCCCATGTCTGCCAGATAATCCAGGTGAATGATGGTACCGTCGATATCACCGCCGAATTCGTTTATCATTAACTCATATAAAACAAGGTCGTCGAGCGCCGGGGTTTTCCAGACATTTTCTTGATCGCTCCAACTGTAAGCCTCATATCCCAGGGTAAAGGCAGATAATTTACCGACGCCAAACTCCCGGGCAAAGGGGTCAATGATCCAATCGATCATTTCCGGCGCATTTGGATTCTCAAGACAATACCGATAGACGTACCTTCCAGGAGATCCCCATGCAGATTTGGCATCTGGCTTCGGAGTCGAGTTAATGTCTACCTGCACAGACCAATAATCGCCGTAGTCAAGATCAACCGAGTGATTGAGTTCAAACTTAAGTGGCTGGATTGCTTGCAGGAACTGGTCTTTTTCGTGGATGACCTTGACCCAGAGCCGATTGCCCTCGCTTGCCGATACCCAGGGCAAAAACAGCCCAAAGTCAATGACCCCAGCCGATATCTCTCTTGCTCCAAGTTTATGCAATGGAAGAAGTTTCATAGTATACCTCCTGTGCCGGCGCCTGAAACGTGGTAGCCGCCTCGATCTCCGCTCGTTTTGAGTTTGATCCCCTGCCGGGCAATTGCGGGGTAAAGCCCCTAAGTTCTATTCTTCCCGTTTAAGAGAGCCGCTCCATGATTCGAAGACAGGCAAACCGTGCTGGTTAGGTTTTTCCTCCGGAGTATAGAACATCATATAGGTCATATCCTTCCAGCCGATGAAGCCACTCCCATCCCTGCATTCGTGGTATCTTTTACGCCATGTCCCTGTATTAAGGTAAACGTGTTCGAAGATTCTCCCTCCTTCTCTATTCAGGGCAAGTGCTTTTTTTAGTGGGTCATGGGTGTGTCCCATCACTATGTACTGTATGCGGCTGTCAAGCTTAGAGAAGAGATTTGCCGCTCCTTTAAGCAATTCATCTTCACCAAACAGGGCCGCGATCTTATCTGCAATGTCCAACAACCTGCCAGTAGAAAAAACCTTGAATTTCTCAAGGAAGTAAAGGACACCCTGTATCTGATCAGCCGTGTCGAAAGGGTTGCACCATAGATCGTGACGATCGTACCATTTTTTTACAAATGTCAGCTCTTGAAATTCTTTCACCACTTCGTCAACCGTGTCCTCGATAATCTCCTTTAGATCCCGGTTGGCCTCCACCTGATAGAGGAGCCATTTCAAGGTCGCTGAGAATGGACGCACATTCTCAATCTCCTGAAAATTTCTTTTCAAATTTTCCTGCTCTTCTTCACTTAGATTACCGCTGGCTTCAACATTTTTCATGAGTTTATAAGGAAGTTTGGCAATAAGTTCCGTTGTTATGGGGTCGCCGATAGGCACAAGCTTGTAGTCTTTATCGGTGTGGCCCGGGCCTCCCTCGTAGTTGAATTTATCAAAGGAATGGCCATGCAGCGCGTATACCCCATACTCGGTGCTGGAAAAGTGGTGCTTGAAATTCTCCGGGTTGCTATCTTTCAAGCCAAGAAGTTCTATAACTTTTCCTTTCAGGTCACCTATCAACCAGCAGAGCCGGTCATGGTTTCCCGGTATATAGACGGTCTCCACTTCAATATTCCCAAAACGTTTTCCAATAGCAGCCGGCTCGAAGAGTTTAAATGTATCCCTGTTTTTTTCCTCTATCTTGCTTAAGATTGCCATGGCTCTTTCCCGCATTTTAGCTGTATTGTTTCCCCATGGCCGGTCAACTTCCTCTTCTTTAAACCATTCTTCGGTTCGAAGGATATCAAATATATCACCAAGAAAGGCGATCTTTAACTCCTTAGCTTTGGCCTTGTCTGCATGGACTTTAACGTTGGCAAGAAATGTTTCGAAAGCCGAAGCCGGAATATTATGTTTTCCTGCAGTTTCATCCACAAAATGCAAATCACTGATAAAAACCAGCATAATACCCTCCTTTCAAGTAATTGGGGCAAAGCCCCAAGGTTCTGCTCTTAGACAATACCTCTGGTAAGTGGTCTTGTTTCCTCTGCAACTATTTGTTGGACGAAGCCGCTTCGCGGCGGAAAAAAAATCAAAATAGTGTATAACTCCTATACTTGTCCAATTTCGGGCACTTTTAAAAAGAAGTATACCATGAACCCAACAGAAGTAAATCGATTTAATGAACTCTATCAACGTCACCTGAGATTACTCAAACTTCAGGGCAAAAGTCAGAAAACCAACCATTGATGCATACTCTCGGGCTGTCCGCCGAATCAGTGAACATTTTGATTGCTGCCCCGATCAATTGACCCCGGAACAATTAGAAATCTATTTTGGAGAGCTGGTTGATAGATCTCAATATGTTGCCGTGGCCCGACCCCCATTCCATCAAGCACAGAATCGAGTGGGAACCAAACAAACCGGTCCTTGCCGAAGCGTCAAAAAAAGATGGAATTTTTCCTTTGATTACGAATACAGCCTTGGAAGCTTGTGAAGTTTTAAGGAAATATAAAAGCCAGCCATTCCTCGAAAAACGTATGTATACCAAAAAGACTGTTTTGCAAGTCGCACCTGTTTTCCTTAAAAAGGAAAAGCGAATTGAAGCCATCCTGTTTCTTTATTTTGTAGCATTGATGATAGTGTCGCTGATCGAACGAAAGATTCGTATGAATATGGCAAAGGCAAGCATCGAAAAACTACCGATTCTGCCCCAGGCGATGAATTCCAAAAAGCCAACATGGAACAATATCAAATACTTCTTTCGAAATGTCCACTACTCGGAAATAATCCAGGATAGGGTAAGCATACAATCAATGGTGAAAGGACTCAGTGATCTGCATAAACAGATCAATCGGTTGTTAGATGTCCCCAGCTCGGTGTACAAGAATCTTCAACCCAGTTGGTGGCAATTCAAATATAGCTGATTGATTTGTTAGAATATTCTCCAATAATTCCAAAAATATTTTTTCAAAAAGCGAAATGTAAGATTTAACTTACATTTCGCACTTAGGGAAATTAATTTTCCAGTTTTATACTGGATACCGGCTTAAATGCGCCTAACTGATTAATTTAACAACAAATAAAAAAATCTAGACTTTTTGTTTTAATTGTTCTATAACGTCCTAAA
>JAUWQO010000033.1 GCA_030610995.1 Desulfobacterales bacterium
AATGAAGGAGAATCAAATGAATAATAATCAGGCTACCTTACAGAAACTTGAACAGATGAAGCTTTATGGTATGGCAAGGGCATTTAGAAGCACTATGGAGACGGGTGTCAAAAACCAGTTTACAGCCGATGAACTTGTCTCCCATCTGGTTGATGCAGAATGGGATGACCGTTACAATCGTAAACTCACACGACTTTTAAAAGGCGCCGGATTCAGATACAAGGCATCTTTTGAAGAGATTGATTTTGGCTTAAACAGGAACATTGACAAAAATCAATTGCTCCGTCTTTCCAACTGTCAGTGGGCAGAATGTCATCAGGACTGTATCCTGACGGGACCAACCGGGGCAGGAAAGAGTTTTATCGCTTCTGCCCTTGGCCATCAGGCCTGCATGTATGGATTCAAGGTGGGGTACTATCCCTGTTTAAAATTATTTGCTTATTTAAAATTATCCAGGGCAGACGGGAGTTATCTCAAAGA
Organism: Desulfobacterales bacterium; assembly: GCA_030610995.1. GTDB lineage: Bacteria > Desulfobacterota > Desulfobacteria > Desulfobacterales > ETH-SRB1 > Desulfaltia. Next base: position 481 of record JAUWQO010000033.1, read on the forward strand.
GCTTACTAAAATACAGAAACTGGATGTTATTATCCTGGATGATTTCGGTCTTGAAACTCTTGATGCACCGAGTCGTCTCACTTTACTGGAGATCCTTGAGGATCGACACGGACGAAAATCATCGGTCTTTGTATCCCAACTACCGATAAATAACTGGCATGAAGTCATCGGTGATCCCACTATCGCAGATGCTATCTGTGATCGTATTATTCATAATGCACATAGAATAGAACTGGAAGGAGATTCTGTAAGAAAAATCTACACAAATCATTGACGCAAACCTGCCACTTTGGTATTGCTGTCAACAAGGGAATTGGATGAAGGTATAAGTGGTAAAGTTATTTCAGGAACAGGTGGCAGTTTTCGCCGGAATATGCATCCGGCTAAGTGGGCCAGATACTTGTCTGCGTAAGTCTGCGGTTAAAACAAATTTGCCAAAGGTGATCTATGCAAGCGATATCCGTAATCAAAAACGGCCGGCAAACAAGCAAAGGTTCTTTAGTGTTGGCTTTCCTGTCAATAGCCTGTTTTATTTATTCCTACCATGAAACCTTTCTCTGGCTTTATGAACGCTATACCAATCCGGATTCTCATTATTCACACGGTTTTCTTATACCTTTTGTCAGCGCTTATCTCATCTGGAATAAAAAAGATCGACTCCGGCAGGTAATACCTTCGAGCTCCAGAGCAGGATTAATTCTAATGATCCTGGCGCTTCTCATCCATGTGGGCAGCGTCTGGACGCACATATTCTTTACTTCGGGCTTTTCTATTTTGTTGCTTTTGGCAGGCTTCAGCCTTTACTTTTATGGCGCTGAATTCACAAGAAAGATTGTGTTTCCCCTGGGGTTTCTTGTCTTCATGTTTCCATTGCCCATGAGGGCGATTTCCGCTATCTCTTTTCCCCTGAAACTTATAGTTGCCGATGCGGCGGCGACATGCATAACAGGCATCGGCATTCCCCTGTTACGGGAGGGAGCCGTGATCCACCTGGCAAATACCAGCCTTACGATAGGCGATCCTTGCAGTGGGATCCGATCACTGATCTCCCTCTTAGCTCTGGGGGCTTTAATCGCCTATATTTCCCAAGCCACTATGGTGAAGAAGGCAGCAATCTTTCTTGCCGCCATCCCAATTGCTATCTTTACTAATATGCTCAGGGTTTGCGCCCTGATCCTGGCCGCCAACTGGTGGGGAGGGCAGTGGGCATCGCCGGAGCACTGGTTTCATACCACTTCCGGAATGGCAGTTTTTGTTGTAAGTATGGTTTTGTTGTTTGTAACAATGAAGGTATTGGAATGAAACTCTTATGCCGGCAAATTGCCCGAAGGAGTATGTATTATCAGAGGTCATTAAACCAAGAATTACAAATGTCAAAGCTCAAAATAATTTCAAATGACAAAAACCAAATGACAAATAAAATCCAAATTCCTAAATCCTCAGTCAAGTGAGCAAAGGTTGTTAAGAACGATTTAATACGAAGTCACATTCAAAAGGTGACTCTGTCGGGCGAGACGCCCGACCTGCTACGGGATAGGACAGGCGTCCTCGCCTGTCTATAAGGTAAAAGTGAATGCAGCTTGGTATAAGTCAAGCAAATAACAAACGAATAACGAGGGACCAGCAACCAGAAATGAGTCAGGCTGATACCAGGGTTGGGGTTTTGTGTTTTGACATTCATTTGGCATTTGAGCTTTGTCATTTGAAATTTAACCTCTTTAAGGAAGCTATTTTCAGATGAAAAATAGAGAAAAAAGTTTCTTGATTATTCTTGTGTTACTATTGATAACAGCAGGATTTGTGTTTGCCGATGCCTGTCTTACCAAAAATGTATCAGTGGTCGATCTGGAAAAGCTTCCGCTCACAATTGGGTCATGGCATGGTCAGGACTTTCCCGTAGAAGAAAGAATCAAAAATATTCTTCAAACCGATTATATTCTCAGCCGGGATTATACGAACCAGAAAAAAAAACATGTCTTTCTCTCGGTTGTGTATTATCCGGACAACAAAATCGGGTTCCACAACCCGGAGTCATGCAATACCGGAACAGGATCGCGCCTGGTTAAAAAAGACGTTCAATCCCTCAAGATTAAAAGGTCCGATGCCCCCTCGGAAGACCTCCGGGTCAATAAACTTCTTATGGAAGGGGCAAAATGGGAGAAGATAATCTTATATTTTTTTGTAAGCGGGAATTATATGACCCACGATTACCTGAAGTTTCGCCTCCACATGATGAAACAGCAGATGAGCTTTAGAAGACCAAGTGGTGCGCAGATACAGATTCACGGCAACATTGATTCTGATCCGGAAGCGACGGTATCAACTATGAAAGATTTCATAAAAGATTTGGCGCCTCTGCTGCCGGATTACTTATCTTGAATTGTTTTGGACACAGATGAACACAGATTATCAGGATGGTAAATATGATGCTCTCGTAAAAAGTCCGAAAAACACTCTTTTGTCATTCTGAGCGATAGCGAAGAATTTGATATCACTGAGATTCTTCGTCGCTCCGCTTCTCAGAATGACACCGCGTGGACTTTTTACGAGTTCATCAAATATAAAGCGCTAACTGAGGAGATTATCAAAATCCGGCATCTTTCATTTCTCGGTTTACACTCAAATAGTTGATGCAGTCGTAAAAAGTCTGTCATTCTCGCGTAGGCGGGAATCCATAGAGGGCTAAGCACTTGAAAAGACTGGATTCCCGTTTTCACGGGAATGACAAAATTGTGCATATTTCGACTTTTTACGAGCCTGTCAATAGTTATCTGCGAAAATCCGTGTCATAATTTATGGAAAAAGAAGAAATCAGAGTGCTCCACCTCATCAGCAGCTCAGGATTTCTGGGCGCGGAAAATGTGGTTCTGGAGCTTGCCAAACAAAGCAAGGCGGCAGGACATCAGGCAACCATAGGGGTTTTTGAGAATCAACGCAATCCCCACCTTGAACTGGCGGAGGCAGCGGCAGCCGAGGGCTTGAATGTGCAAATTTTTCCCTGCCGGGGGCGGTGGGATAAAAAGACGCTCCAAATGATCAAAGATTATATAAATAAGGAAAACATACAAATCATCCATTCACATAATTATAAGAGTAATTTTTACGCACGGATGGCTTTATCAGGCAATAACATTCGATGGGTTGTCACCAACCATGGGAGAAGAACGGGACACAGGCTTTTGATTTATAGTCTCCTGAATTTCCTTATTTTGAGACGCGCGGACAAAATAATCGCCGTTTCAGAAAAAATTGCAGGACAAATGGAACGGGCGGGGATAAATAAAGAAAAAGTTCGTATAATCGATAATGGAATAAATATAAACAGACTTACTAACCCTCATGGCTTGCTGCCACAACGAAGCATGAAAATCCCCCCTTACCCCCCTTTAGTAAAGGGGGGATGGGGGGATTTTCATATAAAAAAGAAAGATTCAATCTTCGCAAGAGAATCTTTGAAAATCAAGCCGGACGCATTGGTGATTGGCACTGTCGGCTCCCTCACTAAGGAGAAGGGTCAGGAATATCTTATAAAGGCAGCTCCGAAAGTGATTGAGAGTTTCCCAAAGGCAGTATTTCTTTTTGTGGGAGAGGGAATAGAGCGCACCCACCTGGAAAAAATATCTTTCAAATTGGGGATTAAGGACAAACCAATCTTTGCCGGAACCAGAAAAGATATTCCGGAGATTCTTTCTATCCTTGATGTGTTTGTTTTACCATCCCTTAAAGAAGGACTTCCCATGGCCCTTCTCGAAGCACAAGCCGCCAAAGTTCCCACGGTTGCATCCCGGGTGGGAGCCATTCCCAACGTGGTGAAAGATGACGCCACAGGGATTTTGGTGCCCCCAAAGGACTCCGAGGCAATCGGTCAAGCAATTATACGGATTCTGTCGGATCAAAATGCCGCTTCCAAAATGGCCGAGAAGGGTTTTGAAAGGGTGAGGGACAACTTTTCCTCTGAAAGGATGGCGGATAAATATCTATCCATGTATCGGGAACTCCTATCAGGATGACAGAAATGACTTCTTGTGAGTTTGTCAGTAATAACAAATGACAAAGACACACATATTTGTCATTTGGATTTTAGCATTTGGAATTGTTGTAAAATAAAAAAGGGTTGTTTAGAAGCTCTGCTATGCCGACACGTCGGCATTGTAATTGGAAGTAACTTGTTTAAGTCATTCCCGTGTTATTTTTGTCACTCCCGCGCAGGCGGGAGTCCATAAGTGCTTGAAAGAACTGGATTCCCGATCAAGTCGGGAATGACAAAATGAAAGGTCGCGGAAGACAAGTTACTTAGAAGGTATCCATGAATATTCTATTTCTTTCCACCAGAAGTCCCTATCCGTTAATAAGCGGTCATAGCCTCAGAACATATCATATTCTCAAAGGCGCAGCACAGAAACATAATGTGATCCTCGTCACCTTTATCCAGGAGCCGGAACATGAGCTCAAAAAGGAAAACCTGGAGCACTTGAGAAGTTTCTGCCGGGAGGTTTATCCTTTCAGAATCCCTGTGGATATGTCCCGGTTTAAGTTGGGTATATCCCTGTTTCTTAATCTCTTTTCCCCCCTTCCTTTTGTGGCGAAGAAGTATGATGCCCCAATGATGCGGCAAAAGATCAGAGAAATAATCAAGAAAGAACATATCGACCTGGTGCATGTGGATTTGCTTCCCCTGACCGTATATATTAATGAATTTAGGAAGCTGCCGAAGATACTGGTAAACCATAATGTTGAATCCATAAGGCTTTACCGGTGGTTTCAAACTGAGCCCAACATATTGAAAAAGGTATACCTCGGCATTCAATGGTTAAAATTGCGGTCATTTGAACGTTCGGCCATGCGCAAGTTTGACAGTTGTGTGGTTGTGTCCGAAACTGACAAACAGCTTCTTAAAGAAATGGGAGTAAGCAACAGGTTATTCGTTGTATCAAACGGAACCAACACCGAGTTTTTCAAATCTACCGGAAAGAAAACTGTTGAAAATTCGGTTTTGTGGTTAGGCCATATGGATGTACACACCAATAAAGATGCGGTCTTGTATTTCTGGCGGGAGATATATCCCCTGCTTCGCAAATGGCATCCTCAGGTAAAGATGACATTTTTAGGCACCGCCCCCCCGAAGGAAATTTCCGATGTTGCCAAAAGGAATGAGCAGGTTACAGTCACCGGTTTTGTGGATGATATACGACCCTATTTAGATGAGGCAGCCGTCATGGTGGTTCCTATAAGGATCGGAAGCGGCACCCGGCTTAAGATCCTGGATGCCATGGCGATGGGAAAAGCCATAGTTTCCACCTCGGTGGGGTGCGAGGGGATTAATGTTAGTGACGGGAGAAATATTCTGATTGCCGATACCCCGGAAGATTTTACTAACAAAACCATTGAATTGCTAAAAAATGAAGATCTGAGATCAAATCTGGGGAAAAACGCCCTTAAACTGGCCAAAAGTTATGATTGGAATTTAATATGGAAAAAGCAAGAATTACTTTATCAAGATGCCATGGAGAGGAGGGACTTGTGAGAAAATATTATACTATACTATTTACCTTTTTAATCCTTTTGTTTTCGGTTGTCCAAATTGATGCCCAAACACAAATACCATCTAAAGGGAAAATAAGAACCAGACACAAAGTTGATTATCCTGAGGTTCCCCGGGTTTCAGCCTACGAAGCCTACTTTAAATATAAGGCCGGGAAGGCAATCATTATTCAAGCGGGGGGTGAAAAGTATGAAAGAAGGCATATATTGGGAGCATTTAATATTGATCAAGAAGCGGTTCGGAAGGGACAAATTAAACTCCCAAAATTCCCTAAGAAAGGAATAGAAATATTTACATACTGCTACTGAGGTCCAAAGGAATCTGCCGGTGCCGGTCTGGCATCGTACTACATAAAAGCTGGCTATAGAAATGTCAGGGCTGTTCGAGGCGGAGGAAGAGCAATGGAGAAGTTTTTCGACCACTACTGTGCAACTTACTACGGCGGCAAGATCATTAGCCCGCTGACCGGGAAGACCACCGTTATAAAAAAACCTTAAGAATTACTTCAGAAGGAATATCTATTATGTTAAATGCGGCCCTGTTCAAGTCAAAGGAGCGATTTTCATCTTTTAAAAAAACTATTGAAAAATACGGAGTTCAATGTTTTATTCTCGATTTTGCAACTCATGAATGGATTGATTATGATTATAGTAATATTAATTTTCTTATTTATTATCCGTCTTTTAAATTCAGTTCCAATTATCCCCTGTCCCTCTACGAAGTTTATGACAATTTGGCCCACATCAAATCAATGTACCCAAAACTTAAAATGTACCCGGAGCCGGTGATCATTAAGTATTACAATGATAAATACCGGCAATATCTATTTTTAAAAACCCATAATTATCCCATACCCTTAACTTATCCACTGTTTTCGGAAGAATCGGTTAGATTAGCGGATGAGAAATTAGGCTATCCCATGGTAATCAAAAACAGATATGGTGCCGGCGGGGGATCTGTATTTAAAATTTTCAATAAAAAAGAACTGCTTACATATTATAACCTTTCAACATTCAACTTTTTTAATCTTGCATCTGCGAGCCATTTTATGGTTATGGTTAGCAAAAGAATTTTTTATTATCATCTGATTAAAGCCAAAAAAATGTCTTATCCATTTCTTTCTCCACCTCTCTTGGCCCAGAAATTTGTCAAACTGGACCGGGACTTAAAGACTGTGGTCGGAAATTATAAGGTTGTTGAATCCCATTGGCGGATCCAGGCTCACAAAGACCAATGGAAAGTAAATATTGATGCTGGCGGGATAGGGGAGTGGAGCAGAATACCGCAAGAAGTTATAAATCTATCTGAAAAGTTAGCTCGTGACCTGAAAACCAGTTGGATCAACATCGATATTATTAGAGGTGATGGTGAATATCTCATTACCGAGTTTTCTCCTGTTTGGCACCACTATGCTTACAAGGGAAAACCCTCATTTGTGTACAAAGATGATTATAATATTGATACCCCCCTGGAGGTTTCCCTGGATCTGGAAAAAATAATTGTAGAGTCATTGATTAGCGCTGTTGAGAAGGATTAAACAATGTTTTATTGCTTCTTACAAGTGAGAGGAAAAGCCATGAAGCTCTTGAGATCAGTGTCTGCTACTTTGTTTCTATGCCTCGCTTTAGGGATTGGATTGGGCGAGGTCGATGCAGAGAATAAGGGTGACATTTATTTCGAGTACGACATAAATAGTAAAAAAAATGGGCATGAATATGTCTTTGGAACCAGGCATTATCAGCAACCGGGTATTCTAAAACCAGATAAGGGAGTGCCTTATTTTGATCCGGTTTTTGGCACCAAGATCACCCGCATAAGCGACCGAAAGTTAGATAGGCTGAGATTCCGGCCAAAAAAAGGGTATGGGTCTTATATGCACCCCGCTTATCCCAAGCACAACTATGACAATGCCGATGGTTCTTATCTTCTGTTTTATGGTTCGTTTGGAAGCGGAAAGGTCCTCTATGACGTCGAGAGCCTCAAATTAGTTAAGTCCCTTAGTACAAGAGCAGTAAACTGGAGTCAGCCGGTCGAGCCCCGCTGGGATGCGCACGATCCGGATATACTTTACTATCACCGTTCACCACCAACTGCACTTTCCAGGTATAATGTAAAGACAGATAGATTTGAGGTAATCCACGATTTCAATGAAGATTTTCCCGGAGCCACCTGTATTACCATGTGTGAGGAGGGGGATTGCTCCTATGACAGCAGGTACTTTGCCTTTTTGCTCAGAGCGTCGAGGGGCGGCGATAAATGGGCGCACGCGGCCGTGTTTTGCTACGATCGGGTAGAAGATCGGATTGTGGGTAAGATTGAATTGCCGATACCAGGTTTCGAGGGTCAGGGTGGTGGCAACTGGGTTGGCATGAGTCCCTCGGGGAAGCATGTGCTTTTGGGGACTGGTCCTATGCTGGTCTACGATCGAGAGTTTGAAAAACCACCGGTGAAATTGACCCACGGAGGAGGCTGGCATTGCGATGTAGGTCTTGATGACGAAGGCAGGGAAGTTATCTTTTACCCTGGCGGTCGCGCTTATAGTCCAAATGGGCAAAGCGATGGCTGTTATGCCATGTGTGATCTGGAGACAGGAACCGAGATTGTATTAACTGGTAAGATAGGGAATAGTGACACAATAGGGATGCATTTTGATTGTAGCTGTATATTTACTCCCGGGTGGGGTCTGGTTTCCACCTATCATCCGGCCCCCGCCAAACAGACCCACTGGACGGAGTATTCGATCTATCTTGTGGAGTTGACGAGAAGAAAGAACCCACCACCGCGCATATGGAGAATCTGTCACACCCACGTGAACCGGGGAAGTTATATTGACGACCCCTTTGCCACCTTTGACCGCTCGGGCGCTAAAATATTTTTCGGGTCAAATTGGGGTACACCATTTAAAAAGGGCGGTGATATAGACGCTTATCAGGTTGAACTTCCACCGAACTGGTATGAAGATCTTATGGGCAGAGAAAAAGCAGGAAAGCTTCGCAAAATCGCAGAGGAGATGGCGCGAAAGAAATGGTAAAAACTGAAGGGAGGAATATTATAAGAAAGATATTTGTTTTAGTATTTATAGTATTACTTACATGCGGATGCGCATCATCTGCCGAGACTGAGACTAAATCCAAATACACAATTCGAGAAGAACATCCCCGAATCTACCTGACTAAAGAGAGGCTGGAGGGCATCCGCAAGCAATGCGCAGACAGAAGAGGCGCACAGGCAAGGTATTATGGCATTTTGAAAAATTTTGCCGATAAGTTCATTCCTGGCAAGAAAGAGCCTTCGGTATACCATTGTATTTGCCTTGCTTTTGTTTATGCGGTGGGTGAGGTGCCCGGCTATGATTACTCACGACGTTCGATCAACGATTATGGAACGATAGGCGCCGATTTACTGACCCAACTCCATCCCCCTAGAGATCTTTCCTATTTTGCAAGACATACCCCTAATTTTATTGCCTGTTATGACTGGCTTTTCCCAGCCATGACATCTGAGCAACGTGCCACGGTCTTTAAAAATTTTACTGCCATAGCCGACAAGACGCGAGCTGCTTTGAAAGCCTCTATTGGTGGGCGTTTTAGAGGCACACGCGAGATGTATGCTTACTATGGCCTATCCTTCTACTGTGATGGCAAAGACATTTACCCAAATGACCCTGCAGCGGCAGTAGTAGTTGATAGAAAAGCGAAAGCATATTGTGACTTTTTTGCTTCCTGGCAGAAAGATCAACACCTTGCAGTTCTGGAAGCCGCTTGCAAAGGTGGCGCTTACCCTTCGGGTACTATGTATGGAGAGGCTCCCTATCCAGCACAACTCTGGGCTTTGGATGCATGGAATACCGCGACTACCGACGATCTATATCAAGATACCACCTGTTTAACTGGATACCCCCTATTTTGGCTTTATCAGATGCTTCCTTATTGTACTCAGGTGCGATACGATTGTGCCAATGGACGGATTAATCAGCCCGGAGCCGTGGTGCGGTTCGGCGATTATCGTTATATTGGCTACACTGCGGTAGCCAGCCGCTTCAACAATATTAACATTGCCCAGGCTCAGGGTGTTGCTTCTAGGCAAGGTCGCCGAGACATTGCGGCGGTTTTCAACTGGCTCATCCAGTATCAAAAGGACTTCAACGTTATGCCCTACGGTGGGCCCTTCCCCACAAAAGGATGGGTGGGAGCGGGGCCCCCTTTGGTCTGGGACATCATCTTTCGTGATGGGTTGGTGGAAGCAAAGTCACCAGCCGATGTAAGGCTTCCCCTTGCATATCATTTTGGTTCTACCGATTCAGGCCCGCCTATGAAACCGGATTTTCCCCACGGTCGGCCTGAGGGTGGAGGTGTGGTGGTAATGCGAAGCTCCTGGGAAGATCCCGCCGGCACTCTTTTGTGGTTCAAGGCTTCAAGTTATCCCCTCGTACATGATCACCGCGACCAGGGAAGTTTCCAAATATACAAGAAAGGCTGGTTGGCCATCGACAGCGGTCAATACGAAGAGACCTCGCATCGTGGTAACTATACTTCGCGCACTGTGGCCCATAATTCGCTGCTCATCTACCGGCCGGGTGAAAGTTTAAACAAAAACAAAGTAGATCCTATTTGGTACGGATATGCAAACGACGGTGGACAAAGATGGGTTCGGTACATAAAAAAAGCAGCAGAGGCCCGTGATACTGAACACTATCTCGGTGGGATTACTAAGTTCGAGAGTGTGCCAGAGATCTATGATTATACACATGCGGATATCACCCGTTCCTATAACTGCGTACACGTGACTACCGAGGATCATAAACCAAAGGTGTCACTTGTAACACGTAGCACTATCTTTCTTCGTCCTGACGAGTATATCGTGGTTTTTGACCGGGTAATCTCTACCAAGGCTGAATATCCTAAAAGATGGCTTTTGCATTCGGTTTACAGGCCGGAACTCGACGGCAGGGAAACCTTCGATGGAATAATTCCATATTCCAAAAAAATACCGGGTAAACCCAACGGAGTGAAGCTTCGTGGAAACAAGCATGGAGGAATCTCTGAATCCAGGGATACAAGCATCATGACAGTAAGAGGCTGGAACTTTGGACCCTCAGATGGCCGCCTGGTTTGTCGTACTCTGCTGCCCGCAAAGCACATCACCCGAATAGTGGGTGGTTCTGATCCAATAGGTGTGCAAAGGACTGCGCTTGCAAAACCTTACACAGGCGGAGGTACCATTGTTGTAAGTAATATCGATGGATTTGAAATCGGAGATTTTGTGTATCTGGGAAAGACCGAAAAACCTTATTCTAAATCTAATCTGGGACATCCCCACTGGCCGGTTGATGACGTATTTTACGAGGGATGGTGTAATATTCAGAGTATAGATCCGAAAACGAACGCAATCACTATGGCGCCATATCGTTACGGTATACCAAACCTGCCCGAGGGCACGGTGGTTATAAGAAGTGATCATGCAAATGCCAAGGCATTCGAGTTTATGGATGCTGAATACAATCAGTGGCCTATGCATGGCGAGGCTGTAGCTAACGCTGGTCCTTTTTATATGCAACACGGTTGCTGGCGGGTGGAGATAGAACCAATTGAGAAGAAGAAGACCGATGTTTTCATGCACGTAATGCTGCCATGCGATAAGTACACTCTTGCAGAAAGCCAAGTCAACTTGAAAGAAAAAATCTCATTCTCCAAAAACAAGGACTTGATACACCTTAAAATAGAGGGAAAAAATAGGAACTACAAGCTTGTCTTTAAAACTGAGTCATCGTATGCATACGTGACCGTTACAGAGAAAGGTAAGACTATCTTGGATAATGAACTTACTTGTGCCGATATAAAGGCCCGAGCTGATTAAACTTGGTCTGAAGAGATGCTACGAATTACTAAAGACAAAGGGGGCAAGTCTCCGTTTGACTTTTATTGCAGAATATATGGAATTGGGGAGCGTACATTAAAATATAAGTTGGATTCTGAAAATACCTGTGATAGGCAGTTTTCATGCCAGGAAAATCAAGGATAGACGCGCCAGGGGCGCTTCACACCTGACCTGTGTTTCGCTGGCCTTTCACACAGGTAGGTTAGCTCAAGCGTTCAGCAGGAGAAAGAAATGAAATCAATCGAGGAAAGGTATCAGCGTATCACGGATAAGGAGGGGCGTTCATTCGATATTCGTTTCTGGCAGTCTCAAGGTGATCACGCCATTTTTGAGGCAGCATCAGAGATGCTGCATGATTATTTTCTACTCCGAGGTAAAAGTGTTAACGAATTCAGACTTCAGAGAACTGTTGAGTCTTTTCAAAAAGCATAAGGTTCGTTATCTTGTTGGGAATCAGGGGACGCACATTAAAATATAAGACCGATAAATGAAAGATGCCAAAATATCAAATGAATTTCCTGAACTTTCGCTTTTAAGGTATTTGACATTCTTGGTCACACTTTGACCACTAGACATTGAACCTGAATAGTTACCTGCATTTCTGGTTCCGTCTTGTCCGGGTTAGGAATATATATGGGACACCCGGTTGCTTGATTCCTGGGCTCATTCCATAAGGGTCGTGGCTACTGATGCAGAAGGACTGACCTCGGCGAAGACTATTATGGTTAAAGTAAAATCAAATTGATAAGTATCAAGTCAAGAACTGACACCATATCGTTCTCTGTCCCGGGAGAGAAAAGATTGTTCGCAAAAAATTTGGGTAACCCCAAACCAAAGCAGAGCAAGTTTTGCTTATATGCCTCCTTGCTGATTGTCCTGTTGTTCCTGGTTGTTTCTGACGCATTGGGCGCTGAAATCAAAAATCCTTACCATAAGGTTCCAAGATGGAAGCTCTGGTCCCTGGATGCCGCCCCCGTGAGCCTGCCTGACAATAAAACCATTGCCCCGCCACCGGTCAACAAACGGATATATCCCGATGATGTCGATACCGAAAAGTATCCCGGCCGATTTCTTGCTTATCGGGGCAGGGACTGGCCCCAGCGAAAATACGCCGGTTTCTGGTATGATGTCTATTCAAGTCGGGATAAAGGCCACAGCCGTATCAGGCCATTCTGCGAAGGAGAGTATGAAAATTCCGCAAAAATATATAACAGCATCATTCACCTGCAGGGTGGCCCCCTCCATTCCGCGGGAGTCAATTTTACCAGCCAGTCTACCACGGGGATGGGTCACGATATTACAAATACCGAAAAAAGTATGTCAATACTGGAGAAATATTTCTATTTTGCCGATATCCTAACCGCTGGTCCGGCCCACATCTCGTTCCGAGATTACGCCGTTAGCGGCGCCACCGATAAATATCATTCCCTTGTCCCCATTCTCTTCAATTCGGTTGGTTCGTCGGGAAGTGAAACCATGGCCCTGACAAAAATGATTATTGCCGGCGGATATCTGCCCAGGGAATTAAAACCCGAATTAAAACTCAACGGCATCTATCCTTCCTCGCTTCTTTATATATGGAAGGCCGGTCTTCCATATCAAGTTCCATACGCAAATGAGCTAAGACACCGGGTAGCATATAAATCCCAGGGTGATCAAACCGACGTCAGGGGAAATAGATATACCAGACTCAGCTATTATTATAACAACTACAATGACACGTCCCACCTCAGAAACATGGTAAATCTGGCGAAGAGTATGTCGGTGGCCCCGCCTGTTGCCCTTTTGAAGACGATTGAAATCGATGGCGGAGAAACAATCTATTCGCTCAAGACCACCCTGCTTGTCCATCAAAAAATATACCGGGCGGTTACGCTTCGTATCTCAACTGAGGACTGTTATGATCTGCAGGGTCTTCCTCTTACCTTTCGCTGGAAGGTACTTTACGGCAACAAGGATACCTCGATCGAAAAAGAGGAAAACTCTTCTATTTACAAGATTATCGTGCCGTCTGACAGGAAATTACCTGAAGGCCGCACTTCAATCCTGTTGATTGCCAACAATGGCAAGTTTGACAGTAACCCGGCGATTGTAAATGTCTATCGTCCGGATGGAGTTAATAACCTTCGCCCCTCCCTTGCCGGTCTTGAGGATCAAATCATCCTGCCAGGAGAAAGGGTCGGGTTTGACATTACCGGCATCGATCCGGAGGGGTTTCCTGTCACTCTCTATCAGTGGGCGGGGGAAGTGGGCTGTCTGGATGGAAACACCTTTACCTGGGATTGTCCTGCTGATCAAGCCGATGATACTAAGAGCATTACCATCATCGCATCGGACGGAACCTGCGGCAACAGCTATAATAGCAAGCAGATAAAGATTCATGTATGCTCCGTCATTGCGTCCGCCTCAGCCGATAAACTTGAAGGGGAAGCGCCCTTAAAAGTCAATTTTTCTTCGGCCGGTTCCCGTGATAAGAGGGGTGGGATTATGAATTACCTGTGGGAATTTGATGACGGAACTACTTCGCGAAAACAAAATCCGGTCCATATTTTTGCCAAACCGGGATTTTATCAGGTAACCTTGACCGTTAAAGGCCCGTCGGGATCGGACAGCGCAGAACTGATCGTCTTTATCCGTCCCTTCTGGCCTTTGGCCATAAATAACGGTTGGAATTTTAATAAAATTGACAACCGGGTCTGGCAAAAACAATCTTTAGAAGCTCTGTTTAAAATCCATGATTCATTCCTTCGTATCTACTCAAAGGAGATGAAAGGTGGTTTCAATCTGACCAGTGTCCGGGATTTTTCTCCCCCTCTGTATCTGGAGGCGGTCTATCAGAGGTCTTCATATTTGAGTAAGGGTGGAAGCGGGTTTCAGGTTTTCGGCGCCCAAATCGGCTATCCTGCCGATCCTGAGGCATCCGGTAAAATGATATCAATTGGCCGTTCCATAAAAGACGATAAATCAAAATGGATAACAAAAATCATCGGGCAAAAAATTCGCCAGACCAAGTGCCGTACGTTATTACGTCTCTTTGTGGACAATGACCCTAATAATCCGGGAAAGATCCGTTACGCCGGCTATCTGCATACGGAGGCGGGACCCCGTTTCTTCAGATTCGATAATCAGGAGCTTGTCGATAATAAAATCGCTGTCTTGTCCGCCAGCGTCAACGCCCGATTTGACATTCACCGTTTTCAAGTCTTGGCGCCACGGGAAAATTTAAAAGGGGCTGGATCCACTCTCAAACCTTTCCGGCTGAGCGCTCGCAATCTTGATGAAAATATTTGCTCCCCACCGGAAATCAAAGAACCCCCCAAAAAACTCATAACATTCAAAAAGATCAATGTGGAAGGAAACGGATTGAATATAAAAAATGGCAGTTCCATACCCAATCCGACCAGCCATACTGATTTCGGCAGCGTCGTTGTCAAAGGCGGGTCAGTAATCCGATCATTTACCATCCAGAATCCTGGTCATCGAGAATTGAAACTAACCGATCCTGTTCCCTATGTTATCGTTTGTGGTGATAATTCGACAGATTTCACTGTCTTGAAAAACCCCAAACCGATAATTTCCAAACACGGGAGCACCGTTTTCAGTATCAGATTTCAACCCCGGGCAAAGGGGTTAAAAACGGCAAAAATAATTATCCCCTATCGTAGCAAAATGAAGGGTAAATATCTTTTTCACATTAAGGGGAGGGGGATATCTTTTGGAAAGCAATGACAAGAAAGAACTGCTTTGGGAAAGAGATTACAGATTATGAGCCAGGGTATATTCGGACTGATTGACTTTAGGCAGATCATTGATAGCCCCGGTGATCTTGTTAACACCATGGGGGGGTTTCTGCAAAAAGATAGTTCAGGGGAAGCAAAAATATCTTATGTGCGGGACAATCACTACGTCCTGGGGATGAAAAGAATCTGTCGGGAATCAAGCTGCCAACAGTCCCAGATTGCCGGAAATAGCAAGGAGCAGACATTTTGTTTAATTCATGGCGAGATACATAATTATCAAGATATATTGCAGGAGTGCTTGCCTGGGGATATTCGCTGTCAAGGAGATCTGGATTTGGCGCTTTACCTCTATCGGCGCTACGGGCCACGGTTTGCTCGAAAGTTGAACGGGCTATTCTCGCTGGCCATCCTGGATCAACGTGATTCCTCTTTCACTCTTTTAAATGACCGTTTTGGCATGGCCCGTCAGGTTTACTGGACAATCGTAAATGGCAGGTTCTGCTTTGCAACCCATCTTAAAACATTATTGGCATACCCGGGGATACGAAGGGAGGTTGACCACGAGGCCTTGAATCTTTTTCTGAAATATTCTTATATTTCTTCTCCCTGGACAATTTTTAAAGGGATCAGGAAACTGCCTCCCGGTAGTCTTCTTGTTTTTAAAGATGGGAAGGTGCGTGAGGAACCCTATTGGGGATTCAGCCTCCCGGATAATCCCATTACTGATCTTAAAGAGGCTGTAACTACGTACCGTGAACTTTTAAAAAAATCTATCTCCCGGAGACTTGATACCGATGGCCAGGTGGGAATTCTTCTCAGCGGCGGGCTGGATTCCAGCGCCAATGTGGCTTTGGCGGCTGAATGCACGGATAAAAAACTAAAGACGTTTTCTATCGGCTTTGAGGACCCGGCATTCGATGAGCGTCCCTTTGCCCGAATCGTGGCCCGGCATTTTGATGCCCAACATTTTGAATATACCATTACCGGCGAGGAGATAGAGGATCTACCCAGGTTGATCTGGCATCTGGAGGAACCCTATTTCGAGTTTGGTCTCTTTTTGACCTACCTCGGACTGGAGGCCGCTCAAAAAGAGGTGAGGGTGATAATCGGGGGAGAAGGGACCGATCAGTTATTCGGAACGGGTGGATTTGCGGGCGGGGTTCCTGCTGTCCTGCGTTACCTCCTTTTGAAATATCACCTGCTTGAACCGGTATACGGCCTGGGAAAGATATTAAGAGGAAACTATTTTTACGATCATGATAACCTTGCCTTTAAGTTACGTCTACTCTGGAATCGGACAGTTGATCTAAATAACTGGTATTTTTACGGGTATGATGAGAATGAACTGGCCCTTCTTCATAAGGATCCGGCTTTAAATGGTCTTCCCGTGATATTTCCGGATCGGCCATCAACCAAACCCACTTCCTTTGCCGCGCTTTATGGAGAGACCCAGATAAACCAGGATATCAGGCATTACATCAATGAAAATGTCATGGTGAAATCGGGACGTATGGCAGATATGCTGGATCTGACTTTGCGGGAATCTTATCTGGATACAGAGGTTGCGGACTTTGTAGTTTCTCTTGATTATCACCTCAAGAGGTCAGGTAATCTTTTTGATCACTTAACAGGCAGGATCAAGAGCAAGTACCTCCACCGCAAGGCAGTGGAAGGTTTACTGCCCCCTGAGATCATGAAAAAGCCCAAACAGGGCGGCTTTGTGCCGGTAATGATATTCCTTAAGGATCCGGTGCTTAGAAAACGTATCTACCGTTATTTGCTTAATTCAGAGGTGATCAGAGAATACTTCAGGGTCGATTATTTAGATGCTCTGTTTACAAACTATGAGCGAATGCAGGGAAAGAAAGTCTACTGGTATAATTTTTATAACTCAAAGGCCAACAGGATATTATTCTTGTTAACCTTTGATATCTGGTATCGTTCTTACGTCATGAATAATGCGTGGGAGGTAACGCCGTTGCCCTTGAGTGAATATCTCGCTTCAGAAACCGGGAGCTGAAGATTTATGGGAGAACTTTTGCATTTGGCGCCCTGATTCATAATTATGGAAGCCTGTGATGAAGAACAAGGATTTCTCTCTGAGGTCGAAATGACACATTAACCAGAAATTTACAAACTGAAAAAAATCCCCCCTGCCCCCCCTTTACAAAGGGGGGAATCAACGAAGTCCCCCTTTGTAAAAGGGGGATTTAGGGGGATTTTATAACGCCAAATTATGCATCGTATTGAGTTTATAAATTTCTGATTCACTGAATCCGACCCTTTTACAAAACCATCAATTTTGTCTTTGGATCTGGTAAAGCTCGATCGCCCATTCGGCGATCTGCTTTCTCCTTTTTGCAAAAGATCCTGGTTCCCAATCTCCGAAAAGGTAATCATCGTTACAGGGACCCTGGCCAAGATCTTTTTTAAATTGCTTAAGTTTTTGCTCGATCAGAAAAACGTTGGGATTACCTCTTATTTTTGCGGCAGAGATCAGCTTTTCCAGTAGATAGATGTACTTATAATCGTTAATCCCATTCCTGATAACCTCCCAGGCAGGTGTAGGGACAGGCCCGTCAACTCCAGGGTAGGCTGCCATTACTTCGGAACCATCCAGGACAGTAAAGGGATTGCCGTTGCAGCCCTGACTCATCTGGAAAGTCCAGGGAACTACGCCGTCAACCCCCCAGCGCCAGGCGCCAAAGCCAAAGACATAACGAATGTAGGCCCTGTTTTTTGTGGTCAGGGCGCTATTGGGATAAATCCACCACTGCTTCCCCTTTTTTCTCAGTTTCTGCGCTTCTTCTTCACTATCCGGTGCGCCGGTGCAGATGATATCGACTTCCGGCCACTTTCTGGTTATCAGGGTTTTGAAGCCCATCTGCCGGGCGATTCTATTCAACGCTTTTCCGGCTGCTACCCGATCCCGTCGGTCAGGCTCATCCACAAGCTGTACCACCAGCTTATCCCTGGAGATTCCCAGTTCTTTTGCCATTGTTTCAAACGTCTCAAGGAAGCAGCGCAGTCTTATTTTTGAAACCTTGGCGTCATAATTGATAATGCTGCCGGGGTGAAAAGGCTTGGCTGTTTGCAGGAGGTGGCCCAAATACCAGCAAAAGGGTCCGGGAAATGAAAACTTTTTATAGCCCTCAAGACCGGCCTTCAGGCTGGATAATTCGGGCTGGCCATTGGCCTGGCGCTTAAAATAAAAATAGGAGTGCGGATAAATCATGGTCATCCCATGTTCCCTGAAATCTTTATAAATCTCAAGACCTCTTTGTTTAATCAAGGCTTTTTCCTGCTTGGTCCACAAGTCATTATCCAGCTCGTAAAAGGCGTAGGTCATCATCATACCGTACTGGATGTTTGTATCGGTCAGCCGTAGAGGAAGGACTCTGACATGGATAGGAATCTCGCTCGAATGGCCAAATTGAGGTTTGATAGCAATGAAACCGTGGTAGTCGTCACCGGGAACGACATCGGCGCCGGCCTTCAGCGTAAACCAGTATCTCCTGGAACACCCTTGAGAAATGGTTACATCCCTGGATTCGATGATTTTTGGAGCCTGGCGATAGTAAACAACGTTTGTATCTTTCCCCTTTTTTGCTACTTCCGTGAGGTAGCCAACCGCTCCAATGGTTAACGAATCGGCGTCCAAAATGCCATGCGCCCCCTGGAGTGGAGTTACTGTTACCTGAACCTTGCCCAGGTTTTTCAGTGCTCGTAAAGAAAAGGTAAGAGTCTGGTATTCATCTCGAGAAATTTCCGCAGAGATGGACGTAATATACTCGGAAGCATCAGGTTCAGTATGCGGATATACCCTTTCCAGATAGTTTTTCCGGAAAATAACATAATCTTTATTTTTAAGCACATCCGGTTTTCTTTTTTGAAACGTCGTTTGTAAATTTTCTTCAACGTTACTCACTTTCAGATACCGGGGCTGTTCACGGACTTTGTTGAACCCGAAGAATCGCCTGCCAAGTTGCTTTCTTTTCAATTCTTTTTTGCACTGGGCGATGAGGTGATGATGCCTATCAAACAAGTTAATGATGATCAAATATCTTCCTTCAGGAATACTAAAAGACTTATTATAATTAAATTTACCTTGTGATAGAGGGATATCAAACCCCAGATTATTCCCCAGGGAATCAAGGTTTGAAATTTTCTCGGTAGATATCAAATTATCATTGTGGTAGAGCTCGCCGCCTACATATAGATCTTTTAAGTTATCTATTTTGGGTAATATCCTAAATGCGACAATGATCATGGATCTCATTTCTATGCTATCGAGTGGAATAACTCGATCCCTGACCAGACATGAGTTGATTTTTATCCTGATTGTGCGATCTGAGCTGCAGTTAAACAAGATACTGCCGGATAGAATGGTGACAAGCATGAGAATGATAAATCTGCGAATGTGTCTTGATCTTTTCTTCATTTCAAGTTTTAAAACTACCTGACCCGGACAAGCCGGAACCAAAAGGGTTTTAAAAAGTTGCAAGGGCTTTATACGAAAGGGTTTGCGGACATGGCAGGCCCTAAGTGATCCGGCGCTTATATACCCCCTGACCTGAGCCATTCCTCTAACTAACCTACATGGCCTATCCAAAATCCCCTTACCTTGATCCCTTTCTTAATAGTACCACCTTTATGGTCTTGAAGATTATCATCAGGTCAAGCATGGCAGACATATTCTTGGCATAATAAAGGTCATACTGGAGTTTTTCCCGGGCATCCTCAACTGAGCTGCCGTACTGATACATTATCTGGGCCCAGCCGGTGATCCCGGGCTTTACTGAGTGACGCTGGGAATAGTAAGGTATCTCCTTTTTTAACTCCTCCACAAATTCAGGTCTTTCAGGCCGGGGACCGACAAAACTCATCTCTCCCTTTAAGACATTGATCATTTGAGGGATCTCATCAATACGTAGTTTTCTGATGATCTTTCCCACCCAGGTAACCCGCGGATCGTCTTTCTCCGCCCAGACCGGGCCCTCCTCGCCTTCCGCATCCTGGATCATGGAGCGAAACTTCAGTACATAAAATATCTTATCGTTCTCTCCGACGCGTTCCTGCCTGAAAAATACCGGCCCGGGAGAATCGAGCCGGATCGAGATGGCGGTGATTATAAGCAAGGGGGAGGTTAATAATAAACCGACCACCGAGATCATGGTGCCGGTTATCCTTTTCATTGTCTTTTTAATCCTGGATTTTTTAAAACCCTCTGAAAATATCAGCCAACTTGGGTTGATACTATCCACCAGTATCTTTCCTGTAATCCTTTCGTAAAATAAGACTCCCTCTTCCACATCTACACCCTTCATCTTGCATTCCAGAAGGGCATCGGTAGGGGAAACTCCCCTCCTTTCGTCGAGGGCAACAATCACATTATCGACTTTTCTTTCCCTGACTACATCCAGTATCTGACTGTAGTTTCCTACTACACTGGGATTAACAACACTCTCTCCCATCATTTCCGGATCGTTGCTGATGAAACCCACTGCCTGAAATCCCGAATCCTTTTTCGATATAATCTCTTCGGTCAGCTTTCCGGCAATGTCACCTGTCCCCACAATTAATACCTTCCGGTCAAAGCTCCTGGTCCTGAGGATCCAATTATAGATCAATCTCCAGGAAAAAACGAAACCGATTAACAAAAAAAGATTGATAAGAAAGATTCCCCTTCCAAGAACAATGAGGGGAAAGAAAAAATAGATGACGGCCAGTATGATATAGGCTGATCCTGCCGCCTGCAGCAGCCTGATCCCCAGCTCCATGTTGCTGTTCGTAACCTTGAAATCATAGAGTTCATTATAATAAAGACAGATCTGGCA
>JAUWQO010000096.1 GCA_030610995.1 Desulfobacterales bacterium
ATCATCGAGGAGCTGGTACTGGCGTTTGTGCAGGAAAACATTTTTTGCCTCCGGAGGGGCAATGCGTCCAAGGTACCGGCCATCAAAGCTCAGGAATACCGTATCAATGTTATAGCGCATGAGCTGGACAAAGGCACGGTGGGTAATCTCCACATTGCCGAAAATGACGAGCTGGTTGAGTTTATAGGTAAAAAGGGTGTTGTATGTGGCATCGCCCTTTTTGACCAGAAGATGCCTTCCCTCCTTTACAATCCTTGCTCCCTGGGTCTTGATATATACCACCATGATCCGCCTCCTGTTTTTGCCGTATATTATAGAAGGCGGCCATAGCTGATATCAAGGTTTGCAACGTTGCAGTATTCAGTTGTCAAAGAGCGGTATTATTTCTGATTAAATTCCGTACCTGCGAAAAATATGATGCTGAAAGTTATGAGTTATTTCAATAGATCCATCATCCCTATCTTCTTCAACGGCCTTGCGATATGTTGTTGAGTATATTGGAATATAATCATTATCAAAGGCAAACATCACCATCAGGTAAGATGCGCCGAAATCTCCCTGGATGAGCACGTAATCGCCGGACATGGCCTTTGATTTAAGCCAGTCGCGTATCGGCGCAAGATAATCCCTGATCTCGCTTAATCCTGGAGGAACCTGACACCAAAGGTCTTTCAAATCGAAAGGTAGGTTTATGATACGATCCACATCAAGAGAAAGACGAGCCGCAGCCTTCTGATGTTTGGTAATCCGGTGATTAAACAGTAAGAACAAAGATGCTGCCATGCTCAGGCCATTCCCCTCGTTAATTCCTTGCAGATCCACTTTCTTTCCAGTTCATTGGTGGCGGCGGTCATTATCTCAAAACGGCCACCAAATGCGTCTTTATCAATATATTCGCCTATTATCTTGCCACCTTTTAGGTAAAAGCGATTTCTGGTAATGCTCTTATTCTTTGAATAAGGCAGTGAATGACACTCGCTGATCAGCGATGGGAATGTGTCATATACCTTTTCAACATATTCTTTGAACCCGATGGGATAATTGTCGTCTCGAAAGTGACAGCCTCTCCTGACCTCCGCATTGGCGGGCTTTATTGTCACATCGGGATTATTGATCGAAAAGGCCTCCCAGTAGACCATTCCCAGGGCCGATAATCCAAAGTATATTTTCCCATTTATCTCCACATCATCCAGCAATGGGTAGATTGCTTCTTTAAGTTCATCGTTCCCGGTCAAACGAGCATCAATCTCATCTTTTTCGAGCATTGAAGAGGGTTCCGCCAGATCCGCCCACAATTTAAGGTTGTCCCTAACCAGCGATAGATCAATCGTAAAAGGCACCTGGGGAAATTGTATGATCTGGTCGAAACGTTCGTGTTTATAAAATACCGGACAATGCGTGGCCTGCCCAAAGGCAACCGCCAGCGCGATCTGCGCCTTGTACCCGCCTGTAGCGTTAATCCCCAGAAAATTATTCCCCCACTTACGCAATTCTTCTCCCAGCATTCGAACCAGATTGGTCAACCATTCCGTGCGAAAGGCGAGGGGTTTTTTATCCTGAAGACCGGCAACTGCCCTATATTCACAGTTTTTGAATTGGATGGGACATCGGCTATCCTCAAAATAGGCCTTCAGGATAGAGCCTGTGGCATTGCCATCATCTGTGTCTGAAACAAGCAATATAAGCCGATTGCGTTCATCTCTCAGAAATTTCTTTCGAATCATGGCCTCGATAGAATTAATTTCTGCGCCACATAGACGAAGATCAGGGGGCAACAGGACGAGTTGTTTCGCAAGTTGTACCCAATTCTTGGACTCATAAAATTTCTTTGTGCTTTCGAGAATGCTCCCCAGCTTTTTACGATCCTGCAAAAGTCCGCAATCCGACAAAGTTTTCTTATCGTCCTGCCAGTTACCGTTCTGGACATTACACACCTTTTCATAATATTTAAAAGGGTCTATATCGCGGAGATTCGGATAAAAAAGGCTTGTGCCTACAGTGCATATCAATGTTGTAATTTTCATTATGATACTTTTTTTACTCCTTGTCGAAGAGTTGCCCGGCCTGCCGTTCGAGATACTCAAGACATGCATTAACCAACCACTCGGCATCGGCCAGGTCTTTTTCCGCGGTTTCCCTGTCAACAGAAATATTCCAGTCGTAGTCTGCAACTTGTCGATCTTCAAAAAGACGTTGAAGTTTTCTGAACGTATCGGCGGGGAAAATTTCCGTTTTTACAAGTTCGCGGTTAAAGGCTCCGAGCGTTTGAGCATGAGAAGAAAAGGTCAATCCACGATCTGCCAAAACAGCCGATATGGCATGAAAAGCGGCATAGTAGGCCCTTGAAGCGACATCGCCATAAAATCCTGAATCCAGATTCTTCCGCGCAGATGCGAGTTTTTCCATGGCTTTCCTCAGCATGGCCCTTAACACATCGGGGGTGGCTTTATATTCATTCATACCGCAATGCCCTCCTGCTCAATATTCCATGTGAGCGGGAATCCATGCGCCCGCTGCCATTCCTGTTCATCGTAAATCAATGCCGCAAACAGTGTCTCGTACCTGTCCATCATCTCCACACCCGCATCTATAATAGCCTCACGAATTACAGGTGTTCTTTCATCAACCAATACTAAAACATCATAATCTGATCCCTCCCAGGCATCACCACGCGCCTGTGAACCATAAAGGATCACTTTTTTCAATCGTTTCCCCAGCTTTTGCCGCAATACGGCCTTGTATTCTTGTGCAATATCAACAGGTTTTCTGTTCATCCATCAAACCTCCCTCGAATTGTATTATATCCCTGCGAATAAATGCGAACTATCTCCAATTATACCAAATACAATTTTCTACATGCCGCCATCTTCCCGACCGGTCTTTCAATCTCTACGTCATCCAGTTCACCTTCATTTCAGATAACGCTTCAGATCCCTATAGAAATTTTCATGGGAACCTATTGCCAAATAGAAAAAATCGTAATTTTTGTGGTTATACAACCTTGATGAAATCGTAAAAAGTCCACGCAGTGTCATTCTGAGGAGCCCTTCACCCATGTCATTCTGAGGAGCGAAGCGACGAAGAATCTCAATGATATCAGATTCTTCGCTATCGCTCAGAATGACAAAAGAGTATTTTTCCGACTTTTTACGAGACTGCCAACCTTAGCCTCGATAAATTTGTCGAGCCATTGCCGGGGATTGACGGCAAAAACACTAATACCATTAACGCTCCTTTCATAACCCGGTCCGGCATCGGGGCATATGATATAATTTTTACCGCCGGGATAAAAGGCGCGAAATGCCTTTAGCGCTCCCGCATCAAATTGCCGGGGATTCCACTTGCATTCAATAGCGTCTACTTCCGTACGGTTTCTTCTAATAACAAAATCCAATTCCAAACCCGATTTGTTGCGCCAATAATTGATCTCATAGTTATGGGCATGGGCTTGCAGATATTCAAGAACAACATGCTCCCATAAGATTCCGCAATCATCCGGTCGAAGGGGATCCCAGCCACGACTGAAGCTTACGAATCCCGTGTCAAAAGCGTAGATCTTCGGCATCTTAACGATTTCTTTCTGTCCGCTTCCGAAGAATGGGCGCACAATTGTCACAGCATGGGTCGCCTCCAGCGCTCGAATGTGGGTATCGACGGTAGAGCGGCTGACGCCTATGGCACCGGCTACCCTCGAAGTTTCTATCAAACCACCGCTTTGCCTGAGAATATATTCGAATAAAGAGTTAAATTTTTCCGGGTTGCGAAAAGCGAATAGTTTCTGAATATCCCGCGCAAAAAATGAGTCCATCCATTCCCGATAAAATTCCGGTTCTTTCCGGGGCGCAAGCAGGGCCTGCGGCAGGCCGCCGCGGTAAAGCCGTTTTTCGATGGAAGCGTTTCCAAAGGAACCAATTTCATCCCATATAACAGGCGCCAGGCGGACATTACGTTTTCTTCCTGTCAGTGTGTCCTGAAATTTTCTTGTGGCCGCCAGAGTTGAGGAACCGGTTGCGGCGATTTTCAAATGGGGAAACTGATCGGCGCCAATCTTCAGAATCCGGCTCGGTTCGCGAAGCTGATGCACTTCGTCAAAGACAACAATCGGCCGATCGCAATTGCGAAAGAAAATCTCCGGCTGCGCGACCATATCTTCTACAACAGGCAGATCGCAGTTCAAATATAAAATACGATCCTCCCCGAGGCTCTTGATCAGTGTGGTTTTACCAACACGATGGACACCGGCCAACCAGGCAACCGGTACCCTCTTCCAAGCCTCTTCCAGTCGGTTTATCCAAAATGGTCTATCAATCATGCCAGTATACTTAGCATATAGTCTGCCTAAAAGTAAAGTATATTTGTATCAACTCAATAAACATCAGTGGTTAGTGGTCAGTGGTCAGTATTAGAAATGAGAAATTTGGGCTCTAACCACTGACCACTAACCACTGGCCTCTGCAATTCTCTGTCTTACTCGTCTCCAAGAATTGATTTTATCTTCTGTACCTTTGCCCATTGCTTTTTAGAACAATCTTCCTTTTTCCACTTTCCATGCTTTTCCCAATACGTCTTCATAGACAGCGCTGCATGCTTTTTATTTTCTTCCGAAAACGAATCAATCATTGGGCATATTCGAATGTTCGATTAATTTAGAAAGATATCTGTCTTTCTTTCTGTCAAGCTTTTTGAACGCCTTTGTTTCTAATTTTTCTTTTATTGCTTTTGCTATTACTGCCTTATCTTCGACTGTTTTAAGCTCTTTCTCCATGTTGTTCACAATTTCACCTAAAATTCGCCCTATTTCTGTATTATTGAGCGAATCCAAGTTCTTAAGCATTTTCTCGACTGGGGTGTGAGCTTTTGGAACAGCAACTTTATCCTGTTCCCCTGCTGAGAAATTATCCGCTTTATTAGCGTCACTTTGTATCTCAAACCGCCCATAACCAACCGCAGTTTTTGCGCCCACGCCTTCATCTTCAAGAGCCTTTTGAAAAGCGGTTTTTAGAGGTTTGAGAAGAAAATCCGAATTTTTTGAAACCAATGCCTTAAATGTAAATACTGTTCCCGGCTTTACTGTGAGAAATTTGATGGGGGTGGGATCAAGGTAATCAGCAGGAGGTGTTTCCCCTTTTTCATCACTATAATAATCACCATAATGTGGGTTCATTATATCAACATGCAGATCGGAAACCTTGTTGGGATAGGCATCAAGAAAAATGACTTTGCCTTTCAGCTTTTTCGTTTTCTTTTTTCCTTTTTTTTCTTCGTCTGCATCACCGCCAAAAATAGCGGGTATTAAAGTTTTCAAATTAGATTCAATAATATATTCACCATCTTTATTTGAATCAGTATAATCAGACAGATTGTCACTTTCGATCAATTCCAACATGTGGGCAAATCGGACAATTCCTTTGACACTCGATGCGGGAATATAAGGAATTCCCATAGTATGATCAAAAACCATTCCGACTTCATTGGGGTGAGGCTGCCCGATTCCGGTTATCAGGGGAGATTTTAATTCGGCTTTAAAATTAATAATTTCATAGTCTGCCTTTTTTAGAATTGCGCAGTATTGTTCCTGGCTCTCATGCTTTTCAGCAAGCATTTTTCTGAGGGTACCGTTAGTCTTCAGCTCATTATACTTTGATTCATAATATTGAACAACTTTCCCCTTTTTCTTATCATTACCCTGTTCATCACACGGCTCACATTTATTTTCATTATTCAGGGGAATCAATTTGTTGAGCCACAGAGAGAAGTTGCCCTTAATAAATAATCTGGCTGCATCCTGAAGCTCTTTGCTGTAAGGATAAAACATTATTCCCTCCCTATAACTCGGCATTCGCATATCTTTTTACCCATTCCAGCAAAGCAAGGGTTTCTTTTTGGGCAGTCAGATATTTAATTTGATCCATACCGGATAATTGTCTAATAAAATCTGTTCGGGTTTTGGCTTTGTCCTTTTCTACAAATCTATTTTTCACATCATCCTTTTCAAATGGGAGCCATTTCCAAATCATATCAAACAAAACAACATGCTTATCTTCTTCTTTTATTTTCAAATTCTTATCAGTCCCTTTTGACAACCAGAACGCCAGCGCCTGGCCAAAACCGTTTTGCAAAATCATTGAAGGCGCCCCTGCAGAAAAGGATTTGAAATCTTCTTTCTTTTTGCCTTCCGGTATTGCAAGCACTTTTCCCAAAGCATATTCCGCTCTTTTCTGGCCAAGTGTTCTCATTTTGCACCTCCACTGATCCATGCAAGTTTACAAATCCCCTTGCCGAGGGTCTCATCTCCGCCGATCTGGATGAAATCTTTTATGGTATCTTCAACATGATTTTTTATCACCTCAGCGTTCATATCTTTTACCAGATTAGCAAGCGGGCTTTGCTTGTCATCATTCTTTATTTCGCCCAAATTTCTTCCGCTGTAGTGAACGATTGAATATAAAACAGAATCAGCCGGCAAAAATTCCTGATATCTCAAAGCCCCATCTTCAGCTGTCCCGGTCTTAGAGCTGATCTTGATATTTGTTTGAATTTCAGTGCAATAAGATACAGCATAATCGAACATTTCATCGGAGATTAGAATCAGCCTTTCAAGTTCGGGAAATGTTTTTTTGAAAAATTCATCCTCAATTTCTTTAGTAACATTCACAACCGCATCTTCGAGAACAATCTGCTTTTCTGATCCCCCTTTTCCTATCCAGATAGCACTATCTTTCTTAATATCCTGTTCATGTATTGTCATTTCTTCGCCAAGAGTTATATACTCCAAATCTGTTTTAAGCCTTTTTAGAACCGACGGGCAGGTTACCCAAACAAACGGCGCAATATTTGACCGCATGGGAAATGCAAGCAGCCTGACATCTGAAACCGACATTGCACCAGGC
The DNA here is from genome assembly GCA_030610995.1 of Desulfobacterales bacterium. GTDB lineage: Bacteria > Desulfobacterota > Desulfobacteria > Desulfobacterales > ETH-SRB1 > Desulfaltia. Next base: position 6,891 of record JAUWQO010000096.1, read on the forward strand.
AGATTATCTATTTTCTTATCCCAGCCGTCCTGTTCATCGGAGCCGAAAATAAGATTGATAAGCTGTGTGTCATTATTTTTATCCACGAAATCTCTAAAATGCGCCCTGAAAGCCCCTTTAACGCCGGATGCCTGAATGTGCGGCCAGCTTGTATGCTGTTCTCTTTGAATCGGCAGGTCAACAGCAGATGTCGAAGTGCCACTGCCGGCATGGATTGGAGATACCGCATAAAATTTACAGATTGAACATAATTCTTTTTTCAACATAACCGCCCCCTATATTTCTATAAAATTATCATTTAGTTTGTCGTTAAAAACACTGCCCGGCGGGAAAAACCCTGTCATCGGCTTGTGGAAACCTTTTTTCATATCCCATCCACCTTGATATTGAATTTTACCGGTGGCAACGACTGACTCGTTTGCCTGCTCTGTGCCTGCTGTTTGTGAAACAGACATAAACAAATCGGAATTGCCCTTGCTAAAATTAATATCCGGTATTTTGGTGTATAAACCGAATCTTTGTTCAGCCCCCAGGTTCAAGACTCCGGTATCTGAAATTGGCAAATTCTTATCCACCCCGAATATAAGGTTTACATTTTTGTTGAGCCTTGCATGACTGAAAGAATATAAATGATGAGCCCTTACACTCCGATTACTGTCAAGGGCAATGCCGGTTCTGTTTTCCACATCATAAAAACAATGAATCTCTTTTCCGGAAACGATGTTTTTTTCAGAATATAAGTCATATAAAGAAATCCATTTCCCGCCCAGAGTTTTCAATTCACATTTCTCACCCTTTGCCCAAAAAAGATTTTTTAAAGAGGTTTTTACCAAGCTGGTTTTTATCAAACGGCTTTTATATATCTTTACTTTCTCTTCTTTTCCGTCATCCTTATCAAAATACCACGAATACGGCGCCGGCACGTAGATCATTTTATCCTGTTCAAACAAAGGACCGACAACCGAAAAACCAGCCTTTTTATCTGCCGGGCCTATTATGTCCAGTAACTCACCGTCAATATTATTGTCATAATACTGATCAATCGGTATTATGTTCTGCTTCAGAATCGCTGTTCTCAACGCGCCTTCCATAGTGCGCGCAGGCGGAGGGAAATTGGCTGTTGCGGTATGGTTTTCCCCTATGTTCATAGGCTCGGCTCCCCTGAAAAAAAGAGTGTCAGCAGGTTTAAAGCTGTACCAGTTCATTATCATTCACCCCCTTTGTCGGCGATAAATCCGGCGACAATCAAGCCTTCCGGTTCAAAAGCCTGTTCGTTGTCCTCTTTTTTTACTACAACGATATCGACCATTCTTTTTGCAAATTCTTCGAGTTCCTCTTTGCTGTTTTTCCCTGCGGTCAGCATGGAACGATCAAGCTGTTTTTTAATAAAATTAGTCAAAAGATTCTTGTAATCATCCTTTTTTAATATTGCTTCTATTCCGGTTCTGAATTGTTCCAATCTGTAAACCAGAGAAGCGGAAATTTTCTTTTTCTTTTTGTTGCTTATCAATTCTCCGATCCGATGAAACGATTCCCAGGCTTTGCTTTCATCCCATTTTCTGGCAAAATATCGCGAGCCTCCTGAGCGTTTTCTAAGCTCAATGGCACAGGCATTACGTCCGGTTTCTTTTTTGGCTTTATCGTCAAGAAGATGATGAGCGTCTGCAATCATCTGAGATAAACTTTCCTTATGGTGACAAATCAGAATGCCGGCAGAAATGGATATACCATCTCCTTTCCCGAGACAGACCGACATCTTGCCGGGTTCCACGTTCCAGCTATTGCCGATAGTTTCATCTTTTTGATCTGAAATAATCCTGAAAAAAGAATTATAATATTTTTGTATCTCCTCTGCGGCTTTTAATGCCGTATCAACCGGCAAAACAGCGCAGACGTCATCCCCGCCGGCATAAATCAGCCGCCCATCATTAGCTCTTATAATACTATCAACTCCGTAAATGGAAAAATCCCCTAATGATTCTGATATAGCCGCATGAATAGCTGGTGTAAGAAGTCGTTTGGGGTAGTTTGTAAATATATCATTCCATGTTTTTTTATAATTTTTGTCAAATTCAGGCTGTTTTAATCTTTCCACAATTTTAGGATGCATTACCGATTCCCAGGTTGACGCAAGGGTTTCGCCGTTGACCAGCTTCCCCATCTTATCACCGTCCATGAGAAGTATTGCAAAATAGCGGTCCCTGTTTTCCGCTTTTTCATCAGGTTCATTGTGAGCCTTTTGTGCTATTTCGTATTGTTCTTTTTCATCGGTTATATTCTCTCTTGTAAATTTATCATAAAAGGCCAGTTGAGTTGTTGATGGAAAATGTTCCACATCTTTAAAGCTGTTCCATAAAATATGACCTTTTTCTTTTTGCAGCGCTTTATATGCTATTCTTTTGATCATACATATTGAGCAAAGCCTTTCGTTTTCATTGAAATCATATTCAGCATGCCAGGATTCATTAAGGTTATCCCAAAACTCCTTAATATTCTTTTTATACTCTTTAGCGCCATCGCCTTCTTGATGAGCAGTTGAATGCAAGACCTCAAATTCACCACACAGGTGACATTTTTCACCAGGCTCAGGTAATCTTGTAATCCTTTTTTGTGACTTTTGTGCTGCCAGAGCTGATTGAACCAGGGCATGTGATACAGAGTAAAGCATGCCCCGGCCGCTCTTTTCATAATGGGGCTTATCCTTAATTAACTCATTAAAGATTTCCAGCACTTTATATTGTTCTGCATAGCTTTTTTCTGCCAGCAGTTCAGAAAACTCATTTTTATCATCCTTGTCCAAAAGCTTGACAGCCGACCATCGAAGATCCCAGTAATCTGAATTCTGTCTTTTAAAAAGCTCTTTTATGTGTGTATTATCCCCTGGGACAAGTGATGAAATCTGATTTTCAACCATACTGCTCAATTTCATCCATTCATTATTGATATGTTTGGAAATATCATCTCCTATAGATTCCACCTGGGTTAGGGGTACAAGAAAAAGAAATTTGTTAGGGAAAGAAGCTATCCCTTTTGCTTTATTAAATGATGAGAAGTTACCTGTTTCCCATTTTTGTTTAAGGTATTCGTTAATCAGAGGCTGATCTATCAAAGAGGGATACAGGATATGATCCGGACCCAAATTTTCAATAACCCACTTGATACCTTCAAAGGCAAGCCAGGAAAGCAGAATCGATCCTGTCCAGTAATCCCTTAATTTTCTTGCCTTGGAAATAAATGCCTGAACCGGAGTGATGCTGAAAATCATCATGCCTGTTTGGTTTACGTCATTTGCCATGCCCATACATGAATATAATGCCGAAGTAAGAGCATTGTGCTGCCAGATGGAATGATCGGGAAACCTTGAATCAGCAGGCAGCCTGTGCCATAAAGCGCCTATTCCTGCCACATCTTCTTCTGCCAATCTAAACCTGAGAACAAGGTGCGTATATAAAAAGCGTGCCATTGAAAATCTGTCAGGATCATTTTCGAACTTGTCCGAGTAACCGCCTTCGCCAGCTTTCATGCCGATATTTTTGCGCAAGAACTCCAGTAATTCCACACTAATATCGTCAGCCCTTTCTACTGAAATACTTTCAGGCAGATTAATATCCAACCGGGTTCCACTTGAGGTCGGATGGGTTATAACCGGATTTTTCAAAAAATCTACAGCACCGTTTAA
>JAUWQO010000151.1 GCA_030610995.1 Desulfobacterales bacterium
CAGTTGATGAAACCTGGGAAATATCAGCTTTTCTTTTTTAAATATTTTCCCGTCAACCTTATATTCATCAGTCTGCAAAAGAAGAAAAGATCCGATGATATCCATCCAGCTATCTTTGGCCCAGACATACTCCCACAGATAGGCGGTTTTGTGGCCGTTCGGATTAGGAGGATTGCCGGCGCCCTTAATATAGCCGAGATTAAAAGGAAGATAGCGGGTGGCTTTGCCTTCAAGCCGGGTGGTCATATAAACTTCGTCGGTATCAACGGCAAAATGCACGAGCGCGCGTTTCTTGAATTTAAAGAGCAGTTCGTTCGGGTCTCTATCAGCAGCATACTGCCATTTGGCATTTACCACATTCTGGCCGGTAAACTGGTTTTTCAGCTCAACAGTTGCCATTGGCAGGCCGTTTAGACTAAGCAGCATGTCAATTGAGTTTTCATTTTTAAGGCTGTATTTTACCTGACAGGATACAGTAAGCCGGTTTTTGTTGTATAAAGCAATCGTTTCAGGATTCAGCCTGCTGGCCGGTTTGAAATAGGCCATCTTAAACCGAACACCATAATCCACAAAGCCGTTGCGAAGCATATCGAGTGTACCCCTGTTGTCAAGTTCCTTAAAAAGGCGTTGCAGAATTTTGGATTCAACCTGAGAGCCGTGGATTTCAGACAGTTTTTCCCAGGACTGTGGTTGAGTGTCTTTTAAAAATGCAAAAATCGCCTTTGAATCAAAGGCCAGTTCCCGGCTGAAATCAGAAGGATTCCCTTTGGCATAGCCGCCGTTATCAATAAGGCTCTTTTCTATCGCCTCTTCAAAGGCTTGTTCCGTGGTTGTGCGCTGGCTATCCATTTGATCCCCCATCACGAACATCTATTTTGCCGGTCACCACTTCTGATATTAGGGCGGTGCGAAATTCTTTTAAAAATTCGATCTGTTTTTCGATTTTGAATGTTGTTTGGTCGATTTTGGTGGTTATATGGTCAAGGTAGCCCGAAACAGTTCTCTGCTCGTCAAAATTAGGCATTGCAATGTACAAATTAGCAATAAAGCTCCAATTCGCTCTTGGCATTTTTGCCCCAAAAGTTGAACCATTAACTACTTCAATAAAGGGCCTGGATACAAACCTATAGAAAGTAAATTTAGAAGAAACCCCAGATTTAGGTCTTATTACATAAATATCACCAATTGACGCACCAGAGAAATGAGGGCATAGAACTTTTGCTAAATATGGCCTTAATTTTCCAAACAGAATATCTCCTTTATGAAATGAAATGCCTTCCCCTTGATAATCGGCTTCAGAATCAATCAAACGGCCTGTCCAACTCTCTATATTCTCCAATGCAATTTTTTTTGTTTCTGCCGAATAGTTCTTTTTGGTAATAAGTCGATAAAAAAACTTTAATCTCTTCACCTCCCAATGCTCCGGCACCTCCCCCAACCATTCAATCCCCGAATCCTTCATCGGCGCGTCGGGATTCAATCCTTTTGTTACCGCCTGATTGATTATTGCGGCGCGCTCCTCCTTCAGCAGTTCGATGAGTTTTTGCTTTTTTGAGATGAGGTTGTCGATTTGGATGGTTTTGCGATCGAGGTAGTTTATTATTGATTGTTGTTCTTTAGAGTTTGGAATTGCAATGAATTTATTTTTAACATTTGTTGCGGTTAATAATGGTTGAGCATTTAGCGTAATATCAGTTGAGAAATTTATAGTTGTCAGAAAATAAAATAAGAATTTAGATGTGATATCTTTACTATTATCAACGACCAATGCGTTATCGGATACACCATAAATACCAGTTGCAAAATTTATTTCGCCCGAAGATCCAACACGACCAATAATAACTTTTTCTGTGGCAAAACTATCAGTTATACATTTACCTATTATACCATTAGCACCATACAAAGGATAAGTACCAAGCTCATTTTTTATATTAGTGCCACTATAAATCTTGCTAAACCATTTTAACTTGGAGATTCCCCACCCCTCCGGCACATCCCCAATCCATTCAACCCCGGAATCCTTATATTTCGGATAAGGCCTCATTGTCCCCGTCCTTTGCCATTATTTTCAATCTTTCTCGCCAGGCATTCAAAGTCCTTGTCATCTGCCTGTCGTGCTTCAATCTGCAAACGGGCTTGATGAAACCTGTCATACTCCTTTTCCGCCAGTTCTTTTGCCATTTGATGGGAAATTTTTCCAGCATGGTTGAGGATATTCCGATCGTTTAACTTTAAAAAACCGTCCAGTTTATTAATCCAGCCTTTCATATACATGGGAATCCGCCGCATTGCCTGGCCTTCGGCAAAAATCAGATATTGTTCCACAAGATTATTGAGGGTGCGCAGTTCCTCTTCATTGAGATAGTTTTTGGCAATGGTGACATCCTGTTTGCGTACCCTTGCACCCCGCCAGTTTGTCAAACCCATGTTGATCTTTTCTCTGTTCGCCCGCTGGTGAATAATCTCGGCTGCGGTTTTTCCGGTTATTGCCCAATGCAGTTTGTTTTGAACGGTCTTGAAGAAATCAATACTGATTTGCTGTGTGGGATCATAATCCACGCTGGTGGAGTAAATATCGGTGATTTTCTGATAGAACCGCTTTTCCGAAGTACGAATATCCTGAATGCGGCGCAGAAGTTCATCAAAATAATCGAAAGGCTGGTCAGGGTTTTTCAGCCTCTCATCATCCAGTACAAAGCCTTTGACAATGTATTCCCTGAGTTGCCGGGTCGCCCATTGGCGGAAGCGGGTGGCGACGTGAGATTTTATGCGGTAGCCGATGGAAATGATCATATCGAGATTGTAAAAATCGACATGCCGCACAACCTCCCTGTTACCCTCTTTTTGAACTATTCGAAATTTTCGAATAGTTGCCCCAGGAGCAAGCTCACCCTCATTAAAAATCTCTTTAATGTGGTAATTAACTGTATTCACACCCACTTGAAACAATTCCGCCATCAGTTTTTGGGTCAACCAGACAGTTTCATTCTCAAGCCTGACATCAATCTTAGTGTTCCCATCTTCTGCCTGATAAATAATTATCTGTGAACCTGAACCTGTTGCTATCGTCTTATTGCTCATCCCTCCAACACCTCTTGAGTCATCCCTTCGGTTTCCTGTTCCAGGGCCAGAATATCGGCACGGATATCGGCTAACGGTCGGAGCGGCTTGTATTTGTAAAAATATTTCGTAAAATTGATCTCATAGCCCTTGACTGTTTTGCTCTCATCAATCCAGGCGTCCGGCACATGGGGCAGGATCTCCCGCTCGAAATATTCCTTGATATCTTCATTTAAAGGTACATTTTCGTTATCCCGCAATGACGTATCCGGTTCTGGATTACCTTTTTTATCAACACAAATATCCGCTGTTTCGTCCCGTTCAGACAGGGCATTTAAAATAGCTTTTTGTATCGGCGCAGGTAAAACCAGTCCATATTTTTTGCAATGCTCTTTAAGAGCTTTTTCAAATTTCTCTCTGTTTTTATAAATTACGGAGCCATCCATGCTTTTAAGCATTGCAAGTATATCTTGTTGAAGTTTCTCTCCCTCTTCCTTTTGCTTCAAGCCTGCTTTACCCTTTTTTTTCGGTCTGGAAAGATTTTGAAAGGCTTTTTCATTTTCAAGCAGAGCTATTCTTTCTTCTGAGGTCTGGAAGTTGAGTCTCAAAGGTCGTTCAACTGTAATCCGGTTGTAACCAAAATCTTCATTGTCAAATATCCTGCAAAAGTCACCTTCAATGAAATCTCCATAAATTCCGGTTATCTCATTGATCTGGTTATCACTGATCTCATTTCTTTTGTTGCCCAGGCTCCGGCTCATCTTTTCAAAGAATAAAACAGCATTAACCACCTGGATTTTTCCTTTACGTTCAACCGGTTTCCGGTTTGTTAAAATCCAGATATAAGTAAATATGCCGGTGTTGTAAAAAAGCTGATCCGGCATGACGATGATGGCTTCCAGCATATCATTTTCAATGATCCATTTTCGGATTTCACTCTCTCCGCTTCCGGCGCCACCGGAAAAAAGAGGCGAACCATTAAATACAATGCCGAGCCGGGTGCCGTTGTTTGACGGTTTCATCTTGGAAATCATATGCTGCAAAAACAAAAAAGATCCGTCACTGATGCGCGGAAGTCCGGCGCCGAACCGCCCTCCAAAGCCTTTTGTTTCATGCTCTTTTTTGATATGGGTCTGAACTTTTTTCCACTCAACTCCAAAAGGAGGGTTGGAAAGCATATAATCAAATTTTTCCGATTCCAGACCGTCCATTGTAAAGGAATTACCGAATTTGATGTTGGCTGTATTTTCCCCCTTGATAAGCATATCGGATTTGCAAATCGCGTATGATTCAGGATTTACTTCCTGTCCGAAAACCTCCAGCCTGGCACGGGGGTTAAGCTCACGCAAATAGTTTTCCGCCACAGACAGCATCCCTCCTGTTCCACCGGCAGGATCGTAAATTGTTTTTACAATCCCTTTTTTGGTCAGGATCTCCTTGTCATTCAAAAACAGGAGATTTACCATTAACCTGATTACTTCGCGAGGCGTGAAATGCTCCCCCGCAGTTTCATTGGACAATTCAGAGAATTTCCTGATAAGTTCCTCAAAGACATACCCCATTTCAATACTCGAAACATTATCAGGATGAAGATCCACTTCACTGAAACGGCTTGCAACCAGAAACAGCAGATTAGCCTCATCAAGGCGGGCGATCTGATCATTAAAACTGAAATATTCAATTATTTCCCTACCGCCAGCGGAAAACCCGTTGATATAGTTTCTTAAATTTGCAGCTATATTATCAGGGTCAGCTTTCAGCTTTTCAAAATCCAACTTGCTTTTATTATGAAAATTAAAACCGGCGACTTTGTTAAGCACCGGCTCGGTATTTTTAAACTTCATGGATTTTAATTTCGGCAGATAATCGAGGACATTTTGCTTGGTAGACTCCAGAACACAGTCAAGCCTTCGCAAAACTGTAAAAGGGAGTATGATCTTTCCATAATCGGATTGTTTGTAATCACCTCTCAACAGATCCGCAATACTCCAGATAAAATTGGCAAGCTCTTTTATTTTTCCATTATTCGCCATTAAAAAAATCCCCCAATCGTCTCTTGCGGTAGTTTCAGATATGCTGAGTAGCCGTCACAAAACCTTTTATCACTCGTTCTTTGTTGTGCCGGCGCAGCCACAAAGAGCTTTCGGTGGATTCGCTCCGCTTAGGGTTCGCACTACAAACTTCTCTTCATCTTCATCCCAATCAACCTTCCAGTCTGTTTTTTTCTTTCTCGAATACTATCTCCAGACTGGTGCCGTACTGTTCCATCTCCAGTGTGGCCTTTTCGATCTTCGATACAAAATAATTGTAAGGCATCAGGCTGAGGATGGCGATGGTCAGTCCAAATGCCGTAGTGATAAGGGCCTGGGCAATGCCCACTGTAATAATTTGTGGATGTTCCACACCAACTGTTCCCATCATATTAAATGAATAGATGATCCCGGTTACCGTTCCGAGGATTCCCAGAAGCGGTGAGAGGGTTATCATCGTGTCAAGAACAGGCAGGTAACGTCTCATCCTGGCAATCTCCTCATCGGCGCTCATCTGCATGGCATCCCGCAAGGAGAATTCACGATGAACCGCCCCGCAGACCATGACTCTGATAACGAAATCACGGGTCTTTCCGGTAATCTTTTTTGCCTCTTCGAAGCGCCCATTCTCGATTAAGGACATCAACTTATTTAATAATTCTCTATCGCGATTTTTCTCTTCTCTTACCCAGAATATTATCCGTTCAATGATTATCGTAAGCGATATCAGAGAACAGAGAAGAAGGGGGTACATGACCGGCCCCCCTTTTAAAAAGTAGTCTAACATGATTGGTTTTCCTTTTCTCCTCCCTCACTCTCTCCTGAGCTCCCCCATCAAGGTGGAGAAACTTGTGTGGAAAGCGGAATATTGAAATTAGAAATTCGGCCTTCATGCTCTCGTAGTCTCGCTTCATCTCTGCCTGTGCGTGCCCGCACCTGTCTGCGTGCACCGCACAGGCAGGCGCAGACAGGTCTCCCAAATTTCTACTTTCCAATTTCAAGTTTCAAGCCGTATTTAACAGCCTTTAGCCTTCAGTCTAAACAACCTGAGTAGTTACTGATTCCGCGCACAATCTCCGGGCAAGCCGCACTGCTCCGACGCCATCCTTTGCATATTCCGCCCCTATCGAGTGGGCGAAGGACTTGCTCACCACCGCCCCTCCTACTATAAATTTGCAATCAAGCCCCTCTGCCCTCGCTAATTCAATAACATCCTTCATGTTGACCATCGTTGTGGTCATAAGCGCGGAGAGTCCCACAAGGGCAGGTTTAGAAAGTTTTATATTCTTGATGATATCTTCAGCCGGAACATCTTTGCCAAGATCTATAATATTAAACCCGTTATTTCTTAAAATAAGCGACACTATGTTT
>JAUWQO010000058.1 GCA_030610995.1 Desulfobacterales bacterium
GTTAAAAGAGGATTTCCAATTACTGAAAGCCCTGGACAGAGGTCTGATCCCCTCCATCTATTTTTCCGATGCACCATTTAAAGATCTGGAGGCATATGCGGGAAATTATCTAAGGGAAGAGATTGCAGCGGAAGCCATCGTCCGGAATGTTCCTGCATTCAGCAGATTTCTCACTGTAGCCGGGCTGTGTAACGGTAAAATGATTAATTATACGAACATAGCAAGCGATGCACAGGTTCCAAGATCAACCGTGCAGGAATATTTTCAGATTCTACGTGATACGCTGCTTGGCGATGATTTGCCTGCATGGCGGAAATCAGCCAAACGAAAGCCGGTTGCCACTTCGAAATTCTACTTTTTCGATATAGGAGTCGCCAGATTTCTGCAAGGTCGCCGGGGTCTGGAGGTGAGATCTCCGGAATTTGGGGAGGCATTTGAAGCTTATATCCATCATGAGATAAAAACCTACTGCGATTACAAGGGGGGTTGTGATCTGTCTTACTGGAGGGCAACCTCAGGCTTTGAGGTTGACTTTGTCATCAACGGAAAAACAGCGATTGAGGTAAAAGGGAAGGCAAATATCACAAGAAAAGACTTCAAAGGATTGACTGCAATAAAGGAAGAAGAACTTTTAGAGAATTATATATTGGTCACTCTTGAAGATACCCCTCGAAAAGATGGGGATATATGTATCCTCCCCTGGAAAGATTTTATTACGAACCTGTGGCAGGATGCGTATGTATGATAATATCCCTAAATGCTCGCTCCGCAATGCGAGGAAGGCCTAACTTTCCCCTGCCACACGCAATGCTTGGTAGTAGACAAACGTGACATCCCATATCAATCGCATCAACACGGACTGGGTCAGATAACCGGTTTGCGGTTCATTTTTGATGATATGTCCGAAGAAAAAAATTTAATGAACCATACAAAATATATGTCTGCGATCTCCGCAAAAGACCAAAAATAAAACGAGAAACGCATAAAATCATGGGCTGCACTCTCGTTTATAATTTCTAAACTTAATATTTAAAATGTGGCCCTCTATAAATTCTCAGACAGCATCCAATACACGCTCTGCCTCAACTAATGGCTTTACCCAAAATAATAGTTCATCAAAATTAGCATCCAATGGGAAGTGGTTGTTCTCAACCCATTGGCCATAAAATGTTTGAGCTAATAACGCTTCACAAGTTCTTCTAGGAAAGTTTGCTATCCGTGATTGATAAAAGTTCTCAGGGCAATCAAGGTAAGTTCTTATTATAAAAGGTTTCCACAGCGTCCACAGAACTTCTTTGTCCTTTATATCAATGATCTCCGTTCTTTCGATTAATCGATTGTCCTTGTCCCATGCACTATTCATAATATCAACTGCTTCTTTATCCGTAGTCGGTGCTCCATAGCCAAAAATTGTTAGGGTCATCGCCTGACGCAGACCTTTCTGTAGAACTTCCCATTCTGTTTTGATAAAGGTGTCGTTGACATAGTTCTTCATTGTGACGGGGTAGAGTAGCCGAGAGGGGATAAGCTCTCTATCACATTCTGGACAATACATGCCGTGTTCACCATAAACAGGGTGCTCTGGGCAATACGCTAAGCGGACGTTGCCGTGAAGGTGAATAATCTCCGGAGCTGGAACTTTATCTTTATTCCGATTCCAGGCATCAAAGAGGAATGGATCCCAGTTAAAAGTTGCAACAATATCCTTTGGCCTAAGGGACATCAATAAATGGTCATACACGGTTGGTGATTCTGGAAGTTTTAGGCTGTCAAAATAAGTATATACGATCTCCTCAATTTCTTTGAGAAATGGTGACCCAGGATCATTCTCGTACAACTCACTGTAAATATCTTCAAAGTTGCGACGTCTATTCTTAACCCCTCCCCGTTCTAATACCGGTTCAAGACCAAGCATCTCAATTAAGTTGTCCATCGTCGGCAGTCTTTTCCCATTAGCGTCACCATCAGGAAACGCTGCGATGCTCGCCCCAGCCCCAAGTATGACGATATGGCGACGCAATTTATATCCTCGCTGGCAAGAAACGGCATCGGTTTTGTGGCTGTGCCGTCAGGCCGAACAATTATTTGCCGATGATTTGTACTGATATGTGGAATGCGCTCGCTATTGCGGTTCATACCCCTAATTCTCCTGACCATAGCGTTTCAAGGAAGACTTGCCATGGCAAAACCTCGATGTAGGAATCAAGTTTTCTTGACTGTTTTTCCATGGAAACGATAACCGCCCGCTTAACTGTATGCTCTTCAAGCAGCGCCCGTAAACCTCTGGTATGTGTGCTGTGTACTCTACGTGATCCCTTAACTTCAATTGCCACATTCATGTCGCCAAGGATGAAATCCACCTCAAACCCTGTGCTGGTCCTCCAGTATCGAATATCAAGCTCGGGATTTCTGTAGGCTTGATATGCCTTGAGTTCCATAAGAATATAATGTTCGAATGAATTACCAAATTCAGGAGTGCCGATTGCTGGTGATCGGCGAGCCAGATAATTGGCTACACCCACATCAAAGAGATAAAATTTTTCAGTTTCTATGAGACGCCGATTCTTTACCTTCCGCCACGGCTGGATTCTAAAACCAAGCAATGTATCCTCTAATATCTGGAAGTAGTTTCTTACGACTTTGGCGCTGACACCGGTTTCTCTTCCTACATTGGTATAATTTAGTAATTCGCCGGAAGTCAGTGCGGCAACACGGAGAAATTCGGCAAATGCGGGGATGTTTTGTATGACAGCCTCGGCTGCGATTTCTTCCTTTAGATAGTCGGCCACATAGGCTCTGAGATCCTGAACAGGATCAGATGAAAGAAAATGGGGTGGCAAAAGTCCGGAAACCATAATCAGTTCAAGGTCAAAACCTTCCGTCTCTGCATACGTAAGCGGAGCCATGGTATATCGCCAGGCCCGGCCACCAAGCAGATTCGCATGACGCCGCCGCAATTTGCGAGCACTTGATCCGGTCATTAAAAAAGAGACATCGGTATTTTCGATTAACCAGTGAATTTCATTAAGCAGGTCGGGAACCATCTGGATTTCATCGATAACAACAGGTCCACGATATTCCTGATAACGCTCGCGAAGTAATGACGGGCGGGAGGCGTAATCCGCAAAAACGTCTGTTTTCAGCAAATCAATTATGACTGAGTCGGCAAAATGTCTATTAATCCAATAAGTCTTGCCGGTTTTGCGAGGGCCCCAAAGAAAAGCGGAACGATTGGCCGGCAATTTCAAGTCTAATATCCTGTCCTTAATCCTTTTCATAGAGAGGGAATATTATCTAAATAATTTGCCCTGTCAAGTAAAATTATTGCCAGGTGCGGGTTGCGGGATGTCCATAAAGGACAAAGGGGGACGTTAGGCGTTTCTCTTGGATATATTTTGTCAGATATCGCTTCATAACGACTATTTTGACATAAATTCCGAAATAGCCAAGACTTTTTCGGAATACCGTCCGGGAAAATCTATTTTAAAGGATCAAATTTTAATCCTTACATGCCTTTTAACCTTCGCCATGAAGTTTAAGGGTTCACTTCTGCTTTGTTGAATATATTCCTGGGGAAGATTATTAGATGATATTTTTTCTTGACTGCCATACCGGTTCGTACTATATTCCGAATTAGTTTAACTAAATTGGAGCGATGTACAAAAATGGACAATATCAAGAGAATCCTGAATATCGATCTCCCACCAGGGCAGTCTGCTTTTTTATGGGGGCCAAGAAAGACAGGAAAATCGACTTATCTGAAAGCAAAGTTTCCAGGCAGCCTTGTGTATAATTTTCTTCAAACCGATCTGTTTCTTGAGTTTTCCAAGAAACCTGCTCTTTTGCGGGAACGGCTGCTGGCAAAGGATGATGATGTCCTGAAACACCCGGTGATATTGGATGAAGTGCAGAAGATTCCTCAACTCTTGGACGAAGTGCACTGGCTGATTGAAAATAAGGGTTTGAGTTTTATACTGTGCGGATCAAGCGCACGGAAGCTGAAAAGAGGAAAGGCTAACCTTCTTGGGGGCCGGGCATGGCGTTATGAGATGTTTCCATTTGTTACGTTTGAACTGGAGAACTGGGATCTGTTGAAAGTATTAAATTGCGGTATGATACCGGATCATTATCTTAAGGAAAACTATAAGAAATCCTTAAGAGCCTATACGCAAGATTATTTAAAAGAAGAAGTTTTTGATGAGGGGTTAACCCGGAATATTCCCGCATTTTCCAGATTCTTTGATGCCATGGCATACTCTCACGGAGAGCTTACAAATTATTCCAATATAGCGCGTGATTGCGGTGTAGATTCCAAGACTGTAAAAGAGTATTATCAGATCCTTGTGGATACGCTTTTAGGCGCTATGATAGAACCCTTTAAGAAGAGGCAAAACCGGCAGGTCATCAGCAAAGCGGCAAAATTCTACTTGTTTGATGTGGGGGTTGCAGGCACTTTAACAAAACGACATATTGAAGAAGAAAAGGGTGAATTGTTCGGGAAAGCATTTGAGCATTTTATTTTGATGGAGATTGCGGCTTACAATTCCTACAATGAAATCGATTATGAAATTAATTTCTGGAGGACAAAATCAGGACTGGAAGTTGACTTTGTGCTGGGTGGAGGCGATGTAGCCATTGAAGTAAAAAGCGCAACTCTAATCGAGAAAAGAGATTTACATCCTCTGAACGCCTTTACAGAGGAATATTCGCCACGCAAGGCATTAGTTGTATGCAATGAGAGGGAAGAGAGAGTTCATGGCAGGATACGAATAATGCCGTATAGAAATTTCCTGAGTGACTTATGGGAAGGCAAGATCATTCGTTAACCTCAGTGCAGATACTTGCGTAAAGAAGATATGCAAAACTTGAGTAAATAATCTCACACCTCCTTGAAGCTACCGGTTGTAAAGTCTCAGGTTTAAAAGCTCCTTCGGGCCTTTATGGGACATCCTTGATATGTTGGTTAATTACTTTGCAATAAATTTATTTTCCTTTGGATGCTTTGGTGACGACCCTATCTTTACAATAGATTGTATTCGATATGTCAATATATGAAAGAGTGGAATTTCCCCCGGATCAAAATTATTTTGATATTTTGAAAGCCAAGCTTAAGTAGAGCGGGGCTCGCATGTAAGCGCA
Organism: Desulfobacterales bacterium; assembly: GCA_030610995.1. Taxonomy (GTDB): domain Bacteria; phylum Desulfobacterota; class Desulfobacteria; order Desulfobacterales; family ETH-SRB1; genus Desulfaltia. Next base: position 5,140 of record JAUWQO010000058.1, read on the forward strand.
AAGTGTGAACGAGTTGTTAAAAATAGCTTGCAGGCTGTAATCAAAAGGGGTACGATTGTATCCGATATGAGTACAATAATTAAAACTGACAGTTTGTCTGCCACTCTTTTTGGAAAGACCCGACGGGCCGTTTTGGCCTTACTGTATAGCCACGTTGAGGAATCCTTCTATGTCCGCCAGATTGCCCGAACAGCCGGAGTTGGCCTGGGTGCTGTGCAACGGGAATTAAAGAAGCTTTTTGAGGCAGGTATTATCCGGCGAACAGTACATGGCCGGCAAGTTTATTACCAGGCCAACCAGGAGTGTCCGGTCTATGCCGAATTGAAAAGCCTGGTGATCAAAACGGTTGGTGTTGGCGACGTGCTGAAAGCAGCTTTAGTACCTCTGTCAGATCGTATTAATGTGGCCTTTTTATTCGGCTCCATGGTAGGAGGAGACGAACGATCAAGTAGCGATGCGGATGTTATGGTTGTGGGTGATGTAACATTCGCCGAAGTTGTTTCAGTATTAGGTCGTACACAGGAAACGGTTCGCCGGGAAATCAATCCCATTGTTTATCCTCCCGAAGAGTTCCGATTCAAATTGGCAGCAGATCATCATTTCCTGAAAAAGGTTCTGGAGGACTCTAAATTTTTTCTTATTGGAGATGAGCATGAGCTTGCAAAACTGGTTGAATAACGGCTTCATGAAAACCATCCGAATTTAATGGAAAAACAGAATGTCCCGACTTTTCCAGTCAGATCATAGTTTCCTTGCGGCGTAGTCTTTCTTTCCAGAAAATTCCGGTTTGTCAACCTTAATGAATGAGTTACTTACAGGATACAGGATATGCGGTGAAAAGAGGGGAGAAATATCGAAAGACAATAACGTTAAGCTTAACAAACACAAAAAATTGCCGAGGAGCAGGGATTAAATCTGCTGGAGTAAAAATAACCAATAATCCAATGGACATCCCCTATTTTTTATGGTTTATTTTTGCTTTTTGGAGTATCATTTTGCATGAGGTAACCGGCAATTTGGATGCTGATGAAGATATCCTCTCGAGAATGCTTTACGTCGGGAATTGCTGATGTATGTCTAAGATCTCCGCAAAAGACCAAAAATAAAATGAGAACCGCATAAAATTGTGGGCGTTGTATACCCCCTGATTTTTCTCTTGACTAATGGTAATCAATTGTCTACATTTTTGTAGAAAGATGGGGGTATTTTATGGCTCAGGCTCACACACAAATATCAGCTTATATTTCGATAGAAAGTAAAGCTCTCGTGGAACGGTATGTTCGGGCACGCGGTGTCAAGAAAGGTTTTCTGGTCGAATCCGCATTACTGCATCATCTTCAGGCTCTTGAAGAATTGCCTGCTGATGTAATTATCCCGCCACGCCTTGTTGTCAGCCGGGAATCAGGGGAGGCAATTCTGGAACAGCTTGAGAAGCCGGCTGAACCTACCGATGCCATGAAAGCGCTGTTTGAGGATGATTGAGATTCGGCTCCTTAAACCATCGGATGATCGAACCCGTTTCCGGTCAGGTAATGCCGACCTTGATCGTTTTTTTGCCAGGTATGCAGGCCAAAATCAGTTCCGGCATCATATCGGAACAACTTATGTCGCCGTTGAAGATGATCTAATCAAAGGGTTCGTAACAGTTTCTGCTTCCCACATCGAAATAGATCAATTTCCTGATTCCGGGAAAAAGCGGTTACCAAGATATCCATTGCCTGTTTTACGTTTAGCACGTCTGGCAGTAGATGAGTCCGCCCGGGGGCACGGAATAGGATCATTGCTGTTAAGGGCTGTGTTTAATATAGCCTGCGACATGGGCAAGAAAGTAGGATGCGTAGGAGTAGTCGTAGACGCAAAACCTCATGCTATCAGCTTCTATGAGCGATACGGCTTTATCAGACTTGAGACACTGGAAGGTAATCTCGGTGACCGCCCTGAACCGATTCCAATGTTTCTTTCTCTCAAACAAACTGCCGGTTATTCCAATTAGTAAAGGGTGTCTCTTAAACTCCCTATATTCATCGTTTCTCTCTTGAGTATTGAGCACGATAAATCCAAAGAAAAGAATTTAATAAACCAGAAAAAATATATGCCTGCAATCTCCGCGAGAAACCAAAAATAAAACGAGAAACGCATAAAATCATGGGCGTCCCGCTGTATGTTCTTGCGTAAAGAAGATATGCAAAACTTGAGTAAATAATCTCACACCTCCTTGAAGCTACCGGTTGTAAAGTCTCAGGTTTAAAAGCCCCTTTGGAGCAATCAGCCCCGGCGTCTGCTCGTTATTATAAGGCAAAGGGGAACGGGGTTGAAATTACGCGTTTCTATCCTTTCAGTTGGGCTTTCGGGACATTAGTTTATAAGTTACTGTTTAAGCTTTTAACGAGTAATTGTGGCGTATAACCAATTGCTCTTAAGCGTTTAACCGTTAAGCCGACTGCGGGTTGTGAAATCTTCAGAAACAGAGCAAAACTGCGAGCCGCAACCGTCTTTTTATATTTCCCGACGGCCAATACCTGCTCAGGTTTTAAGTCCAACAATTCTGCAACTCGTCCGTCCCTGAAGCCCGCAATAATATGATGAAGCGCCACCGGCGCATCTATTCTTGACTGGCGTGGCATTCAAACCAAAATCAGAGTTTAAGCACCCTGTCAACTTATAAACCAATGTCCCTTATGTTGTTTTTCGACGAAAAAGAGAAAATTATAAATGAAAATTGCAAGGTATTGGTAAAATTAAATGAAAAAAGAAACGCCTAAATTCAACCCACTTTTGTTCGTCCCGTCCGCCTTTCCGTCCAGGCAAGAATCAAATTTAATAGTTGAGTCTGTTTCCTATATCCTTTCCCAGAAATGATTTTATTGACAATATTTATTGCAACCTTTATTTTTGGGTTATAATATTTTATGGAGGCTCGTCATGGAAACACAATTTGTGACTGATGCACAAGGTAAGAAAACCGCAGCAATTATTCCTTTTGAAGACTGGGAACGGACCGAGAAAGCAAAAGATATTCTTGAGCATGTTTACCTGTCCGGGATTATTAAAGAACGTAAAGACAGTAAATCAACAGTAAATCTTGATGATTTGCTAAATGCAGAGGGATTAACCCGTGCCGACCTGGAAAGTTGAACTGATTCCGGAAGCCCATACGGACTTTAACAAGTTAGATGGCAGCGTAAAGAAACAAGTCTTGAAACAGCTTGTCAAACTGGAACGGAATCCAAAGTATGGCGCTCCTCTGGGCAACAAAGCCGGTATAAACCTTGAAGGTTACCTTAAACTGTATGCTGACAAGAAGCGAATTAGGATTGTTTATCAGGAGATTGGCCATATCAATTAAAGTTATTGCAATCGACAAGCGGGAAGACATGGAAGTCTATCGTATAGCACTGAAAAGAATTCTATCAATGAAATCAGATTAACATGGAAACAAAAACGAAACGCGCAATTTCAACCCCGTCCACCTTTTTAACTAAACTCGCAACATAATGACCCCGTTGTTTTCAAAAACGTACACTTTTTTCTTGACACACAAGCCTAATTTCTCTATATTTTTTTTCACAAAAACAACAAAAACAAAAAGCGATTTCTTATCAATTATCAATAATTAAAAATAGTTACCATTAATAGAAAGGAGATAAGAAAAATGGCTGATGAAAAGAAAATTGAGGTCTTACGTTTGGCTGCCAAGAAGCTGCGTGCAGAAATAGCAGAGAAAAGCCTTATTCCTCCCACAGATGAAGAGCTGAATGCGAAAATAGTAAATGCTCTCAAGATACGTGGCGCTTCAATTGAAACTATCGGTAAACTCATAGATACTGAAGCTTTTGCGATTTGGAGCAAAACTTATACCGAAAACTCCGGAAGCCGCTTAATAGCAAAAGATGGATCCGTTCTTCTTGAAGTCAATACGCCACTTACTCAGGCAGAACTTGAGCTCATAGAGGATCTTGGTCTACGAAAAAAATAAGGTAAGTTAAGCTATAGAGTGACGCCAGATAGCTCTGGCTGACCCCAGCTTGGCAACGGGGTTCATCGTGGAGATAAAAGAAAGCGTGTACGCAGACCGAGTTCAGCGACTCTTAGAAAAGGTGCGTGCGGTCAGAGTGCTAAAGATTAACCGTCTGAAGGAGATTATTATTGCACCACCGGATAATCCACTTTTTCGCGATGAGTTGTCACTTTTTCATTACCTTGTTTTCAATAAGCGTATTCCAGTCGGTCCAGAAGGCGTTTGGTACCGTCCTCTTACGGACGAGGAGATTGAAACGCTCACGAAGGCAAAACTTGGGATGCGTGTTTTGGGACACGCGTATTATCCCGAAGTAATCGATGGTTGGAATACCTTGAACCGATTGGTGGATGTCGTCTTATTCGGCTTTAACAGAGCAGAATTAAACCAGGAGCATCACAAGCTCCTTGCTCACGCAAGAGTCGAACGAACACGTCATAAAAGAATCGCTAGGGAATTCGTATTTCACATCAACTGTTACGGTTTGCTTTCGCGCATTGAATCGCTTGCCATTCGAGGGGGAGAGGGACGTGTTCCGGGTGGCGATTTGGATTTACTTCTTTTTGTTGACGATGAGGGCTGCTATCAAGCAATCATTGATGCGACTTTTGCCTATATGTCATTGCCCGAAAGTAGTGTTGAGAAAGTCTCTTTTCTGACGACAGATTTTTCTGTACCTGACTCCCACGCGCTTGGCATTGAACCACCCTCCTTAATTAAAAAGAAAGCAGGAATTCAGCTTGATCTATATCTCACCGTTGGGCACAAGGAATTAACTCGTGTTGTAACTGGCGATCCGATAGAGGCGCGCTGGAACCTCGAGGTTTTAAAACAATGCGAGCCACTACACGGCAGCCGATGGTTAAAACGGTTCATAAATTTTTACTCTACTGCGATTGGACTTCGAGCGAAAACTTCCATGTCAAAACTAACTCGGCAACGACCGCGTGCTGTTTTCGCTTCGCCAGATACAATCAAGGCAGCGCTCCGTGCAGGCCTTGATGCTCTGATAACCCGCTTGCCACGCATAGAGATGTGGGATACAGAGCAAGACGCTTGTGCCTTTGATTCACCTTTCGTAGCTGCGTTAATAGAAGAAGCGACGGCAGATGCTGGGATTGTCATTGGCAAACGGGAAACAAGAACCGTCAATTACCTCCTTGCAACTATGGAGGAAGGACCATATTGGCGCTTTGCTCCCGAAGCATTCCCCGAATGGCCAGCTGATGTTGACGACACTGTCTGCGCACTCGCCGCGCTTACTCGTGCGGGATTGAGCCACCTCGCTTATTCAACACCTGATCTGCTATGTAAACAGATGGCCTCCACAGGTTTACTATACACTTGGCTCAAGGATCAAAGTGAACCAAGCGATCTTGTTAACGACCCAGATCCCATTGTTACAGCCAACGCAGCATTATTTCTGCATAGGCTTGGCAAAGGTAGTGAACCGCTTACTACTAAGCTTGAATTCGCAGTGAATCAGGAAATTTCGACCACACATATCGTTGGCTTACAAAGTCTCTATTATAATCGCCCAGCTATCTCTGCTTTTTTTCTTGCGCGATGGGCTGAAACTTCGAAAAGCGTGCCTGCACGGTCAGTGCTTACCCAAATTGCTGATTGGTGCCGCAATACAAATTTGGCCGACTTAGGTGCCTGTGAGATAGCCGCAATTGCATACGCTTCTATATGCGTTGGGGCTGACGACGTTATTACTGAGGCCATTACGCTTCTTCTCGCTTATCAGACGCCATTGGGACTATGGCCGAATGGACCTTTTTGCGTGGATCCCGGTGGGAGCACTTATGGCTCCGCTGAAGTCACATCCTCGATTGCAGTAACGGCTCTCGCACGTTGGCTTGTTAACGAAAAAGCAGTACCTCCAACGACTTAACGGAAACTTTGCAACAAGATAACCTCCTGTAATATTAGGTTATTATAGCAGATTACTATCGCTGGCAGCAATATAGGTCCTTAACTGACGTGGCTTCCCAGGAAGTATATTTCCTGAAAGTGCAATAAATCCATGGATTGAAACATGCACTTTTGAAGTTGGATTTTCACGGCAAAACTGGAAATCTCCGCTATGCCGAAGAAATATTGCATGAAACCGCATAGTTATATCATATGATATTTCGGCTGGCATGAATGAGTCTACATAAGACATGTTGAATCAGAGTACACTTTTTGAATATGTCACTTATATCCATGGAGGCTATGTACTATGCGGGTTTGTATGGGCTCCGGCAAGTCGATTTGCTTGCAGCCAATCACATCGATCTATTTGATATTACAGTAAAAGATTAAAGTGCACTTAATGCAAAGCTTCCGTAAAATAGTAGCTTTATGCCCAAAGACGCAACTACAGCAAAAACTGCTTCCTTTATCTCTGACAAAGGATCTCATATCTATCCTCATGATGTCGCCTACCCACTTGCTGTAGGACGACGTTTCTCAGCAACGAGTCGGGGCCGGAACAGTATAAGCCTGAACGAATTCATGATCGAAGGCGATAGTGAAGACTGTCTCGTAATCTTGGCAGACGGTGGCTGCTGGGGCCGAATTTCAAGAGCGGGCCTCGCTATGCTCCGTGCGTTGGATGGCCTGACCGTAGAGGAGGCACGCACGGCTATCGGGATTGGCGAGGCAGAATTCATGAACCTTTTATGCGATCCTATATCGTGGGGTATGGTTGAGGTGCCTGGCTTTGTATCACCAAGGCGCGCTATCCAGGAATGGAATACAGATTTTAGCTTACTCGTCCTCAAACTGACTAATCGCTGTAACCTCGATTGCAAATATTGTTATAACGCCGGCTCCAATAGTGACGCCAACCTGAGCGAGGAATCCGGGATCGAGATCATTCATCGCGCGATCGATTACAGCAGAACGGGGCTCAATATAGTATTCCATGGAGGAGAGCCCTTTATTATGTTGAACCTTATGGACAGACTATGCGCTTTAGCCCAAGACTATGCAACGAAACAGGGGAAAAAGGTCTATTTCAATGTCCAAACTAACGCGACGCTACTCGCTGACCCAGCGCTTGATCTCATCGAGCGTTATGACATTGGTGTCGGTGTTTCTCTTGACGGTCCGGGAGTACTCAATGCTTTGCGCGTAGATCGTGCCGGTCGAGCAACTTACGACCGAGCCTGGGCAGGGATTAATAAGCTTCTAGAACGCGGCCGTGAGTTAAATGTCATAACTGTCCTCACTTCGCAAAATGCCGCCCACCTCTATGCTTTAGTTCTCGCCTTCCAAGAACTTGGTGTAACGAGCGTTAAGTTTTCCCCATTTTTACGTCAGAACTATGGAGAGCGTGAGTCTTTTAGTATTGCACCATCACCTGAGGTCATAGCTGAAGGCATGGTTCGTATCATAGATGGTATCGTCACAGGCGAAATTCATGATATAAGGGTAGAGGATATTTGTGACATGATTCGTCGCTGCCTATCTTTGGGTGGGAATAATATATGTCATCGCGCTGGGCCATGTGGCGCAGGTAAGGATATGCTAACCGTCTTTCCAAATTGCGATGTTTTTGTTTGTGATTGCCTTGTTCACGAAGAATTCTTGCTTGGGCGGATAGACGGAGCCACCACTATGCAGGACCTTGTTAAAGGAGAGGTGATTACAAACCTAAATCAGCGACATCCGGCCCGGCTAAAGCCTTGCAGCAATTGTGCAATCGCACATATTTGTGGCGGTACGATGACCTGTCGGGCATTTTGGAGTAATGGAAATATTTTTACGGTGGACGCTGCTGAATGTCAAATAAATCAGCGGACAATTCTGGCCTTGCTGTGGAAAATGACCGAATGCCGTGTGTTAATTGACTATTTTCTTAGATGGGAGAAGTTGGACTCTAAACAAACAGTGTCAAGCGAAACATCAGAGTAAACGCTTATTTGGGGTAAATAGAAATATGGTCAGACCTACACTTTTGACATTTTCCCTGAAGATGTCCCTCCGCTCATTTCCCCTTGAGGTAATATGGTAAAAGGCACCGGAAATAGCTGAGGCAGACATATTGCTAAGCAGAGGCACTATTTGTAATTCTTAATCCTTGTCTTTGGATAGTCTTTTAATCAACCTGATGTGCAGTCAAAAAGATTGCTTTAGAGAGCGCATCAAAAAACTGCTGGTAAGGCTCTGGGTCCTCCACTGCGTAGATGTTGTATTGAGCATTAGCCCGAACTAATAGTTGTGTTTCGCCTCGCGACCGGACGCTTACTGTCATGCGGAGAGCGTACCCATCCAATTTTGTACCGCTGACAGTTCCCAGTGTTTCGTCAGCTTTGTCGACTACAAATCCGAGATCCTGTAAAGTCGCAATTACCGTGCGCAACATTTTCCCCTTGTCTGTTGTATCAAATACGCGCGATTGAATAGCCCTAAGTTTTACTTGAGATTCCTTGGTCGCCAGAACTTGTTTAGTAGATGGTGCACATGAAATAATCCCAATTAAGAAAAACAGCAATCCTACTATTAATATATGTTTTCTTTTCATAACTCGTGAGCCTCCAGAAATAGTGATTGCGAAAGTTTATCAAAAAATTCCTTATAGATATTGATTTCATTAATAGCTTCTCTCCTTGTTATCTGACCTTGAGTGTTGGTTACAACCCTCTGAAAGGTGATTCTGACAGCAGTTTGAGATTTGGATTTATCCGTTTCATCAACATGAATTGGGTTAGTGATTAGTGATACACGAATCAATTGTTCTTTATCAATAGGCTGTGCTACGCCTGTAAACAGAGCCAATAAAATAGCACCCGCTACTTGTCCTGCACTCGTAGCGTCACGAATTTTAGAGCAAACGATTACACCCAGTTTTGTTTCGCTTTCATCAATGGTAAATCCCAAGTCCTGTAATACTGCTGCCGAGGCAGATAGTAGAGTTTTTTCATCTGCGTCAAAACGACGGGTCTGGAGCTGTCGGTTTTGTAAACTTTCTTTAGATAGCTGTAGAGCCTCTTTAGGAATTTTGTGAACACAACTGGATAATAGAAACAGAAAAACTATGATACCAGCAACAAATCGGGCTGAGGTATTAAACTTCATGACGCTCTCCATTATTAAAAACTCGATTGTCTGTAAGCAAAATCACGAACCTTATTTTGTTCGTCAAACTTTATAATTATAGTTAAAGTTCGCTGTGTGGTTGAAGACGCTCCAGTACCTCTGGAATAGCTTGGACCAGCTCCACCTCCCACAGCACCGCTTCCGCCAGCCAACCCTCCCAAGATCAAAGCAGAAACGCCGCCTGAGGTTGTAGAATAGGCATGCTCAGTAGAGATCTTGTCGTAAACCCAGACTTCCCGACGTTTTTCATCAGAAGTTACCATGTTAGGTGAACCCAAGACCTCAACCACTTCAGCGCTACTCATACCGACACGAATCTCGCGCTGTTAGTTTGGGGACGCCCTTTACATTTCCACATTTGTTACGACTTGGGCACGCCCTTTAGTTTTGGAGTTTTAGGCCTAATGGTCGATTAGTTTGTAGCCTTTTTCTTGTACTATTCTCTCTCCTCGCTTCACAGACAAACTTACTCCTGATAAGGAAAGATTTAATCGCCTTGCTAATTCAGCCATGTTAATGCCAAGGTCTCTTACCGCCCAGTAGCATAATAAACTTCTTGCCTCAACCCGTGTGCGTTCTTTACCTGTAGCCCAGATGTTAAATGGCTCAAGCTGCATTAGATCACACACTTTTGAGGCAATCTTATCAAGGTCATAACCTTCGGCAATCAACTTATACTTTTTCTCCATCTGTTCCTTAGATGCCGCTAACACCTGTTCAACAAAATCACCATCACCAAGGATACGTTCATCTGATTTCTCGAATATCTTGGCCATGCGCTTTGCTTTGACCGCAGCCCAACCCCCGCTGCTCCGAATTAAACCACCACCGGTCAAATCACTGCGCCGCCCCTCGGAGATACCCTTTTCAACGAATGCCCGATACCTTCGACGCGCAATCGCTAACTTGGTGTGGAAAAGCCTTAATACCCATTTAGTATCCTGCCAGTCATTGTTTACCTTGCCCATAATTACACTGTGACCGGCAAATGGGTATTTGTTCAAGGCTTTAACATCTTTTACAATCCCTGCACGAACCGGATTCAGGTGAATATATCGTACCAGCTCCAACAGGTAGGTGTCTTCCTGGCATAAAATTGACTTATATCGATTTTGGAAAAGATGACCGCTCCTGCTGTGGCGTCTATTATGCGAAACCGCATATCCGGTTAACAGCCGTCGCATCACTGTAGCAATCGGCATATCACCGGTTTTTAGCAGTAAATGAAAATGATTTGGAATAAGCGCCCAGCCAAAACAATGTGTATTAGTTTCCTTAATGATTCCACCAAGCCGATTCAAAAAATTATTCCGGTCAGTGTTATCCTTAAAGATATCAGAACGCTCAATCCCACGTGCTATG
>JAUWQO010000105.1 GCA_030610995.1 Desulfobacterales bacterium
TGAAGCACTACAAATATCTTAATGCCTTGTTTATCAACCTCCAGAGCCTTTACATAAGAGGATTTTATGAAAAAGCCATGGTGTCCCTTACGTTCAACAGTACGCAAATTTCGATGATTTGCCATCGGTGGATACGTTTAAGATAACCACATTATTATGTTGCGAGTCATTTTAAGTTATGTTGAGGGCTTTCCATAACTCTTTGTTATTATAGCAAATATCGATGCATAAGCTTTTGGTGAGTATTTATTTGTTTTTTCAATGGGTTAGAGAGAACTCACAACATAACGTCCCCAAGAAGGGCGTCCCCAAGAATTCTGGACACCCCAAAGATCGTCATCATACATCCAATCCCAGCATTTCAGTTTTTTAAATTCTATGGCAACATTATATAATTTTTGCCATTCTTCCATGGAGGGTCTTTTTTCTTTCATGTTCAGCGGCCTCTATTTTGTCTTTTGAATCCATTCCCGATTTTTGGTCACGAATGCTCCTCTATGATTTTTTCGAACTCTCTTTTCCCAATGAACCTCCCCGCAGCAAGCTACGGGGTATCTAAAGGAAAGGATTTCTATATTGAAACACCTTCGGTTTCTCAAACTCTTCCCTTTGGATGTAACCCTGTAGCAAGCTACAGGAAATAATCAAGTTCAAGGTCGCATCCTAAAACATCGGATAAGCCTTGCAGCAGTTTTTCAGGCTCATGCTTTTTAAGCAGCACTATCTGTTGAGGCAGTCCCGGGTGGACTTCTTTTAAAAATCTGGACTTCAGTCTATCGGCAAATCCGGCTGTCCCAAAAAATAAACCATAACGCAGCTCTTCAAACAAAGATGCTTCCTCTTTTGAATATCTCTGCACCTTTTTCCGATAGGATAATTGCGGATTATCTGTACCGAGCTGCGACAGAACGGTATCTGTTTTCAACCATTCGGGATACTTTCGGTTAAAGGCGTATGCTGGATAACTGCTCCACTTATGATCAATAAGCCGTTTAACAATACCGGCTCTTAGGGGATTAGGATGAATATAGCATGACAAACGGACAAGGTAAGCATCATTTGTTCGTTCCCCCGTAAAAGAACTTTATACAGGGCACCTTTAAACTCAATTCTCCATGGTCTTGACATGTTTTTTCAATAGCGTCTGCGTAAACCGATGTCAAACTGATGCGCTAATCAAGATCTGACACCGAAGATACTTCAAGAGCTGACACCGAAGATACTTTTTTCCAACAGGACAACACGACTGCGAGCAACCTGAGGGCTTTCGATTATCTTAAAACCGTTCTGTTCAGCAACAGAAACGGTCATCTCAAAATCTTTTGCTGATACATGTCCCTTTGGTTCTATCACCAAAAATCTTCCAGTCGGTTTCATCGTTTCATATATCTCACAAAAAAATCTGGAAGCATCAGGAACTTCGTGTACAACGGCAGATCCAAGAGCAAAATCGACTTCCTCTGTAAGGTCATCCAGACCAAAAAAATTGTGATGACATATCCGTGTTTCAATTCTATTTGACAATCCTGCTTTTCGTGCGCGTTTTTCGAGTGAGCTAATCATCTTGTCCTGAACATCCACACATATAACCTTCCCTTTCGAACCGACCATCTGCGCAAGGGGCAAACTGAAGAAACCCATTGCGCAGCCAATATCCAGAACCTTCATACCTTTCTCGACGTATGGGCTAAGTATCTTTTTGGGATTTACAAATAATTTCCTCAGCGGACTGGCAAGAAGAAAACCGACCCATATAGGACACACTTTTTCAGCCATCTATTTGTCCCTTAATCATTTCTTTAACGAGACTGCAGAATAAGTCCCTTCGCAAACCCTCGGATACCAATTCTTTTGAAATTACTGACAATTGAATAAGATATAGATAATAGTGTCAAAGTTTTGACACCGTTTTTCTTTTTTCTGGATCCAAGAAACGCTGGAACTGAAACGCGGGAAACGCGCCAGCGTTTTCCCGTCGATTCTCAGTAGCGACTTGTTATGTGCGTTATAATTATTCCACATATTTCATAACAGTTGGCTTCCATCCTTGAGTCTCATCGTTAAATACTACGTATGGTATTCCATTATCGACTTGTATTTGGATGTTAGATTCTGCTTTGCCCGATGTAAATCCCGGACTTCCGAGGTATTCCCATAGTTCTACTCGAATCTTCCTCACAGAAAGTTTTTGTCCATAGGCATCATCCCGAAAGGCAACATACTGCTCACAGTATTGCCCCAAACATAAACAGGGATAGGCCGCTCTATCTTCTGAAATTTCATTCTGACCCAAAGGCACCCAAGTTGTGCCCTTAAATGTTTTAACGACTGCCTTGCCTTCCAAACCTTCATCACTATAGGCAACATAAAAGGTATGGCCCTGTGGGCAATGGGTTATAGTTGTATTGTGTGCTTCCCCCTCAGAAATGCCATTCGAATCCCCTCTAAAGCTCCATTTAATTCCGTCCCACCTCATGACCATAGCTTTTTTCGACTGGTCATAGTCAGAGAAAATTACATAAGGGTACCCATTAACCACAGACATTGAAATATAGGCGGCTGCTCCAGGAGAAAATCCAGGGATTCGGTCACGATATTTCAAATATTGCCAGCTTTGTCCATCATATTTCATAACAGCCGCTTTCCTAGAGTATTTAGCATCCTGATAGGCCAAAAAGGGCACTCCATTATCAACATACAACGACAGATTCCAAACAACACTACCATCTGTAAATTCAGGGGAGCCAATATATTCCCATCTATTGTTAATGAATTTCATGACAGATGCTTTTCGTTCCTCGTCTTCATTTGCAAAAGCAACGTATGGAATGCCATTATAAACGAAAATCGAAATATAGCGAATTTTTTGTGAAGTAAAGCCCGCTTCCCCTACATTCATCCAGTTAGAGCCATTAAACTTTATAACTGTTAATTTCTCACCATGAGCATGGTCGCAATATGCAACATAAGGAATCCCTCCGAACACATAAAATGAACTGTGACCTATATCTCCTGATGAAATTCCTGGTGTTCCCACAACCTTCCATCCTCTTCCATTACAAGAAACCAAAGTAATTGCTATGATGAATAGAATAAGAGTAATAGAAAAATAATCTCGAATGGATAATCTATTGCTTTTCATGGTACACCTCCAATTTAAAAATTTAAGAACAATTGGTTTTATTTCATTAACTCCATCATTATTTCAATTTTGCTGCACATAGATTTTGGCAATAATTAAAACAAAGGAGAAGGCTCAATGAAATTCTATACTAAACAGCATAAGTATTATTGCGGCATCGATCTTCATGCAAGATCAATGTATGTCTGCATTCTGGATTCAGAGGGAGAAGTAGTATTTCACAAGGATATTAAGAATAGGCCAGATGAGCTAAAGACAGCTATCGCTCCATTTCTTGATGATCTTGTTATTGCTGTTGAATGTATGTTTTCATGGTACTGGGTATCAGATTTCTGTGAAGATAACAACATTACTTTTGTTCGACCATCAGCGGATTTTTCATTTTTTTGATATCTGCATGATCTCCCAATAGATTCCATGTGCCTGAATGCATGCCGACTACAATATTCAGAGGGTACGCGTTTTTAAGCCCCTTTATCATTTTCAAGTGTACGGGCAGAGCCGCCAACAAACAGACTTTTTCGAATTTGACCCCACGCATAAAAAAATCAACACGCCTTTGTATTATTTGTTTTGGCCTCTAAATCTGATGACTTGAAAATTGGTCTGTAGATAATCATCTGACTCTTTCCTGTCGTATGCGGAATCCCCTTTTTTCGCTTTAAAAGCAAACACTTTTCTTCAATTCCTTTCTCACTCTTTGCTCCTGACATGCTCAAAAAATATATCAATCGGTGCTGTTGTAACATTTTTCTTAATCGGATATGCCTCCTTAACAGGCCCAATTATCCATGCTTCACTGATTTTTAAATCATCAAGGGCAAGCGTTTAAAGTGTGTTTAATCAAAACCAAAGGATCGATATTTTTTTCGGCCAACTCCACCAGATGCTGGTGATGCGTAAAGAATATGACCTGGGTTTTGGTGGACAATTGCGCCAGCGCTTTCAATGCCGCGACAGCGCGGTCGTCGTCGAACTTTATCAAAATGTCGTCCACGATGAATGGAATCGGTTCGTTTTGCTCCAGATACTCCTCCAGACCGGCCAATCGCAGGACAAGATAGAGCTGATCCGCAGTACCCTCACTCATGCCCTCCACGCCAACGGTCTCTTTACCGCCAGGGCGGACACCCACAAGCACAGGCTGACCGTTATCGTCAAAGTCCGCCCTGACCCCTTCAAATGAGCCCCGCGTCATTTGCGCAAAAAAAGAATTAGCCCGTTTAAGAATAGGCGCCTGGTTCTTTTCACGATACCTTTCAATCGCCTGGCTTAAAACAGCAGAGGCAATACGCAGCCGGGCGTATTGCTAGACATCGTTTTCAAGTCGTCCCAGAAGCATCTGTGAAAAGGGGTCAGGTCTGCCTTTGACCCTTAATGATATTATTTTTATTGAATGTTGTCTTTTCCACTCTTCTCACCGTATATTCTGAGCAATCTCCCCATCAAATGGATAGTTGAATGTATTGGTAATACGATTTTCTGCTGCCTGTTTGTCCATGATTATCCTGCGCCCCCCATAACTCCAGCCAGGGGAGAGTGTACCTAACAAATTTATCTATTTATTTCCATACAGTTTCTATAAAGTTTGCACTGGAAATTTTTTTATCACTCGTCAATACAGGAATTTTGAGGTATTTTGCTGTAGATATAATGAGCCGGTCAAAGATTTCAGGAAAATCTATAGATTCGGCAAGCTTAACGATTTGAGCCGTTAAACTTATAACCGAATAATTTTCTGAGCCCTTTATTTTTTCCAGTGTTTTTTCAAGACTGATATCTATTCGTCTCTTTTCTGATAAATACAGAATTTCTACCAGCGAAATTGTTGAAACATAACAATGATGTTCTCCCTGCTCAATACCATTGATGATTTCAAATGCCCTTTTTCCAATTTTTCCTGTTTCGGAAAAATGTCGAATAACCGTCACTGTATCTGCAAGATATTCCATAGATCACACTTCCCTTTTTAGGATGGACTCAGACATTTCCTGCCTGACTGCCTTAATTTCTTTATCTATATCCAGACCTTCAAACCCCTTACCTTTCCAGATGCCTCTCATCTGAACAATTTTTCTTTTTTTATCCTTGTTTTGAGACAAAATAAAGCTGACGAAATTTTTGACTTCATCCAATCTATTCTCGGGAAGAAAGGCTAAATCTTTATTAATTTCAGCTATTTTTAAGCCCGTGTTATGCATAAAATTTCCTCCTTTCATGTTCGTTGTTGTTTGTAAATAGAACTCAATGTAATATTATTCTCCTCATTTATTTTTCTGTTCTCCGGCTAAATATTCAGACAAAATAACTTCTCTTTTTGATGATACAATCGGCTGGTCCGGTCTTTCCACCCCCAGTAAGAATCTATGGGACATCCTCAATTTATAAGTTTATATCGTCAAGAAGTAAATATTGGTTTTCTTTTGCGATTTTTTCACTTTTCGTTTCTTTTATTCCTCAAAAGGGATAGTTGCCTGTTTTTACTGATTTTATTACCAGAAACTGACCGATTTCAGCTTCATAAGAATCCTCAGATTCATCCATCTCAGATGCTGTCTGCTCACTGAATATCTTTTTTGTCCTGCTGTGGGATTCAAAGGATTCGCATAATTGATGAAATCCGCTGGTGCGGAAATATCCGACTAAAACATCAAAATATTGAACATGCTTCAGTGTCTTTTTGAATCGATCAAGCAATGCATAGCCTGGTTCATTTGTGAAAAAGGTTGTGTCGGTAATCATCTGACTTTTTAAGCTGGTTGTTATTATCTTTCAAAATGCTAATCCGAGAACTCATTTTTTGACTCACCATTGCCCCTTTGCTGCCTATTTCATATTAATGACAATGTCTGAAACGTGTCCGTTATGTCCGATAAATGTCCATTATGTTCTTAAGATATCCGGTACTTAACCCAGGCAATTTACTATTCATTACTATTGCATTACTTTCATTACCCTGTCTGTGCCAGCTCAGCTATTTTCCCTTTGCAGCCCTTTAATAGTCTTATTATGCAAATAATATTCAATTGATGTGCAATATGTGCAATTATTGTGCAATAACATAATAAGAACCAGCCCCTTTTTTGCCGCTCTCTTTCAAAACATGTTTTTTGATTAAATCCCTTAAGTCATTTGTGGCAGTATTGCGAGAGCAATCATTAATCCCCTGATACTCCTTGTTTGTTATTTTTTCATTTTCCTTTACATACATCACCGCTTTTATCTGCCTCTTATTCAATCCAAGCTTCTTTAAATTCTCTTCATTCCATTTATCTTTATAAAAAACGACCGTCATAACACCATTTTCTTCTGAAAAATCCGGTTCTGGCAGTCCCTGTTCTATGCAATTTTCTACAATTTTTATTGTTCCATGCCCCCAGGATTCAATAAATCCGGCATAATAGAAAATTTTAGCAAGGAGTGTGTTTCTTGGTATGGATAAATGGTTGGTTTTCAATTTTTCCACAGGTATTTCAGGCGGGAGTTTCCCTTCGTTCATTATTATTAATTTATCAGGATAGACCCGTATCTGGATTTGTGAAGTCCCTGAATAGTCTCGGTGAATCAAGAGCCATTAGGGTCACATCTTAAATATTAAATATTCGCTTCATCTAAAAAAACATTACAAAACAATATTAAATTATATTTCAATAGGTTGCCTAAACTCAATATTTAAGATATGACCCTATTTCCTCTATTTCCTTATGTGCTCATCTGTTTAGAGTCTTCCAGTACTTAATCCCTGCGGCCCCGTCCTGACACTCAGGGCATCGTCTTTCAAACATGTCTGATCCATTTGTTCCGTAAACATAGCCACAAATGGTACATTCAGTTTTATATGCAGACTGTTCATTGTCAGTTCCAGGCACTCCGCAATGCCCACAGCACTGCTGGCCGTTAGGATTGAAGTAGCCTATTTCTACGGTATCGCCGGTTCCATCTTCCCATTGGATTATCAAATCGGTGTCTTTCATATTTATCTTTTTTCCTAAAATTTTCGTAATTATTCAGCCACTGATCTACGCTGATTATCACTGATATTTTTTCTTTTATTGTAATAGTTCAGCCACAAAGACACTAAGGCACCAAGATTATAATATAATTCTTAATGTTCTGTGATTTCTTTGTATTTAAACCTATCTGCGTTCATCTGTGTGAATCTGTGGCTGAATAGTTACAAAAATGTATCTTTTTTCGCTTATCCTCTTACTTTTGTCAGGGCCGACTTTAAAATGTAGTTAACCCTCCGGTATGAAAATATTCTTATTGCAAATAAATCCTTGGAACACGATCCGCTATCGTAGATATAATCTCATAATTGATTGTATTAATGCTTGAAGCTATTTCATCGACCGTTATAGAGGCATCGCCCTGTTTGCCGAAAATCACCACCTCATCTTCAAGCGAAACCTCCGGGATGTTTCCAACATCCAGCATTGTCATATCCATGCATACTCGGCCAATGATCGGCGCTTTGCGTCCGCAAACCAGCATATGGCCATAGGAAGACAGCAGGCGATTAAATCCGTCCGCATACCCGATGGGCACAGTGGCAATGGTTGTTGCCTTTTCGGTCTCATAGGTAATTCCGTAACTGACCTTAAATCCGGCAGGGACCTTTTTTAGATGAATTATCCTTGCTTTAAGCTCCATGGCCGGCTTTAGGTCAATCCGGTTTTTATCCACGCTGTCAGATGTGTATAAACCGTAAATCGATATACCGGCGCGAACCATATCAAGATGTGTTTTTGGCATGTTTATCACTGCTGCGCTGTTTGCAGCGTGTTTGACAGGAAATTCCAGGCCCGCGAGTTTAAGCTGATCAATAAAATTCATAAATATTTCAAGCTGATTTTCCGTATAAGACCTGTCCGGGCTGTCGGCAATGGCAAAGTGGGTGTATATGCCCTCAATTTCAAGGTTCCTGAGACGCGCAATCGCTTCTACCTCATGCACGGCATTATCAACGTCCCGGCTTGATTGCAAAGTGCGGAAACAATCAGGCAGCACGCCGAGTCTTCCCATCCCGGTGTCCACTTTAAGATGCACCCTGATTGTTTTGTCGAATGAGCTCCCCGCGGCAGACAGGGCCTTAGCTGTTTTGTATGAATAGACGGTTTGTGTCAGATCAAACTCAACAAGCTCTTTGGCCAGAGCAGGAGGAGTATAGCTGAAAACCAGAATAGATGCGTCAAAACCCGCCTTTCTGAGTTGAATGCCTTCGCTTGCTCTTGCCACACCCAGAGCCTGGGCGCCGCTCTCCAATGCCTTCCCTGCCACCTCGACAAGGCCATGGCCGTATGCATTGGCCTTTACAACAGCCATAAGGCGAGCATCCGGGCTGGTTATTCGCCTTAATTCGCGAACATTATGTGCTATGGCTTTAAGATCAACTTCCGCCCATACAATAGGATATTGCAAAAGCCGGCCTCCATGAAAATATTTTTTAATATTTAACATTAACGAGAAACAGCCCATGCGGAGGAGCCGTTACCCCGGCACGGTTTCGATCCCTTGAAACCAGTATTGTTTTAAAATCATCGGAGGTGATTTTACCAAGCCCCACCTCCACCAGAGTTCCGACAATATTACGCACCATATATCGCAAAAACCCGTTGCCCTCTATTTGAAAAGATAGATTATTTTGATCCAATTCAATAAGGCTCGCATTTATTACGGTTCTTATCGTGTTTGCTCTTGGGCTGCCGGAGCCTTCGAATGCCTTGAAGTCATGAGTTCCCGCTATGTGACGGATGGCCGAACGCATGGCTTCCGGGTTAAGCATTTTGCCTATATGCCATACATAGCGCCGGCTGATGGCGGAATTAAGTCTTTGATTTAATATTTTGTAACGATATGTTTTGCTTTTTGCGTCATACCTTGCATGAAATTTATCATCAACCAGGCAGCATTCCTTTATTACAATATCATCCGGCACAAGACTGTTCAGGCCTTTTTGAAAGGTTTCAGGGCCAAGCTCTGTGTTGCAGTGAAAGTTTGCCGTCTGGCCCAAAGCATGCACTCCGGCATCGGTCCTGCCAGAGCCTGTCAGAGAAACCTTCTCGCCGGTCATGACATTAATTGCGTTTTCAATTACTCCTTGAATTGTGCGTCCGTTTTTTTGCCTTTGCCAGCCTTGATATTCAGTTCCATCATATTCAATTGTTAATTTAAAATTCATAATTTAGGAATTTAGGGATTCGCTTCGCTTAATTGCGAATTTAGGAATTTAGGAATTTAGGAATTAAAGGTATTCTGTTGATTTCAATTCCTCAATTCCTCAATTCCTCAATTTATCAATAATATTCATCCTTTGTGTCTTTGTGGCTGAACTATTATCTAAAAAGTCATTTTTAACGGAGCAGGCGAAACTGAATGTTTTTCCAAAACTCTCACAAAGGGAGTATTACCAGTTTGTTAAAATTGGAATGATATCCCACAGCATCATCATTTATCGGGCGGGGTAAACCCGCCCCTACGGGT
>JAUWQO010000108.1 GCA_030610995.1 Desulfobacterales bacterium
TTCCAAGATATCCAGCTTCTGCTTTTGCGTAAAATGGTACTTCTTTTTCATCGCACTTCCTCCTTTAATTTTCCAGAAGAAAGTGTTACCCTCTTTTTGCCAATTCTTTACGGATTCTTAGTAGCAGATACAATTAGCAGGTAAGTAAATGCAAATACAAAGCTACAGGTAAGCTGTTGAGCTGATTAGCTCATCAGCTCATTAGCTAATTATTTTCTCATTGATTTGATTAGTGAATTTATCATTTTTGTAATTTCTTCTGCCATAACTTGAAAATCCAAGACTTTTTCTTTTGTTATCCAGCCAACTCTTTCCAGGATAATCAGTAATGTAACTACCTCAAAGAGAGAGCCTCTGGCTATGTAGAGAAACTGGATAAACTCCTTTGTAGTCTGCCGACCTTTCCCCTCAGCAATATTCATCGACACGCTGGTACACGCAGCTTCAAGCTGCTCGATAAGACGAAAATGCTTTCTGGGAGTATCCATCTCATCAATTACTTTTATCACCCGTTCCGCAAACTCAACAGCTTTCTGCCAAACCTTTAAATCCTGAAAACTAAAAATGTTTCCCTTACTATCCATACGACCTCTTCTTACCAGCTTATTAGCTCATAAGCTCATCAGCCAATGAGTTTATCAGCTCTTCTCTTTCACTGGTTGAGATGAATATTTCTGTTTCGGGCTTGTATGTCTGTCAGGAATTGTCATAAATAACTTTTTCTGATCAATAAGTGGTTTTAAAATTTCAGACCTGAAATGTTCTCTATGTTTTAATCCAAGATAATTCATCATTTCCTTAACTGTCCTTGCTTTTTGGCAAAAAGATATCAGCTGAGCCGAAACCGCTTGCTCGGTAACTTGCTCGGTAACTTGCTCGGTAACTTGCTCGGTAACTTGCTCGGTAGCTTGCTCGGTAGCTTGAGAAGTTATGGGAATTATTATTTTAAAAATATCTCCTTCAATTAACTGGGGGTCAACACCCCCGGAATAAATACCGGTATATTTATAAAGATTTCTTACGCCGGAACCCAGTTCATCCGCCCGGCCAATCTCTTTGAAAAAACGAGCGATAACCGGATTTTTGGGATAAGGAGTGAAATCCGAAGGATTGATTATGCCATGGCCATGTGGACGGTTGGCATTCTCCGTTCTTACCTGGTTATTTTCAATAATAAATTTTGCAGGGAAACCACTAAGATATTCACGGTGAATCAGAATATTGGCGACAACCTCTCTGAAAATCTGGTCTCTCAGACCTATGCGCCGATCTTCTTCCAGATAAAAAGGGTCAGACAAGTGCTTGGCCACAAATGCCATCAAGCGGTCATAGCTTTCAATCAAATTGGTCCGAATATCATCCCGGTCATCATAGCGGTCGAGATTAATTCTTCTGAGAATAGCATCGGTGCGATATTGGGGAACTATACTCTGAATAACCTCATCACTTCCCAGGAGAAGAACAGCCGCCAGGGTATATCCTTCTTTACCACTCTGGTAATCACGCTGATATAAACGAGCGCTTTGCAAAAGCTGTTCATCGCCCATGCCACCCCATGGATGGTTCGGATTATCCGCCCGAACCATTTTTTGTACGCGATGAATAATATCGCTTCGTAAATCATTCATTGTTACATAAGGGTAGATACGATTTTCAGAAAACGTACTCTGTTTACGAATATAAAGATGAGCGACTGAATCCGGTTGATTAGTAATATCCAGATCGCCGTCTTCGTTTCGATCAAAAATTTTACCAATACACCGGTGAACTTGAGAGCTTTCCGGGATGGCAAAATAAAGCAAAATTTTTCCATCAATAGTGATTGTCTCGGGCAAAGCATACAAAGGAGGATTAATCTTTTGCGGATTATTCAGGGTGACAACCAGGTCTTTTTTTATTCCTGAAAGCGCCTCGGGATCGATGCCGCTAATGAAACCGTCATCCCGAACACCAAGAATAATATGACCACCGTTACGGTTGAGAAAAGCACAGATACTTTCATACACATCTCTATTGACCTGGGTCCGGCATTCTTTGAACTCAGCCGTCAGGCCCTCGCCACCTTTAATAATTTTTCGCAATTGTTCAGCAATCATATTATACCGCCAGGTTAACAGCTAATCAGCTGATAAGCTAATGAGCTGGTGAGTAACTGCAACTACAAAGTTTGTAATGGCTTGCTTCGTCCCTACGCTCAAGAGCTAATCAGCTGATGAGCTAATGAGCTTATCAGCTTATCAACCACATAATCCTGCATTTCTGTCGTAAGTTCCGGGTATATGGGTAGCGCGATGGTGTGTTTGGTTGCGTATTCACTGTTGGGAAAATCGCCGGATTTATAGCCCAGGTATCTGAAGCATTCTTGTTCGTGAAAGGGCACAGGGTAGTAGATTTCGGTGCCTATGTTGTTTTCAGCGAGGAATTTTCGCAGTTCATCTCTCTGTTCCATTACGGATATGACGTACTGGTTATAGATATGGAATTCCCTTTTGTAGGCGACATCTGGCTTTTTGATGCCCTTGACGTTCAAGTTTTCGTCGTAGTAGGCGGCATTTTCCTGTCTCATCTTGTGCCACGTATCCAGATGAGGCAGTTTTACGAGAAGGATTGCAGCCTGTATCGGATCAAGCCGGAAATTGCCTCCGATCAGGGCATGGTAATATTTTGGTTTGGCGCCATGGTTTCTGAGCTTCTTCAGTTTTTCATCAATGGTCGGATCGTCTGTGACAACCATACCGCCATCGCCCATGGCTCCGAGATTTTTGCTGGGGAAGAATGAGAAACAGCCCATGGTTCCCATAGTGCCGGCTTTTTTTGTTCCGGTCTTTGAAGGATATCTCGCGCCGATGGCCTGTGCCGCATCCTCAATGACCGGGATATCGTATTCTTTTGCAATTTCAAGGATGGGGTCCATGTCCGCGCACTGGCCATAGAGATGAACAGGGATGATTGCCTTTACTCTGTCTCGTTTTTCTGTCTCCGATTCAAACCATTTCCGCAAACATAGAGGGGTCAGGTCTTCATTCTTGACAGTTTTAACTTATTTTCTATCTTTCCGATCTTTTTGCTTAGTTTATTATCTTGGCCGAGTTTCATGGCAATACGGCGACTTGCTTGCGATACCCCGGAATCCCCAATATCAAAATAGTTGCCGATTTCTTTCAGCATTTTTCCAGTGTGTCTATGACAAAGATAAATTTTCACACCTCTGGCCAATCCCCGATTTTCCCTAAAAACGGAGTCCACTTCTTCTATTATCTCCTCTACCGAAGGCTTGCCAGAAAGCTCTTTTAAGGCAGGCACGTTAGGGTCAAATTCCTTATTCGACAGGTACTTATCTTTTATTGCTTCAATAAAATCGACTCTTCCCAATATCGTTGAACTCACTACATCCCTTAGTGGACTTTTATATTCTTGCCCAATCAAGCTTTCAACAAAAGCTCGATATCCTTTCTGAGCATCTGAAATCTTCTTGCCAAAATATCCAAGGATAAAATCCCTGACCATCCACTTGGGTGACTTTTTCAGGCCGATATAATACTGGTAACTTGACCAGCGATATTGCTCCGGTCTGTCCACCATCTTCGCCCTGACCGGATTCAAATGGATATAACGGGAAACCTCTTTAGCGTATTCATCGGCATCAATAAGAATTGCCTTATACCGGCCCTGAAACAGATGGCCTGATCGCTTCTGTTTGAGATTGAAGTAAGTTGTATAAGCACCGTTTATATGCTGCATGATTTGCGAAAGATTGCCGAAAGGTGTTTCCATCAAAAGATGGTAATGATTGGTCATAAGACAAAAAATGTGGATTAAGGCTCCATACCTCTCGGTTGCGGATTCCAGATATGAAAGAAACCTTTCTCTGTCTCCCTGGCTTTTAAAGATATCTTTTCTTTCGTTTCCCCGCGATGTAACATGATAAAATGCTTCAGGATAAGCTATTCTCAATGGTCGTGCCATGATTGCTTCTTTCTCGTTAAACGATATTGTGGCCTTTGTATATCAAAAAAGCTTATCTGTCAAGAATGAAGACCTGACCCCCTTTTGGTTATTGAAATCCACATCAAAAATTATCCTCAATTTCCCCTTTCTGAGTCTGTAGTAGCCTTTCCAGTCACCTTTTAGCTTTTTCACATCAATATTGATATTCTCGCCTCTCGTCTTTGTTAGAAATTTCCTCAGCTCTTCTGTAACCTTGACGTGGATATCTTCTTTTTCGAAAAACCTTCGGGCGTCTCTGGAATAGTTTATTGTCCACTTCATGCTTCTATACTATCGCTGCAGGCAATATCCCTGACTGAATCCGGTTTTCCATAAGTTGTTTCAATATCCTGCATCTCTTCCCTGGAAACTGTTGGCAGATTATCCATCCAAAACCAAAACTTTTCCTCATGCAGAACCTCTTTAACAGCCTGCTTTATGAAACTGTAAAGCTCATTTTTGTCAACAGTGATTTGTTGCATCGTTCATCCTCCAAATAAGATTAAAGATTCAAGCTCAAAGGTGAAAGCGATCACCGATCTTAGTCTTTCTTTCGCACTCCCATTCTGTTATTTTGATGAAACTGTCAAGTGTTTTCACCAGAAAACCGTCTTTTTCAATTCCGATAACTGAACCGATGATGCCCTTATATGAAGGCGCCTTTTCGATTATACTGGCCTTGTTTATTTTTATTTCTTTATCCGCAATAAAACTTCTTGCCATCGGCCCTGGTTTGCAGATAGCGCGTATAAAGTTAAAGATTTCGCGGCTTGTTTGATTCCAGTTTATTGTTTCATCCCCCACACGTCTCTGGCCACAATACATCCCCTCTGGATGAATTTCAGACTGCGGAATCGGGATCAGTTCATTTGCCTGGATTAATTTTACAGAATCATACAAAATCTTTGCGCACACCACGTATGCGGTTTCGAGTAATGTTCTGTAATCATCGTTGTCTGTAATGGGGAAAATTCTCTGTAAGATAATATCCCCGGTGTCTATGCCTTCATCCATGTAATGAACTGTTATGCCAAACTCTTTTTCGTCATTGATAAGCGCCCAGTTGAGGATGTTTCGTCCACGATAAAAAGGTAGTTTCCCAGCGTGGCAGTTTATCGTTTTCAATAGCGGCAAATTTATGATTTCGCTTTTGAATATCTGGTTAAAACTCATGGATACAAAAAGATCGCAATTATAACCCTTCGCTTGTTCGATGAATTCCTTGGAATTAATATTCTTATGTCTAATGCATGGTATCTGATATTGTCTGCTAAGCTCTCTCAACGTATTATCCTCAGAATCGTATCGAGGGCAGATAAACCTGATTTCAATATCTTTATCGGCGATCAGCCGATTAAATGCCTCATGCGCCCACGGGCCGTCCGCAAAATAACCAATTCTTATCTTTTTAGGATGCTTTTTGGCGATACATCTTGCAGCACGCTCACCCCCCCCCAATCACAGTTTGTTCCCCAATCTCAATATATTCCTTTGCCATTGCATTGCTTCCAATAAATGTTCTGGGTGAAATTACCGTTCCTCCATTGATGATGGCGCCGGTTGCGATATGGCAATGGTCACCGATAATTGCGTCATGCTCAATCAGGGCTTTGGTGTTGATGATGCAGTTGCTTCCGATCTTTGCCCCGGCGTTAATCAGGGCGTGGTGCATTATTATTGTCCCATCTCCGATTTGCGCATGTTTTGACGCATAGGCAAGTGGTGAAATTATTACAGGCAATTTTGCCCCTGATTCTTTCAGGGTTTTAAAAAGCCTTATCCGTTTGTCCGGACTCTTAATCTGACCCAGAGTGATCAGGAAGTTTTCATATTCCTTGACCAAATCAGGAAGATCATCATCTGTGGCGATGATTTCATAGTCGAGAATCTTTTGATGCAGCTTTCCCGGCAGATCAACGATGCCTGCAATCTGGTATACCCCCTGCTGCTCGATTACGTCAATACAGGATTTGCAGTGACCGCCGCCACCGATTAATATAATTTTTTGTTTCATAAATGAGAAATTGAGGCCGCCTTGATTAGCGCACTTAGTCTGTTATATCTCAAAGAACACGTGGATGCCCGTGCATGACTTTTTTGATTCCTTGGCAGGATTTATTGGATTTTTTGTTTTTGAACCGCGAAGTCGCGAAGAACGCTAAGGTTATATTTTTGTTTTTTCCTGATCGGAACGAACGATCAGAAGAAGTAACATGCCCTGCGAGCAAAACGCAGTTTGGCGTGTAATACACTTCACCGTCAAGCTATTTAACGGGGGCAAGAATTCATCGGTACGCTGGTTGAACTTGCTTCAATTTGCTCCAACAAACGATAATGTTTTCTATTTGTTGATATATTTTTAACAGCATCAATAACCTTAACAGCAAAATCAACAGCCCGTTTCTTTAACCTATGGAATCCTCCGACAGAGGGCAGCCATAGACAGCATTCCACAGGGCAGACCTCCAAATCTTCATACCCAAACTTCTTCTTTCCGTTCCTTTGACCTTTCAGCTTATATGTTTTGATTTTCTTAAACAAAGGCTCCTTCTTTCAGGTAGGCTATGGATAACTGGATCTCCTTTTCACTAAATTTAGGCTTAAATTGTTTAGTCTTTTCAATCAAATCAGTATCATCCTTTACCCCAAGCTGTTTCTTATGTTTAGATACATATACAACTGTGGCGATCAGTTCGAGATATTTGGCCTGTTTATCACCAAACCACCTGATAATATCACCAATAAGCTTTTTATTCTGTTCAATAAAGTTGTTTCCCTTGCTTATGAGGAGAGCAGACTTATTTCCTTCAGTGATTTCGTAGAAATTACGACAACTGTCATAAGATACCGTAACCCCGCCAAGAGCACTAACATAATCGAGGTCCCCTGCGAGTGCACTGGAATAGGGGCCGTAATTGTAAAAACGAAATGAATAACCACTGGGCACACACTTCAGTTCCTGCAACAGATAAACAATTTTTTGCAATGCTGTTCTGCCAAAGCTCCCCTTACTCCCAATCTGTGCGGATAGATAGCTGATAAGTGCATACTTATGCCATGGTGTGGATTCAATGTGTGTGTGGTTCATACGTCATTCCCTCCTTTTATTGAATATCTGATTTCTGCTGCTTCTTCCCTCTGTCCTGCCGACACGTAAATCCTCTTCTGTTTGATGGTCTGCAACCCTCTTACGACCGGGGAGCATATTGATAAAGGAGTAGTGCCCTTTTCTCGTTCATAGGAAGGTAAATTTATCAGTATCTCTTCTTTTTCAAATTTGTACCAGGAATTTCCTGCGTCTCTTGTGACTACACTTAAATTATTCCAAACATCAAGCAATTTTTCAAATTCTTCCTGTTCTTCAAAAGTCGGAACCTCGCTGGTCTCATGAATCATGCGATAGTGCTTTCGATCTTTTAAAATGTCTCCATGCTCTCCGGCTTTTCCATCTGCTATCAAGCCTAATACATGCCAATCATCCCAGCTCAAATACTCTCTGATACTATCGGTTGAATCCGGCGGAGGCAAAGTCCCACCACCATCTTCAAGGATACTCTTCAAGACTTCAACAAGATGATAATCATAAATATTTCTTGTCTTATGGAAATATACCTGAGTAAACATCATATATCTCGCAAGGATTAATCCTTCTACCGCGTGAACACCATCCGAATCAACCCCGATACGAAAACCCTCCTCTGGGTCTTCACAAAGAGTAAGCGTAGCAATAATCCTGTCCAAATCGAACTTACCATAATTGACACCCGCGTAATAAGAATCGCGTAAAAGATAATCCATTCTGTCTGCATCCATCTGACTTGAAATAAGTTCATGCCAGATGGAGTTTTCACTGTGCGGGCCAGGAGAAAAAAACTCCGTAATTTGAGATGCCCTGATTCTGTAATTTCTCTGATTTATGGGATGATTTTCAATAACATCACCAAATTCATGGAGAACAATTGCGGCAGAATAATCCTCGTGGGTGTAAGATAAACCTGTTTCTTTGTTTTTGGGCAGGACTTCTTCTGCTCCATGGGAGAAAGGACCATGCCCAATATCATGAAATAATGCCGCTAAACGTATCATCTGCCTCAAGGATTTAAGCCCAGAATCATTATAACCAAATTCTGCAAAAAGAATGTCTTTGCACTTTTCCACCAAGGTGTCAAAAAGCCGAGATGCAACGTGCATGACTCCAAGTGAATGCTCAAAACGTGAATGGTTAGTTCCTGGATATACCATATTTGTCCAACCAAGCTGCTTTATCCGCCGTAACCGCTGAAAAGCTGGCTGATTAATGATATCTCTTTCCCATTCATTCAACTTAATAAAACCATGGATAGGATCACGTATTTCGATATGCTTCATGATGATATTTCGGGTAAAATGTATATTGTTTCTTGCCTCATTCTTTTAGCCTCCAGCTTCTACGCTTTCAGCTTTTATCTATCCTTGCTTTCAGCTTTGACCTTTTATCTGACGTCTCACGCTACTCGGTATATTGACCACCCGATCTTCCAGCCACTTCGCATTGTCCAGTGCGTCGGTCTGGCAGTCTTTGTACATTTCCAGTTTGTTCATCAATCTCCAGATAGGGCGGGTCATGACCCCTGCCTCGTTTGTTGCTTTTAAAAACTCATCACGTATTTTCCGGTCAGGCATGATAACGGCGCTCAGCCAGTAATTTGATCGGGCATGTTCCGGTTCTTTGATAAAGAGAATATTTAAAGAAGCAAAGAAATCTTGATAGAGCTTCGCCAGTTCCCGTTTGTTTTCTACAAAGGCGTTCAGTTGCTCCAGTTGCGCGCACGCAAGGGCTGCATTTAGATTTGGCAGCCGATAATTGTATCCAACCATGTCATGAACATATTCGTATGGATGGGGCACTTTTGCTGTTGTCGTTATGTGTTTGGGGGACGTGGGGGGACGTGGGGACGCCCTTTAGTTTTCCAGATTCTCTCTAAGACTCAATAAGTTTGTAGTCGTTCTCTTGTGCTATTCTCTCTCCTCGTTTTACGGCCAAACTCACCCCCGACAAGGACAGCTTTAATCGTGACGTTGTGAACGTTGTGGGGCTGTGGGGACGCTGATTACTTGTTTGTCTCACGCAAAGGCACTAAGAATAGGGGCATTTCCGGGACGTTCTTCAGTTTATAAGTTTCTCGTTTTTATTGGACCCTCCAGAAGCGGGCAGGCAGGATTTACTGGATTTTTTGGATTATTTTGTTGCTCTGCCTGCTTCCGGATGAATCCGGCAGAAAGCAATCCGCCTTTGGCTGAGGGAATAAGGAGGCGTAGGGTTTCTTTGTCTTTATTCACCTGCAAGTTTAATCGCCGTTTTCATTATCTGGGTTTCCATGGGGTCGGGCCGTGTTAACTAATTGAAATATTATTATTAATATCCCAATAATAGGCGTTTTGAGCCCCAATATCGTCATTTTTGATATCAAAATTGGCAATATTGGTTTTCACCTCTTCCCGAAGCTGAAAGCCTCCATCGTTTTCAAGAATTTTCCGTCCTTTTGCAAGTATGCCCAATTTATCTTTGATTGTTTCGATAAAACTTTTACTTCCCACTGCTATACTTTTGGTCCATTGAGTTTGCCGGAA
>JAUWQO010000158.1 GCA_030610995.1 Desulfobacterales bacterium
GCCGTTATCAACTTCAGAAATGAGGCTCGACGCAGAAAAGAAAGAACTGTCTACGAAGTACCAACAGAATTACTACGATACAGAAAGGATAACGGGCGGATTAGGATTTCTGTCGCCAGTTACGAAAAAGAGCACGGTTTATTAACCGAGAGAGACGAAAATGCACAAAAGATTATACGAGATTTTCTTAGAGAGATAGACAAAGAAAAAACAAAGGAACTCAAGCAAGCTATTGAACATGAAGGCCAAAGAGAACCAGCCATTATCACCTGTGATGGATTCCTTATAAACGGTAACCGTAGAAAAATGGTTTTGGAGAGGTTAGCTGAAGAAGGCAAATCACAGTTTATAACTATGAAAGTAGTTATTTTGCCAGGCGAGGGTGATGAGGGGAGTGCACCAACACTTATAGAATTAGAAGAAATTGAAAATAGATATCAACATCAACATGACGGTAAGGCTGAGTATTCTAAATTCAATATAGCCTTATCGACAAAGCGTAAAATTGACATGGAAATGAGTCTTGTAAGACAGCTAAGAGATGATCCAGTTTATGCAAGTCTGCCCACAAAAGAATTTAATAGAGCAAAGAAAAAATTTGAAGAGGATTATCTCAAACCCCTAGAATGTATTGATAGATACCTTAAACATTTCAACAGGGAAGGATTATACGATACTGTTACGAGTGGTCCTGGAGACCCGGAAGGACGTTGGGAAGCTTTCTACGATTATTCCAGTAAAGTACATAAAAAACTAAGCAACCCGAAGGATCGCATGAAACTTAAGATCAACGAAACTGAACTTGGAGATATAGAGGATGTTGCTTTCAAGATTATAAGAAAACGGAGTTTGTCGGGTTTGCCCAAGGCACATGAAACTATGAGAAAATTCCCCAAGTTGTTAGAAAACAAAGATTCGAAGAAGGAGCTTCTTAAACTTGTGGATATCGAAACAAAGTTGCCGGAAAAAGAGCGTCGAAACTCAAAGGGAGAGCCGTATAAGGAACGTGAAATAGATCAGTTTTGGGGGGAAAAACATGCCAAAGACATTATTAGGCAAGTTAGGAAAGCTTATGATCATTTACAATATAAGAAGGAACGTGAAAACCCATTGACCCTACTGGAAGCTGCCCTGAAAAAACTTAACCACCCTGATATGGATCCATCGGCCATAACTAAGGGAAACTACCAAAAAGCGATGAAACTTACAAGAGAGATTAAGGGCCGTGCGGATGAATTAGAAAGTGAGTTTTATCATCATCAAAAAAACATCAAAAAATTAAAAGAAAAGTTTCCAACCTCTAAAAAAACCCGGAACACTAAAAGAAAGGTTCCCAAATAAAGGTTTAATGTGTTAGTCAACGTTTCTAAAAATAGCATTATAATCAGTGGATATTCAGAAGAACTTAGGCCTAATCAAATCAGTCAGATAACTCACTTTTGGGGTTTTACAAAGGGGTCCAAAGAAAATACGTATGAAATTTCTTCTGAGAGAATAGACTCCATATTGTTAAAGGTACTCGATTACTTTGACAAGAGAGGGATACTTTATTCTTTATCTCCAGCCTGTCAAAAATACATATCAAAAATAAATTCAAAAATCAAAAACTTCGAGAACATAAGAACTTTAGGCAAAGAATATAAGGACGGAAATTTTGATAGCGTTCAATTTAATGTGTTTGCTTTATTTGTTAATAACAACATCCCAAGGAAACTTAAAGAACATCAGTTAAAGGCAGCCTTTCATCTTTACTTAGTTGGAAATGGGGCAAATTTTTCTGTTCCAGGGAGCGGCAAAACTACGGCAATCCTAAGCGTTTATGAAAAATTAAAATCTGAAGGTAAAGTTAACTTATTGTTCGTAGTTGGGCCACCTGCCTGTTTTGGGCCATGGAGAACAGAATTTAAAGAAACCTTTGGGCGTCCACCAGACTGGAGAATTCTTGCAGGTGGTGATCCAGACGAAAGAAAAGGCGAATATTTTAGCCCTGCCTCTCAAAAAGCAGAGTTATATCTCACCACCTTTCAGACACTTCTAAACGACCAAAATGAAGTGATAACATTTTTAGGGCAACAGGGAATAGAAGCACTTTTAGTTATAGATGAAGCACATTACATAAAACAAATTGAAGGCAACTGGGCAAATGCTGTGCTCGGTATTTCTGAACATGCCCAATACAGATGTGTATTGACGGGAACTCCTATACCAAGAAGCTATACAGATGTATTTAATTTGTTTGACTTTTTGTGGCCCGGTGGTGAGGCCATAGATTCAGACACCAAGATAAAAGTTCAAATTCACGAAGAACGTAACGACCCAGCATCTGCAAAAGAAATGCTTAAAGAAAGTATTGGACCATTGTTCTATCGGGTAAGGAAATCCGAGCTGGGTTTGATACAACCCATATTTCATCCCCCCTATGTTTTAAAAATGAACAAATACGAGAAATTAATCTATGATGCGATACAGCACAAGATTAGGAGTTATTCAAAACAAGATTATTTGAAAAATATTGATCTAGTTAGAACATTAAGAAAAGGTAGAATCATCAGACTGAGACAGTGTGTTTCATACACAAAATTATTATCCAAAGCAGTTGAAGATTACAGGGAGAAGCTCATTGTTGATGAGTCGGATTTGGCTAGATTGATATACGACTATGACGATTTAGAAGTACCTGCAAAGCTGGAATATCTCAAACAATTTGTTAGCAACCTACAAGAAACAAAACAAAAAGTTGTAATTTGGGCTTATTTTATAGATACCCTCAAGTTAATAAAGAATTATTTAACTGATGCTGGATTCTATTGTAAGTTAATTTATGGAGACACACCCATCGTACAGACTGCGGTAAGCGAAGAAGAGACCAGAGAAAAAATTCGTGATGAATTTGTAGACGCTAATAGCGGTTTAGATATTTTGGTGGCCAATCCTGCTGCTTGTGCAGAGTCGATATCACTCCATAAAACATGCTACCATGCAGTATATTATGACCTATCATATAATTGTGCCCAATACCTTCAATCATTAGACAGAATTCATAGAGTCGGAGGTTCTGAGATAAATCAGGCTCATTACTATTTCTTACAATACGAAAATACAATTGACCAAGATATAAAGGCCAACCTAGAGCAAAAGGCCGAGAAGATGTATGACATAATAGAAGAAGACTATAGTATATATTCACTTGATATGTTTGAAGAAGATGATGAAGTTCAAGCTTATGAAAGGCTTTTTTAAGAAATGATAGTGGAATTTGAAAAAATTTCCGTTCAACATATATTAGTATTTTCTGATATTGTGAATAAGTCTTCTCTTTTGCAGAAAGAATTTATCGAAAAGACATACCTGAGAAACGCCACACATTTCGACGAAACTGTTAAGTTTCTGCAAGAATTAGGTTTGATAGAAACTAAAGAAAATCAGATAGTACTTAAACCCAAATACGAAGAATTCTTAATTGACCTTAAAGAAGTCCAAAGACCAAAAGAAAAAGTTAAGAAGTTTATCATAGATTGTTTCATAAGCCGAAAGACTTCTTTTCCTGAGTATCTGAATGAGTTTTTTTCGCAGTTCCATTTTAAGAACAAACAATATGAATTTACACCAAGTGCTTCCCAAAGACTCAAATATAGTGGACTGAGAAATTTCCTTATTGACCTTGAATTCATATATCTGGATTCAACTGAAACAAAATATATCATAGCAGAAGCTTGTTCACCCACGTTTGCTGCATTTAAGCAATCCAACCAAGTATCACCAGAAGAGTTTCTTAGGGTTCAGCAAAAAAAGGATGAAATTGGCAAGGCAGCGGAAATACAAATCTTAGGATATGAAAAGCAGCGATTGTGTGAATATCCCCATCTTGTGGAAAAAATCGAACATACGGCTATGTATGATGTAAGAGCTGGTTATGACATCAAAAGCTATGAAGAGCTTGCAGAAAACGGTAAACCCACCCCAAGATATATTGAAGTCAAAGCGGTGTCTTTCATTGACTATCGTTTCTACTGGTCGAGAAATGAAATCGAAAAGGCTGGATTCTACCGCCAAAGTTATTACCTATACTTGTTACCTGTCAAAGACAGAAATGCGTTTGATATGAAAGGTCTTAGGATAATCAATGATCCCTATGTGAACGTTATGAAAAATGAGCATGAATGGGCACAGACATATGAATCTTTGGCTTTTGTACTGGCTTCGACAATAAATAAGATCTAAAAGGACTGGACCACATGGTTCTTATCTGATAAACTAAAAAGTATGAGACCTAATCAAATAAACATAATATATAAGGGCGATTGTGCCAAGCGACTTGCTGAAGAGACTCGCTTCCCCAAAAACAGCATAGATTTAATCATAACATCTCCTCCTTATGCTGATAGGAGAAAAACTACATATGGCGGCATACATGGTGATAAGTATGTTGAATGGTTCTTGCCAATATCGAAGGAACTTTACCGAATACTAAAGACAAATGGTTCCTTCGTTATGAATATCAAAGAAAATGTTGAAGGTGGAGAACGCCAGACTTATGTCTTGGAATTGATTCTGTCTTTGAAAGAACAGGGTTGGTTATGGACCGAGGAATATTGCTGGTATAAGAAAAACTGCCATCCTGGCAAATGGATTAACAGATTCAGGGATAGCTGGGAAAGATGCCTACATTTTACGAAAAACAAGCGATTTAAAATGTACCAAGATTCCGTTAAAGTGCCAATTGGCGATTGGTCTAAAAGAAGATTTAAGTCTATGACAAATAAAGATTTCGTTAGGACAATTTCTGGTACGAAAAGTAAGTTTGGTAGAAATGTATCTAATTGGTTAAATAAAAGGAAAGTGTATCCTCATAATGTTTTAGATTTCGAAAATGAGCACTACATTGAACCGACGACAATGGTACATTTTGCGACGGCGTGTTCAAACCGCAACCATAGTGCAGCTTTTCCTTTAGAGTTGCCAAGCTGGTTCATGAAATTGTTCACAAGAAAAGGTGATATAATCCTAGATCCATTTATGGGCATTGGAACAACAGGAATGGCAGCGGTGTTACTAGAAAGAAATTACATGGGTATTGAGATTTCAGGGGAGTATGTTAGGGAAGCCCGAAACAATATTAAAAAGGTAAAGAGATTCCGCAAGACAAAGCTCCATTAAAAAAGAAAATTGAAAATCGTTAAATTCTGCTCAACAACGGTTAGACAATAAAATAGTTAAAGACAGGAACTATAGGGGTGGGGGCGGATAGATAAGTACTAAGAGCGAAGTACGAAGGGCAGAAGGGGAGAGCGGCAAGGAGAGGGAATTGCGTGGATGAGTACCTATTACCTGAGGCACAGGGGCACAAGTTTATGAGTGGATGAGTGATTAAGACAGAATACCCCGCACCAAATAACTGCATGAGCTATTTGATGCGTGTGGATTCTTATCTTGTTCCGCCGCCGTTAGTGGTCGTAAAGGTCCAGATTGGGCCGGGGGTTTTGCCGTTGGCATTGACCTCGACGATTTTCCAGTAAAATGTGGTAGAGCCAGGTAGAGAGCCGGGGATGAAAGACGTCCCGGTTTGATTGCCCAGTAAGAAACCGGGAGGGGTTATACCGAAATAGATATCGTGGCTTGTCGCACCTTCACCAGCCTGCCAACTCAGGACAGGCGACGTACCAACACCGGTAGCTCCATCGTAGGGGTCGGGGGTATGCGCGGGAGCGGGAGGATTCGGCAGGTGAGGCGCATCGGGAGCGGACTCAAGCCAGGTATCAGCCAACAATGCGAAATCTTTCCAATCCACAACGCCATCGTGATTGAAATCGCCGAAAGGCCACCAGCGGCTCATAGAGGCGTAATACGTTCCGCCATAGGCGCCGATATTTATTCGTCCGCCGTTGGGGTTTCGCTCGGCGGAAAAATTGGCATCGGGGTCGCCGGCATCTATGCAGGGGCTGGTGACCTTGTCGAGGACCCAGATATCGTGCTCGGGCCAATATCTTCCTCTTTCAGAAAGCAAATGGTAGTTACTGTTGTTGCTATCTACAAACAGTGGATCAGTATAGATGTTGCTTTCACCCCCATTTTCTCTTTCAATGCAAAGCGGATTCAACTCATAAGTGCAACTGAGTCGCGAAAATTATGGTGAGCTGTTATACTTTCTCACCGCAATTTGGTTACCTCAGTTAAGGAACACTTATGAGAGAGTACCGACAACTCACCGAAGAAGATCGTATCGAGAT